>JAIPEL010000138.1 GCA_021737185.1 Desulfobacterales bacterium | reverse complement strand
GGTTTCGTAAAAAGTCCGAATTTCTCTTTTTTCGTCATTCCCGCGAAAGCGGGAATCCAGTGATTTCGATAAGTTCTGGATTCCGGGTCAAGCCCGGAATGACGCTTCGGGCACTTTTTACGATTTCATCAATCTTGAACCTGGTTTTGAATCTTGAATCGATCCGGCTATCCGGCAGGGCTGACATCAATGCAGGAAAATTTCATCAAAAACGACTGGAGGTTTCAGTGGCCGCAGAACTGGATAAATACAGAAACTACGGAGAGCGGATCGAAGCGCTGATCCGGCCGGCAACCTTTCCTCTGGCGGTAAAGCGGATCACATCGGAAGCCGAACTTGAGCCCGAATACAAACGACCTTCCCGGGACATGGGGTTGCAGAACTTCGTCTGCCAGAATTTTAAGGGATACCTGCTCATGGAAGGGGGCGTGCTGGAATTCAGCGCGGCAGGAAGGGTCGGCTCCTGCCACGAAGGGGTGACCAAAACCATCAAAACAAAAAAGCCCCAGTATGTCACCCTGGGAAACGGCGACCGCGTCTGGGGCGGAGCCCAGGATCACGAGGTCATGTTCTCCTGCCCCGGGGAAAAGCTCGGCCTCCTGGTCGAGGGCCTTGAAAAGACCCATGCCGCGGGGCTGCGCTACCCGATACCGCAGTATCAGAACTATTCCCCGGGCTTTCAGGAGAAATTCGAAAAGGCCGCCGTGGACCGGGCCGGGGGAACGATCGAGAAAAAGTAGCCAGGCTGCAGTATAGATTCTCGCGCAGAGACGCAGAGACGCGGAGGGTTTTTCAAGAAAAAACGCCCTCGTGTAGATTTCGGTGGTCTTGACGTCGGCGTGGCCCATGAGTTCTTGAACCACCGGATTCGGATTCCCTCCATGGCCAGAGCCAGTCGCCACTACATTCCCGGCTTCATTTGGCACATCACCCATCAGGCTTCGCCGTTGGCTTCGACCCGACAGGCCGGTGCCACAAACGGGAATTTCTCCTTCGTTTCCGGAAGGACCGCCATCGCTGGCTGCAGTGGCTTTACCATTGGACCGAAAGCATTGCCGTTGGCAGTAGCGCATTCGTTGAGACCGTTCATCAGCGGTTGTCCTTTCGTGCTTTGGGGAGAAGGAAACGACCATTGGCCGGGGGAATGGAATTGCGGGAGCCGGTGGTTTCCTATAATGAGCTTTTTGACCCCGAAAATGAGGATATAGAGCCAAATACAAGGCATATTTAGACGACATTCTTTATTATATTGAATGCTTGCGATGGACTGACCCCAGAATCCCAGATGGTCCAACCCCAGAATCCCAAGAGCGCCACGCCGACCTGAGGCGGGGCGCCGTTTGACACGATTGGGCTATTCCCGTAGAATTCCAACACTTTCTTGCAAAGAAGAATGATATCCGGGGATCTGCCATGAAATCGTTTCCGATCCATCGCCTCTTTCTGCCGTTTTTGTTGTGCGCCTTTGTCGTGACGGCAGCCGCCCCGCCCCTTTTCGCCTTCGAGCGGTACAACGAAGTGAAAAGATTCGACCCGTACTTTTCCAAATACACGAAGCGGTTTTTCGGCCCGGGGTTCGACTGGCGGATTTTTAAGGCCCAGGCTGTGGCCGAATCGCGTCTGAAACCGGAGGCCCGCTCCCATGTGGGCGCTGCCGGCATCATGCAGATCATGCCCCGGACCTTCGAGGAGATCGTCGAAAAAAACCCTACCATCAAGGGCAGCCGCATGCAGCCCCGATGGAACATCGCGGCGGGCATCTACTACGATCGGCAGCTGTGGAATCTCTGGAAGGCCGAAAGGCCGCTCCAAGACCGGGTCCGGTTCATGTTCGGCTCTTACAACGCCGGCCGCGGAAACATCTTGAAAGCCCAGAAAAAGGCGAAGCGAAAAGGATTCAGCCCGAACCTGTGGCCGTCCATCGAGCGAACGCTTCCGGAGGTCACCGGTCGGCGAAGCGAAGAGACTCTCGGGTATGTCAAAAAGATCGACCGAATCAAGGAGGTGATGCGGTAATGGAGCTGACGATTGTTTTGCTGAATCTGGTCTATGCAGTGATCGGGGCGGCGCTGGCCCTGCTGTTCATGGTGCTCGGCTTCAAGGTGTTCGACCGGATCACCCCTTTTGACACCTCCCGCCAGCTTGAGGAAAAGAATACGGCCGTCGGCATCGTGGTCGGCGCGATTTTCGTGGGGCTCGGCATTGCCGTGGGCCTGGTGATCGGCTTGGGGCTGAACTGATTCTCGAGTGTCCATTGATCATGCCCCGAAAGCAAGGGAGCTTTGATCATGTCTTCCCTTACAGATCTTTCTTTTCAATCCGGAGCCACTTACACCTTCAGGGAGGAGATCGGCCGGGGGGCATGGGGGTCGTCTACCTGGTGGAAAAACATTGCGAGGGCGTAAGCGATCTGGTGGTGATCAAAATCGCTCCTGCCATATGTAAGTGTGGTTGCAGGAGCCCCCGTCTACGAACCGGCCAAGGAACGCAAGAGGGCTCCTTTTTCTTACGGCATCGATTTTCGTACCGAAAATGGTGGTTTGAGGCAAAATAATCATTATTTTTGGGAAGAAAATACTCCGTGCTATTGAAACCGGAATGATGGATGGAGTTGTGACAACAAAACAGGCATTCATTTTAGAAATCAAAGAAAAATATCCGGATGCTATAGTAATTAAACTGAATCCATATCCTGCAATTTTGAAATAAACGGCACGATGGCCCAGATGCTAAGTGATGTCTTTGGCCCGGATCCACTGATCGCAGCATTGGATTATGACAGTACAAAATACAAAGCAGAAGCAGAATTGAGAAGAGTTACAGGGCAGGATTACGGATCGAATGCAGAAATCTGGAGAAAGTATTGCCATAAAAATTATCATTTATGGGGGTATTAGGTAAGAGATAACTGCATTTTGGTAATCTCCTGGGCCTTGTCTGGCCTTGGGGTCACCCCGACAATTTCTTATAATAACACTAAATAGATTGAAATAGCCGTAAAATCAGGAGACAATATCCCAGATTCCTGCTGCAATCGATAATTTTTCTCCTGACCGAAATCGTCTTCCAAGCCCGGCGATAACTCTGAACCCATTTGGGTTTCGGCGGTCGTTGCCACTTCGGCGATCCACACCGCTTCTACGATCCTCACCGGATCTTTGATCAGGAAACTCGATTGAAATAGACGCCTGCCTTCGGTCAATATGTGACCGTCGCCGGCCTCCTTGGTCCCTCAATTTTCCAAAAATCATAAAATCCTCTCCAGCAATTCTTTCTAATGCCTGTTTTTCGGTTCTGGAGCAGATCGATGTGAAACGCAGCATTGATATTCTTTAGGCATATTTTCAGCGATTTTTCAATGGGATGGTGGTACAGGCAAATGTACTATAGGAGGTACGTCATGGGCAAATTAGCCAATATAATCCCTGTAAGCGACTTGCGACAAGATGCAGCAAAGATACTGAAAAATTTAGATAAAAAACAATGAGCCCTTCATCATTACCGTGAAGTTATTGTACCGCCTGCAGGTAATCCGCAAACGTTGGGTAGGAGATGAGACGTGAAAATGGAATGTCCTGAATGCAGCAGTGTAGACATTGTCAGAAATATCACTATGTCGCAAGCAGTTGAGGCCGGGCTTGCTGGGCTTCAATACACGACAGGTCTGGTACTCTCAGGGACAGAACCTCTGCTTTCTGACCTTTGCCGCAATTGTGGCACAGTGGTGCGGTTCCACGTCAAGAAGGCGGATAGGAAATGGCAAACGAAGACTTAGCCCAAAAAGCCGCTTGAGTGGAGCAGGAGAAAAATGCGGCTGTGCGTCTAATCTGCCGGTCCGCGCCATTCATACTGGCGCCCATGTCAGCACCGATGCTAAAAGCCCCGATATCAACAGAATAAAATGTCACCCCAACTAAGGACATGGCAGGCCTTCAGATAATCGCCAAATCATTTGGACAGGGCCATGCTCCGGGTCGACCCCATTAACCATGATCGATGCAACGCCGCTATTGTGGATCTACATAGGGCTGATCGCTGCCGGCCAGGGGCTGGAAATTCTGGCCGAACAACTCAACGCGTACCGGATCTCCCGCATGCGCGGCCGGCCGCCGGAGGCCCTGGCCGGATGGATCGGTGCCGCGGACCTGGACAGGATCGAACGCTACAGCCTTGACAAGATGCGCTTCGGCCGCATCCGGTCGGCTGCAGGAGCAGCGATCCTCGTCGTGCTGCTGTGGTCGGGTGTGTTGCCGTGGCTGGTCGACCGGATCGCCGGCTGGGGCAACATTTCCGCGGGGCTTGTGTTTTTCGGCGCCGTCGGGGCGCTGTTTTTTGCCGCGGACCTGCCCTTTGACTATGCCGCCGTGTTTTCGGTCGAGCAAAAGCACGGGTTCAACACCCGGACGCTGCACACCTGGGTTGCCGACACTGTCAAGGGGGCTGTGCTGTCGGCGACGATATTCGCGGCCCTGCTAGCCGCACTGCTGCTGGTGATCCGCCTGGCCGGTCCGGCCTGGTGGATCTGGGCCTGGTCGGTGGTGATCGCCTTTCAGGCGGCCTTGGTGCTGGCCTACCCGTCGCTGATCGCACCGATCTTCAACACCTTCACCCCGGTCGAGGATCCGGAGCTTCGCCGCCGGATTCTGGACATGGCTGAACAGGCCGGCATCCGGATCCGGCGCATCGACCAGATGGACGCCAGCCTCCGGACCCGGCACACGAACGCCTACTTTGCCGGTCTGGGAAAGACCCGCCGCATCGTCCTGTTCGACTCGCTGCTCGCTGCCCACGACCATGACGAGGTGCTGTCGATCCTGGCCCACGAAATCGGGCACCTGAAACGGCGCCACATCCCCAAGCAGCAGGCGCTGTCCGCAGCCGCAGGTTTTGCCGCCTTTGCTGCCGCAGGCGTTCTGATCGCCTGGCCCGGCCTGTACGCCGGTTTCGGGTTTTCCCGCCCGGCACCGTACGTGGGCCTGTTTCTTTCCGGACTGCTGCTGCAGTCTCTGTCGGTGTTCTTATCGCCGGCAGCGGCGGCGGTCTCCCGGCGCTTCGAGCGCGAGGCCGACCGCTATGCCCTGGCGCTTACCGGTTCTTCCAAGGGCCTGTGCCGCGCGCTGAAAAAAATGGCCAGGGACAACTTGACCAATCTTTTCCCACACCCGCTGTACGTGGCCCTGCATTACTCCCACCCGCCGATCATAGAGCGCCTCGATCATTTGGGATGCGGCAAGCCGGAAAATTCGGATGAGAAGATGTCAAAATTGAATCCATGAAAAAAAAAGATCAAATAGCACGAGCGAGTACCGTTTTTGTGGCGCTGGCGGCTCTTTGCTGGGGGTTGTCAGGCGGGATCGGCGGTATTCTTATGGCCGGCAGCTGGGACGCGTTCGTGGTTTCATTCTACCGGGGCGCGATCGGACTGCTGTTCGTCCTCGTCTGGCTGGCGCTGCGCCCGCGCGGCAGCGGACTGGCAAGCCGCCGGTTATGGCTTTGGTCAGTCATTGCCGGTTTCGGCGTAGCAGGCAACTTTTCGTTCTATTTTGTGAGCATCGCCCAGGGCAGCGTTGCGGTTGCAGTGACGTTGATGTACTGCGCCCCGGTGTTCGTGTATTTCGTGTCATTCGCACTAAAGCTCGAACGTCCCACTGTGCTGAAGTGGGCAGCGATCGCGGTGGTGATGATCGGCATCATCTTGCTTACACAGATTTACGACATCGGCGCGAGCGGCGTCACGCCGATCGGCGTGGGCGCCGGGCTGCTTGCCGGGCTCTCCTACGCGGTATTCATTTTCGGCTTCAAGTATGCGGCGCCGCACGGCAGCCCGCAGGCGATTCTCTCAATAGCGTTCGCGGTACTTGCCGCCATCCTGATCTGGCCGGCCGATGTCGATCAGACCGTTGCAGCCCTGAGCACACCGGATTGGCCGCTGTTCGCAGGACTCGGTGTGCTTGGCGCAGGATTGTCGTTTGTTTTGTATGTCATCGGCCTGAATCACACAGCCCCGGCCGTGGCCTCAATTGTGGCAATGGTTGAACCGGTCACCGCCTCGCTGTTCGGTGTCGTGGTGTTACATGAAAACCTGGTCGGCCCGCAGATTTTCGGCATGGGATTGATATTGGTCACAGTGACCGCGCTGAGCGTACATTCGAGCGTCGTGCGGCCGCCTTCCGATTCGGATTCAAGATTCGACTAGACAAAAGGGTCGAATAATAAAAGAAATTTTGTCCCAGCGAGCAAGGTCGATTCCAGCCGTCGATTACCCTTGTCATTTCAGCCGATTTCGAAAAGACCGCCGTGGACCGGGCCGGGGGAACCATCGAGAAAAAGTAGCCGTTTCTGGGTCGGGCTGCGGCACGGAATCCCCCGCAGAGATGTTAAAAGGGCACTTTATCTCGCGCAGAGGCGCGGAGACGCGGAGGGTTTTTCAAGAAAAAACGCCCTTCGCTGCGTCCCTGCGCCTCTGCGCGAGCCAATCTTTTATTGAAAGTTCCCTGAAGGATTGGTAACAATCCCAAAGCAAGCAAACGGGGCGCCTTTCTTCCATCTGCGCAGGCTCCTGACCATGCTCCCAACACCCAAACGCCGATCTTCGACCGCCCCGATTCAGATAATTTTCCATTTTGCGCCAAACCCGATTCGATCAAAAACCTGAATTTTTCTCACAGGCGGGAGTCGAGTGGACTGACGACCGCATTCAGGTCCTTTTGCATTACATGGGTGTAGATTTCGGTGGTCTTCACGTCTGCGTGGCCGATGAGCTCCTGGACCACCCGGATGTTGACGCCGTTTTCCAGAAGGTGGGTGGCAAAGGTGGAAAATAAAAAGCAATTTTTTCCACTTTTGTGGCTTAATATGTATTAGCCTGGAAAATCTGGCATGATATAAGGGCGATATGCAGGAAAATTTTCCATATATTAAAACTGTTATAGCAAATACAGAGAACGAAAATGATCAATCTAAGCAATAAAGCTGCAAAAAGATTTCGTATTGGTTGGAAGAATCTTGAGGAGCGTGCAGGAGATTTCTGGAAAGTCGATGTAGTGATGATTGAACGGGTTCCGATGTTATTGATTGTGCATGAATATACATTATTCACACTAGTTCGCCGCAAGTCACAGTTCCATGATCCCGAATCTATAGCAGGCTATGTCATAAATGCATGCCCTTGGTATAAGCCCCCGGAATCGTTCTCCCTCGGAAAAAATGGGAACCGGAAACTAACGGGAAGCATAAATGAGATGAAACGGATGACCTTAGGTTTGTATTCTCCAGAGCAGATCAACGCAATGGAAATGTCAATAAATCAAGGGCTATTCTCTTACCTGTCCACAGAACAATATGGATATTCAAAGCCGTTTGAAGCTGTTGAAAGCTATGTAAAAGGTTATACTCCTTGGCTATAACCATCCTAATTCAGCCGACGCGCAAAGCCGCGCGGCTGATTAGCAGCGATAGCTATCCTGGATAGATCATAGAGATGAAAAATATTATGAAATTGTTTGCCATCATAACCGTGCGGTTGGTGACCGCACCTCAGAGTTATGGAGGCAAACATGAAAAGATCGCTGAGAAGACATCATTACCGCAGGCTTAAACATCTCCGAAAAACAAGATGGCACTATTGGGGTTGGAATATGCCCCGTAAATTGCAAGGATTATATGCAAACACGGCTTGTGTCTGTAGTTGTTGGATGTGCGGTAATCCGCGTCGAAAATTTAAAGCAATTACCCGACAAGAATATATTGCAAATGTAAAATTTTTGGAGGGATGCTTGGAATCTCAAATTTCTTGCTCTGTGTCATATAATCGATTGGGCAAAATTGAATTTTAATACTGGTTCATCATAGAAATAGCTAACATATCACTGGTGCAGACGGCTAATCACCGCCGCACAGGCCTAATGTTCTGTATAACTATCATATTGATTTTGCGAGCATAAAGTGATATTTTGGCAATATGGACAGAACACACACAGCCTTACGACGAATGACGGACAATCGGAACGAAGATTATGTTCCCGGCACGCTGGAAGAGCGCATTCAACTCGTTTGGCCGCTGACCCAAGAAATTGTTTCTCTGAGCGAAAAATACGATGCTGAACGAAGACTACAAAGACATGTTACGTTCCTTGTCCGACGAGAATGTTAGGTTTCTCCTCGTCGGGGCATACGCGCTTGCCGCCCATGGCTATCCCCGGGCCACAATGGATATTGACATCTGGGTCATGCCTTCTCCCGAAAACGCTGATGCTGTCTTACGAGGATCATGGGGTCGGACCACGGAGGATCATGGGGTCGGACCACGGCAACTTGTTATAGTAGCAATGAATAGTTTGAAAACAGGCCTTCAAAATTAGGTCTATAACGCGTTTTTCAGGGTCAAAAAGAAGCATATAGAATTTTCCCAGGTTTGGTGCTTCAATGCCCAGAGCCAGCCGCCACTACATTCCCGGTTTCATTTGGCACATTACCCACCGTTGCCACAAACGGGAGTTTCTCTTGCGTTTCCGGAAAGACCGGTATCGCTTGACCCGATGGCTTTACCAGGCCAAGAAGCGATATGGAATCACTATTCTGAACTACATGGTAACCTCCAACCATATCCATCTTCTTGTCAAAGACACCGGAGTAAAGGACAGCCTTTCCCGCACCATCCAACTGATCGCCGGAAGAACCGCTCAGGAGTATAACAACAGAAAGCATCGGAAAGGAGCCTTCTGGGAAGACCGCTACCATGCCGTGGCGGTGGAATCCGGTGAGCATCTGATCCGCTGCCTTGTTTACATCGATCTGAATATGGTTCGGGCCGGGGCGGTTCGGCACCCAAGCGAGTGGGAATTTTCAGGCTATAATGAGATCCAGCGGCCTCGTCGAAAATACGTTCTCATATCGTACGAGGATTTGATGAATCTTGCCGGGTATCCACATTACGATTCATTTCGGAAAGCTCACAGGGGATTGGTGGAAGCGGAAGTCGAAAGATCCGGCGGCGGCCATCAGGCTCACTGGACACAGAGCATCGCCGTCGGCAGTAGAGCCTTCGTTGAGACTGTTCAGCAGAAGTTGTTTTTCCGCGCTTTGGGTAGGAGAAAACGGCCATTGGTCGAAGGAATGGAATTGCGGGAACCGGTGGTTTCCTATAATCCGCTTTTTGAGGCCGAAAACGCGGATATAGAAACGAAAAATCGCTATTTTTGACCGCCATCTGTTGTTATTTTAATTAGTTGCGATGGTCCGACCCCGAGTTGTATTTGTCAATCCGGATGAACTCGCTGACATTCTCGCTTAACGAATAAGGTTAGATCACGCGAAGCCGTGATCTGAACCGTTTGTTGGACAAGCCCGGTGGCCATATTATAGAAAAAAACTTTTTGAGCCTGAGGTTGCTGAGTCAGGTATTTGAACCGTTGCGAGGCGTGGAGAGT
>JAIPEL010000027.1 GCA_021737185.1 Desulfobacterales bacterium | reverse complement strand
AGATCCGGCCGGGGCCCTTTCGAACTCGGCCCCCAAAGAACGGGGGGCTCAAACAGCGAAAGGGCCGGATCCGGCCGGATCTGCGATGCTCGGCGCGGGACGATGGGCCCCCCCGAGGGTATTCACTGGCCGATCTTTTGGGGTAGTTTCATACGAGCGCCGCCTCTGGCCGGCCTCGCCGACCAGTTTGATCAAGGGTGAAACTATGCCATTTTGGCCTAGTTTCACATAAGCTTTGGACGAAGTTTCACATAAGTTGGCTGATTTTCACCAGCAGAGCCGCAGATGATCCCCGCACCCCACTTTTTGCCCTGTTTCGCAGTACGCGAAATGCTACTAAAATCGGGGCCGCGTTTTTGGCGGCCGCGATTTTAGATCCAGGCCGTGGTGTCCGGAACCCGAATGCCCATCTTGTCGGCCATCTGGTTCAGGGTGTCGGACAGCCTGGCCATTTTGGCATCCAGGTCCTGCCGGTTCGGCGACCAGTCTGCCGGGCACTGGTTCTTGAGCTCCTCGATTCCGGCCTCGATGCTGGACACCAGCCCGGCTAGCTGTTTTGCCGCATCGCCGTGCACGTCGTCTTCGATGCGCTCGGCCTGGGCGATGATATCGTAAAGTCCCGCCTTGATTCCGATCAGCCGCTTGTAGGTATTGTCGCAGTAGGCGTTTACATCGGTCATGGTCATGCTCCTTTCGTCAATGTTCCGGTTTCTCTTGCCCTTTGACGCTTGTCGGCTTTCTGATTCGGTCCCAGAGCCGCAAACCGGGGACTTTGTTGAAGTGCTTGTCGAATGTAACCATGATCGATCCCGTTTCGATGGCATGGGCGGCAATCCATACATCATGGATTGGCAGGGGGGTGCCGGCTGCCTTGAGTCGGCTTTTCAGCATGCCGAACACGTCGGCCGTCTCCGCGGTGGCATTCAGTATTTTTACCGTCGGCTTCAGCAAAAAGCGGTCCAAGGTTTCCCTGTTTTCCTGTTCCCTGGTACCGCCGGCGAATCCGGCATAAAGTTCCCCGAGGACAAAAATCGACATGTACAGGGTGTCTGCCGCGGCAATCGTATCGAGCACATCCTGCCTGCCTGCAAGCAAACCGGTATAGGCGTTGGTGTCGAGAATGATGGTTTTCACCGCCAATCCTCCGGGTCGACCCTGTTGAAATCGCGTGACCTTTCATTGAACTCGGCCAGGTCCTTGTCGGACCATATGCCGCAGAATTCCTCAAAATCATGCCGGTAAGCCCCGCCGCTTTTCGGCCTTACCCCCAGGGACTCCTCCAGGATTTTCTGGATGGTCTTGTTCATGCTCAATCCCTCCGATTGTGCCTTTGATTTGATGAGCTCGGCCAAGGGACCGTCGATGTTGTGCAGGGTAATGGACTTCATACCTCTCACCTCCTTTGGTTCAGGGCCTTGAACCAAAAGCTGGTTCACTTAACAAAAAATTAGTTCAACAATTCCGATAAGTCAACAGCTATGGATAACGGAATCCGTTTACCGTCAGCGTCGTGCAATCACAGGCATTACAGAGCGAGTTCGACGCTTGCGTCACGCGGCTTGCCGGCGAACTGCCTTCCAGGCTCGCAAGAGGGTAGCCATCGACTGACCAAGCGGGACTTGCATCGGAAGACCGACCAGCGCGAGGTGCACAACTCGGCCTCCTCCTGTCAGTGTTGCATGTGCCCACGCTCGGGTTACATGCTCCACCCATCGTTCGAATAGCTGGTGCATCGGCAGCGCCCAAGCGAGCCCATTGGTTTCGGCAGCGCCGGCGAGGCCGCGCTCATCGACGATCCATCCGAGTGCCTGCAGGCCACGTTGGAGAACCGCAGATGGCATCCCGGCAACCTTCGTGAGCTGATCCAAAGTCCGGCGGTCCGGCGCACGGACGGGACTGTCCTTTACCCCGCGCAGCAGCTCCTCGGCTTGCTCGGTGAGCCTCCGGGCGATCAGGTCGACGACCGCGTACGGAACTAGAGACCGGTACACGTTGAATTACTTGTCGCCCCCGCTTTTGGACAAGAGTGATGAAATTCAGATATGCTTGTTTCTGGCCCTGAAAAATGCGTTATAGGCGTATTTTGAAGGCCTGATTGCAAGCAATTTAATATTATTACAGGAATTTGCCGTGGTCTGAGGCCCAAAGGCAAAATGTACTAAAGGAAAAGGCGGGTAAAATTATTATCCGGTTATCTATGAAGCTCAAGGAGGCTCGAGCCGGAGGCGGTGGAGGGACGCGCGCAGTCTAGTCCGCGTTGCCGGTAACGACCAAATCCCGGCCACGACGGAGCGTGGCCCTCCAGCCCAAACCCATCGGCATCCGGCGGACCCTATATGGAGGATTCCGGATAAGCGCAAATTATTATACAAATCCTTGGGGTAATAGAATAAGAAGTCGATTTCCTGCTGTGCCCCAAGTGCGCCGGCAGGGATTACCGGGGCCGGGATTTTTCCTGCTGAACCCGCTCATGGAGCCAGACCTTGATCAGGGCCGAACGATCCACCCCGATTGAGGAACGAATCGCATCGATCTCTTTCAGCAGGGTAGCGCTGATATCGAGCGTCACCCTGACCGTCAAAATCGTGTTGACAAATTTTATGCGTGGATACATGATTACACATATTAAAAAATGATAACACATGGAGCAAATCATGGTCCGCACCCAGATCCAGTTGACCGAGGAACAGGCCCGAAAATTGAAGGCCATGGCCGCATCGACGGACCAGTCCATGGCCGCTCTGATTCGCAAGGCCGTAGAGCAGCTTCTGGCCGGAGACCCCCGAGACAGGAGCACGCTCTACCGGAACGCAAAATCCGTCGTCGGCAAATACACTGCAGACGCCGCGGATGTCGCTCAACACCATGATCGGTACCTGAAAGAATCGTTTCAATCATGAAGGTTTTTGCGGACACCTCGGGGCTTTATGCCTTGCTGGTCCAAAACGACGATGAACACGGCCCCGCGGCTGCCGCCTTCGAGCGGCTTGAAAAAAATGATGCCGCGCTGTCGACAAGCTCCTTCGTACTGCTGGAAACGATCGCCTTGTTGCAATATCGGGTGGGATTGGAAGCGGTCCTGGATTTTCAAAGACGGCTTGTGCCTTTGCTCGATGTGGTCTGGATCGAACAGGATTGGTATCGCCGCGGCATCGAGCGGCTATTATCCGAAGCCTCCCGGCAGCTCAGCCTTGTGGACTGTCTGAGTTTCGAGATCATGGAAGCGCTGGATATCGAAACGGCCTTTGCCTTCGATCGTCATTTTGTCGCAGCCGGATTTTCCCTTGTGTAACGCCGAGTCAAAAAGCAAGCACCCATTATTACGGATCCTGATCAGCAGATTGCTGTTTGATGTTGGAATTCTGTTATAAAAGGCATTCTAATGGACCTAAGGTGCTTTATACAGCAATTTTCTTGACAAACAGCTTTTCCAAACTTATGCTTTAAAAAGCAACTTAAGCGTGATTATAGGCTTTAAGAAGCACATGGCAAGAAAGAACCTTCTCATCGATGCCCCGCCCTACGCGGTAGAACAGGCAATCAAGCGCCTGGGCAAGAACCTGCGTACAGCACGGCTCCGCCGCAATATGACGATCGAGCAGGTCGTCGAGAAGATCGGCACCGGTCCGCGCGCCGTCATGGATGCCGAGAAGGGCAAGATCAGCACGGGTATGGCCGTCTATACCGCTCTTCTCTGGGCCTATGATCTGCTGCGCCCGTTCCAGGAACTCGCCGACCCGCATAGCGACATCGAAGGTCTCGCGCTCGACCAGATGAGCAGCCGCGAACGCGCACGCACCGGCAAGGGGCTGGATAATGATTTCTAAAGCGGGAGCGAATGAATGCTTTGTCTATATCGTGCTGCCCGGCACGAGCACGTTTGTGACGGCGGGACGCTTCGTGCTCGAACCTGACCGGGCCGGGGTACCGGTCGGACAGTTCGTCTACGGCAAGAGCTATATCGGCAATCCCGATGCCGTCCCGATTGACCCGATCGAGCTCAAGCTCTCCGATACGACCTGCCGGACGACGGCTCTCAAAGGGATGTTCGGCGCTCTGCGTGATGCCGGTCCGGACTATTGGGGACGACGCGTCATTGAAAAACATGCGGGCCTGCCCCAGTTCGGCGAGATCGACTATCTGCTCTATGCACCAGACGACCGTGCCGGTGCACTCGGCTTTGGCCTTGGTCCCAAGCCCCCCGCCCCGCAAAGAAAATTCAGCAAGACACTCGATCTGGATAAGCTGATCGGGCTCGCTGATGCCATCATCGAGGGTGAAAAGGTGCCTGATGGTTCCGACACCCGGCAGGTAGAAGACTTGATGCTAGTCGGCACCTCGATGGGCGGTGCCCGCCCCAAAGCTGTCGTCGAGGATGAAGACGGCCTCTGGATCGCAAAATTCAACAGGCCTGACGACAGGTGGAACTATGCGCGGGTCGAACATGCGATGCTGGAACTCGCGCGGGCCTGCGGAATCCAGAGCGCCCAAAGCCGCTTGGTCACAGTCGCGGACCGCGACGTGCTGCTTGTAAAGCGCTTTGACCGAGAACGCACGGACAAAGGCTATTTGCGCGCCCGCATGATGAGCGGCCTGACGCTTCTTCGCACGGAAGACACGCACCAGCACCGTGACCGCTGGTCCTACGTGCTTCTGACCGAAGAGCTGCGTCGCATCAGCTCGCAGCCCAAGAACGATGCCGCCGAGCTGTTCAAGCGCATGGTCTTCAACGCGCTGATCTCGAACACCGATGACCACCCTCGCAATCATGCAGTTATCGCAAAGGACAAGGACTGGAAGCTCTCCCCCGCCTATGACCTGACGCCGTCGATGCCGATCAGCATCGAGCGACGCGATCTCGCCCTGACCTGCGGCGATCTTGGCCGCTACGCCCATGCGCAGAACATGCTCTCGCAAAGCGCCCGCTTTCACCTCAAGCATGAGGAAGCCGAGGCGATCATCGATGCGATGGAAGACCGAGTCAAGACGACTTGGTACGAAACCGCCCGACGAGAGGGCGTATCTGAACAGGACTGCGAAACGATCAGCACAGCCTTCGCCTATCCCGGGTTCCGCCTCGCCCTCGAATAATCACCGCATCGCGTAGGTTGGGCTGAACTTGTGAAGCCCAACGTTCGTCGCCTGCTTCCTGAAATTGTCGGGCTTCGCTGCTCTCAGCCCAACCGACGAACTTTCGCCTGTAAGTCTTTAATTGATTGATTCTATGGCGGCGACGCCGCCTTTTATAAAATCGCGCAGCGATTTTATTTCAAGTCATATCCTTCAGCCGCAGCAACCGCCGGCCGCACTCCTCTAACGTTTTCTTTTTTCGGGCAAAGTGAAAACGGATCAAATGGTTTACCGGCTCGTGGAAAAAGCTCGATCCGGGAACCGCGGCGACCCCGATCTCCTTTGCCATCCACCGGCAGAAGGCCAGGTCGTCGGTCGCCTTGAAAGCGGAGATATCCGCCAGTACGTAGTAGGCGCCCTGGGGCACCGTGTAGGGGAAGCCGGCTCGGTCCAGATAGCCGAGAAACAGGTCGCGTCTTTCCGTGTACCAGCGGCCAAGGTCTTCGTAATATTCCAGGGGCAGTCTCAGCGCAGTGACGGCCCCTTCCTGCAGGGGAGCCGATGCCCCGACGGTGAGAAAATCGTGCACCTTTCTGGCCGCCTGGATCACCTCCGGGGCCGCGATCACGTAGCCGAGGCGCCAGCCGGTCATGGCGTAGGTTTTGGAAAGGGAGCTGCAGCAAATCGTTCGCTCGAACATGTCCGGCATCGCGGCGATGTACCGGTGCCGGTGCGGCGCGTAGACGATGTGCTCGTAGACCTCGTCGGTGATCACGAACGCGTCGAACTCGCAGGCGAGGTCGGCGATGAGCTTCAGTTCTTCCTCTGAAAAGACCTTTCCCGAGGGGTTTGACGGGTTGCACAGCACCAGGGCCTTGGCGCCCTGCTCAAAAGCCTTCCTGAGCTCTTCCGGATCGAATTCATAGGAAGGCGGTCGAAGAGGGACATATACCGGTTCTGCACCGGACAGGATCGTGTCGGCGCCGTAGTTTTCGTAAAAGGGGGAAAAGATGATCACCTTGTCTCCGGGATTGCAGGCGGTCATCATGGCCACCATCATCGCCTCGGTGCTGCCGCAGGTGACCACCAGGTGGGCTTCGGGGTCCAGCTCGAGCCCCATCCATCGGCGCTGTTTCTCGGCCAGGGCCTGACGGAACCGCGGCGCCCCCCAGGTGATCGCATACTGGTGAATGCCTTCGGCCAGGGCCTGGCGGGCGGCCTCGACCACCGCCTCGGTCGGATCCGCCTCCGGAAATCCCTGGGACAGATTGATCGCCCCGTGCTGGTTGGAAACCCGGGTCATCTCGCGGATGACCGATTCGGTGAAGCCCTTCAGTCGGTCTGCGGTCTGGGGCATTTTTGCTATATTCCCTTCTTTTTTGATTTGGTTGATTGGTCAATTCGTTAAATGGTTAATTGGGCAGGGCAAAACCAATCGACCAATCAACGAATCAACCAATCAACCCATGATGGTCTCGTAAAAAGGCCGAATTTCCCTTTTCCGTCATTCCCGCGCAGGCGGGAATCCAGTATTTTCTATAACTTATAAAGACCAGATCAAGCGAGACGAAGGTTTCGGGGACTTTTTACGACTTCATCAACCCATCACCTTCGGAACAGTGGCAGTGGAGACGGGCACAGCCCGTTGATCCACGGCAGATCTTCGGCGGCACAGTACCCCTTGGACAGGTAGCCTTCGGCCAGGCCCCTTTGGGTGATGATCTGAAGGTGCGTGTGGTAGAACCAGTTGCCGTTCTGGTGAAAATCGCCGATGAAGGCAAACGGTTCGCCGGGCAAAAGGGCGATGCCCACCGCCGGTAGCCGATCCGAATCGAGGTGGCCGTAAAAGCTGTAAAAGGTCTCGAATCGCTCCGATTGGTGTTTCAACAGCACGAAACCGCCGTAGTTGCCCTCTCCCTTCTCGTAGCCGGCTTCTGCCACTTCTGCGGCAAGCGGTGCGCAAAGGGGAGTCCCCCTGGCAACGATGATGTCGAGCCCCAGGTGAAAATAGCGGCCTTTTTCCATCATCTGGGGGCAGTCCCGCAGCAGCGATTCGCGGTTTTCCAGGTATCCGGAAAAGCCCCATTTGTAGCTTGGCTGCATTTCCCTTTCGAGGATTCTCTGGTATGTCTGCTGGTCTCGGACGTCGATTCGGTTGAGAAGGAGATTGGCCGTTGACAGATCGGCCACGTAAGGGTCTCCTTCGAGGTCTGCAAAGATCGGGGCGTGATCCAGGTGCTGTTGGTAAATCAGATACGGATATTTCACAGGGCCTCCTGCAAGGTTTAGACGCTGCTTTACCTCGAACAGATTTCTCCATACCGAACCGCAGCCGGTAGAACAAGACCTTACATTCGGATTTCGGATTTTACGCTATGGCAGACACCATCGAAACCCTTTTCCGATCCACGGTTCAGCACGGTCCCCTGAACCGGCGGATCTACCTGATGAAGCTGCATCCCGGCGATGTTTCCCGGATTGTCCCAGAGCTTTCCCGCCTGGCCCGGGTAAACGGCTACGGAAAAATCCTGGCCAAAGTTCCCGAATCCCTGTCAGAAAACTTTCGGCGCGGTGGGTATCGCACCGAGGCGCGTATCCCGGATTTTTTCAAAAACGGGGATGCGGTCCTGTTCATGTCGCTTTTCGTCAATCCCGAAAGAACCGAAGAGCAGCGGCCCGGAGCCGTCGAAGAGAGCCTGGCGGCCGTGGCGGAGACGCCCGCCGAACGGAGTAAAGACGGTGCAGAAGCCGCCGATGTCATCGAGTGCGGCCCGGACGATGCACCAGAGATGAGCCGGCTCTACCGGCAGGTATTTTCCACCTACCCGTTTCCCATCCACGATCCGTCGTTTTTGATCCGGGCCATGGCCGCAGACACACGCTTTTTCAGCATCCGAGAAGAAGGCCGGATCGCAGCGCTGGGAAGCTGCGAGATGGATCCGGAAAACGGCACCGTGGAAATGACCGATTTTGCCGTGGCCCGGCAAAGCCGCGGCAAAGGGCTGGCAGGCCGGCTCCTGGTCCGAATGGAAGCGACCATGGCCGATTGCGGCATGAGGGTGGCCTACACCATTTCCCGCAGTGTTTCACCGGCCATGAACATCACGTTCAAAAAAGGCGGATACCGGTTTTCCGGAGCACTGCAGAACAACACCCACATCGGCGGACGGATCGAGAGCATGTGGGTCTGGTATAGAGCGCTTGGCAAAATACCGTTCCGATAGCAGAAGTGTTTCGCGGCCCCGTGGGAGGGTCAATCATATGCGATCTTGATCAAGCCAAGCGCTCTACAATTTTTTCATTTTCAAAAATTACGCATATCTGATCCAAGGCAGACGGTTCGGATTGGGCATCACCTCAACACGCTTTTTGACAATCCCTATAAGCGTCTTGCCGATTCTGGTTGACAGCAGGGGGGGCTTTTCCTAAGAGGGGCCATGGCCCCCGAGGGCTGCATCCTATGATCGACGTCAGGAGTCTGTCATGCAAATGGCCAAAGAAAGCCCGATTCCAGCGACCGCTTTTGCCGTCGAAGAAAACGCGGCGCCGACCGCTTTTGCCCTTGTCGATACACTGACCGAATTTCTGGAATTCTACGGCACGGCATCCCTGGTGGGCCGGGAGTTTGTCGAAATCATCGGCGAAGGGGACGGAAAAGACCGGTTGTCTCGCCTGCTCGCCGCAGCCGGCTGCCCCGACGATCCCGAAGGGCTTTGCCGGACCCTGGCTGAGCAGCTGCTGCAAACCGGCGCCGGCAGCCGGACGCAGATCGCCGTCAACGGGGTCGTTTTCCCCCATCTGCTGCTGGTGGCCCTCTTGGAGCAGATCCTGCCCGGCGACAAATTCACCGCCGTAAAATCGGTGGAAAGGCTCGAGTCCCTGACGCACACCCGCGTCCCGGACGAGGACCGGGACCGGCTCTCCCGCGTCCTTGAAACATACCCCGTTCGGCTTTCGAGCCACGTGCTGCGGCAGATGCGCGTCTCATCCAACGTCGCCTACCAGTATATGCCGTTTGTCGAGGAGCTGGATCCGTCAGGCCACGTCAACACCTGGATCGGCCAGTTCCACCAGGGCCTGCTCGAGCAGATGTACCAGAACCGGGTGATTTTTCTGCTCAACATGAGCTGCCCTGTCTACTGCCGGTTCTGCTTCCGCAAGCACAAAGATTCCCGCAATCAAGCAAACCCCACGGTGAAGGACGTAAAAAACGCCGTGGCCTACGTTGCCCAGACGCCGACCGTCAAAGAGATCGTGATCACCGGCGGCGATCCGTTCATGAACCGAAAGAATCTGGCCGCCGCCGTCGAAGGGCTGATGCAAATTCCCCACGTGCAGACCCTGCGCCTGGCGACCCGGTCCATTGCCTACTATCCGAACCTGTTCTACGCGGGCAATTCCTCCCTGCTAAAATACATCAAGGCGAAAAACCAGGAGCTCCAAATGCGGGGAAAGCGGCTGGAGATCGCCACGCACTTCATCCACCCCGACGAGGTTTCCCTCCAGAGCCTCGATCTGATCACCGATTTCGTCAACCACGGCATGGCCGTCTATGTCCAGACCCCGTTTTTGAAAGACTGCAACGATCAGGGACCCGAACTGGTCCGGCTGTTCAGCCTGCTTCGCGGGGCCGGCGCAGAACTTCACTACATCTACATTCCGTGCAGCCCCATCCAGGGAAACCGGATCTACTGGACCTCGATCGCCAAGGGGATCGAAGCCGCCCACTACCTGAGGGCCCATCTTTCGGACCGGGTCATCCCCCGAATCTGCACGGCCACCCCCATCGGAAAGATGGACTGGCACTCCAGCGGGTGGGCCGTGGAGCGGGATGCGGAAAACGACCGCTTCATCTGGATCCGCACCCCCTATACCCCGGACTATTTCAAGGCATTCGCCCCGATCGCCAACGAGCTGGATATCGTCAGGGTCAACGGGGAAGGGACCATCGACTGCCGCTACATGGCCGACATCGGCGACGACGCGCTGCTGTTGGGCAGCCGGCAGCCGGTCGCTCACCGGAATCTGAAAACCGACGCCGAGCTCCTGGCAGCCGCCGCCGAATCGATGCTAAAAGACGGCGCGCCGCCGGCATCGATCGTTGCCACCGGGATTGCCGGCGTCTCCCGGGTTCACAAGACCCGTGTGGAGATCGATCTGGACCGGTTCGACGGCGACTTGACGTACCTGGAGCAAAACCGGGCCGTCACCGACGTGGTCTTGGCCGCGGCCGACGACGCCGTCGGTCGGCTGGCGAAGGTGGAGCGTCTGGTCGACCGGATCGGCCGAATCGAACATGTCAATGCGCTGCGGCTCCGGAGCCTGAAGTTCGCCTGCGCACCGGAGCGGTATACGACAGCCGTTCTCGACCGCCTCGGCTGCCTGAACCGCCTGACCGTGGTCCGGCCCCTGCGCCTGGAAATCGAAGCCCAGTTTGTGCACAGCTCCCAGATCGGGCCGGTCCACCGGGAACTGGCGGAAAAACTCCGGAACAAAGGCATCACCGTCTACGCCAACGCACCGCTGCTCGGTGAGATCAACGACAGCGCAGACGAGATCAACCGGATCGCCTACCGCCTCCGGGAGGCGGGGATCGAATTTCACCACGTGCTGGTGGCCGGCATGGCGTTTCAGGAAAAGTGGAACCGCCTCCGGCCGGTGGACGTGGCCCATGTGATCGACATCGGCACCCGGGTCAGAAAAGACGGCAGCGGCCGGGAGATCCCCCGGTACATCATCCGCACTGCCTTGGGAGAGGTCGACTTCGGTCTGACCTCCCGGCTGTACCGGGACCGGGAGCGGCTCCTGGTTCGGCTCTCGCCCTATGACCTGGATTACTACCGGCAGATGGAGGCCGGATTCGAATGGCCCGAAGGCGTCGAGACGGATCCGGACGGCGCACCGGTGGTGCCGGTGGCAGGGCTGACCGACACGGGCGGGTTTCTGGTGTTTGATCGGTAAGCCCCGAAGCAAGGCCTTATGTGAAACTAGGCCAAAATGGCATAGTTTCATTCTTGATCAAACTGGTCGGCGCAGCCGGCCAGAGGCGGCGCTCGTATGAAACTTCCCCCGAATTCGATGTTTTTCTATGGGAAGGACAAAACGATCGAACCATGAAGATCATGAAGGACATGAAGGAAAAACAATAGGTTAAGGAATACAGGCCCCTGGCTTCATGGGCTTGCCCCGCTCGAGCCGGGTGTCGGCCCCCCCTGAAGCGCATGAAGGCATAGCCCCCGGCCCTGTCACCTATCCATTTTCTTCTTCATGCTCTTCATGTCCTTCATGGTAAAACCGGTTTTTTTCAATAAGCCCCGCCGGCCAGCAACGGGGCTCGTATGAAATTTCATTTGCTATCATATCAAATCCCCCTAAATCCCCCTTTTCCAAAGGGGGACTTTGAGGCTTTCGCCTTTGGCAAATCCGAACAAATGCCCGAAGCGCACCCCCCTTTGGAAAAAGGGGGGATGGGGGGATTTTTCTCGGCTTAAGACACCGAAAAGTTCACACGAAACCGGAGTTTCATCTTTGATCAAACTGGTCGGCTCCACCGGCCAGCCGCAGTCCTCATATGGAATTGCTTCACCGGCAACCAAAAACCGTTTGCACGATCTGTAAGGCGGGCTTCGGTAAATTCTAATTTCTAAATTCTAATTTCTAAATTCGAAATTTTACTCGGTCTCCTGCCGCCTGAATACCACTTTGCCGTCAAAGACCGTCAGGTCCACCTTCACGTCGGCGATACGGGCCGGGACTGCGGTGTAGATGTCTTCTTCCAGGACGACCAGATCCGCGCGCTTTCCTTCCGAGATGCTGCCAAACTCGTTTCCGAGGCCGTGGACCCGGGCCGGCGTCTGGGTGTACGCCCTGACCGCCTCGTCTACGCTCACCCGCTGCTCCGGGTACCATCCGCCGGCGGGCGTGCCGTCGATGCGCTGCCGGGTTACGGCGGCGTGGATGCCCGCCATCGGGTTGGGGTCGCAGACCGGGCAGTCCGAGCTGAACATGACCGGCGAACCGGTGTCGATCAGCCGCCGGAATGCATAAGCCCATCTACCCCGCTCTCCCATGACCGCATCGATCAGGTTGATGTCGAGGATCATGTTGGGCGGGGTGACGGATACGGCAATATCCAGATCGGCCAGTTTTGCGGCGTCCTCGGGACGGACGACCTGCATGTGCTCGATCCGGTGAGGGATGGCCAGCGGCTTTTCCCGCCGCTGCGAAAGATCCGAGAAGAGTTCGACCAGGTCCCGGTTCGCCCGGTCTCCTACGGCGTGAATCATCACCGAAAGGCCTGCGGCCTCGGCGGTTTGAACAGCCTCGGCGAGTTCCTCGGCGGGCATCATCGGCATCCCGATCCCCCCGTCCAGATACGGTTCGGTCATCCAGGCTGTCCGGGCGCCCACGCCTCCGTCATAAAAAAACTTGACGTGGCCGACCCGGAGGCGGTCGTCGCCCATGCCGGTGCGAAGGCCCCGGTCGATGGCGTCGGACATGCGGTGTGCGGGCAGGGTCACCCAGCAGCGGAGCGGCAGACGCCCGCGGCGGTGAAGCTCGGAAAAGGCTTGCAGCGCGGTCTCTCCATCGCGGTCGTTCATCAGGCGAATGTCGTGGATGCCGGTGATACCCAGGCGGTGGAGGGCGGAAGCCCCGCTCAGAAAGGCAGCGCCCACTTCCTCGGAAGAGGGCCTTGGAATGGCTTGCCGGACCCGGTTGATGGCCAGCTCACGAAGGATGCCGGTGGGCCTTCCGTGCCGGTCCCGTTCGATGCAACCTTCGGGCGGATCGGCCGTCTCCGGTCCGATGCCTGCTGCAGCCAGGGCCTTGGAGTTGGCCGCGGCCAGGTGCAGGTCGCAGCGCCACAGGAGAACGGGATGGTCCGGTGCAGCCTCGTCCAGTACGTCTCGGGTCGGCATTTGCGGTGCTTCCCAATCGGTTTCGTTCCATCCCTGACCGAGAATCCATTTGCCGGCAGGCGCCCTTGACGATGCTTTTCCGACGATTTCGGCAAGCGCCTGAAGCGAAGGAAGATCGGCCAGGTTCAAGCCATGCCGGTTCACCGCCCATTCGTAAAAGTGGATATGGGCGTCGGTGAAGCCGGGTAGCAGAAGCCTTTTTTTCATGTCGATTTGCTCGGTGGCCGGGCCGGCCAACGATCGGATCCGATCGTCGGCGCCCACCGCGGCAATCCGGCCCCGGGTGCAGGCGACCGCCTCTGCGGCCGGGCGGGAAGGATCGAGGGTTTCCACCCTCCCGTTGTACAGAATCAAGTCCGCCGCCGCGTTGGTGGCGCTCATATCAGAAACCCTTCCGGAAAGGGATCGTCCGGATCGACGATAAACTCGCTGATGCCCGTGATCTGGGCGCTGCCGCTGACTTCTCCGACCACCGCCGGCAGCTCACCCACTGAAGTGGCTTTTACCAGGCGGCCGGTGAAAACAGTGCCGAGAAGGCCGGCATTGCTGTAGGCCTGGTGCAAGGGAAGGCGGCCCCGGTGATGCAGGAGGGTCATTTTGGCGGTGGTTCCGGTGCCGCAGGGTGAACGGTCGATGTGGGACTCTCCGTAAATCACCGCACTTTTTCCGCTGAACGCCGAACCGGGCGATTCGCTGTAAAATTCGGAAACGTCCACGGTGCGCACCTCCGGGCGCTCCGGGTGCCGGACGGTACACGCCGCATTGGCCGCATCGATGACGGCCATGCCAAGGGATACGAGCCGCCGTCCGGTTTCCGCGGCAAGATCGATTCCGGCCCTGCCGGCATCGACCATGGCAAAAAAACCGCCCACGCAGACCAGGTCGACGGAGACACGGCCCAGTTCCGGCACGTCGACGACCTGGTCCAGGGCGTAGACGAAAGACGGCACCATGCGGATGGCCACCGACACCGCCGATCCGTCTTGAATCCGGGTTCGAGCCTCCAGAGGCCCGGAAGGCGTGTCCACGACGAAGGTTGTTTCACCGTCTGCTGCGGCAAGCCGGCCCAGCTTGACCAGCGTGGCCACGGCGCCGATGGTGGCGTGGCCGCACAGATAGGGATATCTTCTGGCGTCCATGTAAAAAAGCCCGAAGTCGCCCTTGGACGACACCGGTTCGGTGACCACCGCGGCCAGCATATCCCGGTGTCCCCTGGGTTCCCGGGTCAGCATCAGGCGGATCGGATCGAAGTGCCTTTGGAAATACTCGCACTTTTCCGCCATCGTTTTCCCTGGCAGGGGACCGACCCCGCCGACAACCAGACGTGTCGCTTCCCCCTGGGTGTGGGAGTCGACAGTGACGATCCGCTGCGGAAACCGCTTCCGGAAAGAGGCTTGGATTTGGGATGGATCCATATCTTGACTCTCTTATGAAACGCGATGATTGTTGCGGCAGAATTTTGCTGAAAGCCTCCCGTCTGATAAGACAGGAGGCCGAAGATGGCAAGGAAAGATCCGCGCCCCTACTCGGCGGTGATGAGGTGGCAGTGGTAGGGGGAAACCTGCACGGAAACGTCGTCTCCGTAGTCGTAGGTGTGGGTTCGCATCATGCTGATGACGTGGATTTCTCTTTCGGAAGGCAGTTCGATGAAGTAGCTGACCTCTCCGCCCATGTAGCTTCTGTCCTTGATGCGGCCTGCAAAATGGTTCATCCCTTCGTCCGGCGCAAAGTCCTTCTTGCGGTGTACCTCGAAGCGCTGGGCCCGAACCACGATTTCCACGGCATCGCCTTTTTTCCACGCGCCGCGCTGCTTGGCCAGGAGCACGTCTCCGGTTTCGATCTTGACCCGGATGTTTTCCTCGTCCTGGTCAACGATTTCGCCGGGAAGGAAGTTGGAATGGCCCAGAAAGTCTGCCACGAAGTGGTTGGCCGGCCGGTTGTAGACTTCCTCCGGGGCGCCCTCCTGGAGCGTGAGGCCGTCTCGCATCACCACGATCTTGTCTGACATGCTCAGGGCCTCGCGCTGGTCGTGGGTGACGAAAATGGTGGTGACCCCGAGCATCCGCTGAAGGTTGTCCACCTCCCGGCGCATGTCTTCGCGAAGGTTTTCATCCAGGGCCGAAAGCGGTTCGTCCATGAGCAGCACGTCGGGTTCGATGACGATGGCACGGGCCAGGGCGATGCGCTGCTGCTGGCCGCCGGAAAGCTGGGCGGGTTTTCGATTTTCAACGCCGGGCAGGCGCACCATTTCCAAGGCGCGCTTGACCTTTTCTTTGATCTGCGCCCTGGGCATGCTCCGATATTTGAGCCCGAAGGCAACGTTGTCGAAGATGCTCTTGTGGGGAAACAGGGCGTAGTTCTGGAAGATCATCCCCAGGTTTCGCTGATGGATGGGGGTGTCGTTGATTCGCTTGCCGTTGACAAAGATGTCCCCGTCGGTCGGCTCTTCAAGGCCGGCGAGCATCCTGAGCAGGGTCGTCTTTCCGCATCCGGAAGGACCCAGCAAGGTGACCAGGGATCCTTCGGGAATGTCCAGGTCCATTTTTTCCACGGCGGTGACGCTGCCGAAGCGCTTGACGATACCCCGGAAATGGACGAACTTGGGGTCTTTGTCTTTTTTGCCCACGGTGTTTTCCATTCAGGCTTGTCCGAAAATTTCCGCCCGGAGAGAAGCCGATCCAGGACCGGCTTCTCCCGAGCAGAAGCGTTGTTTGTGATCGAATTCCGGCTATGCCCCGGCTTTGATCCGATCCCATTTTTCGGTCCATTCGAGCTGGTGGCTGTTCCAGTACTCCGGATCGGCGAACAGATATCCGTCCAGGGTCCCTGTCGGATCGAAGGCCGGCAGCTTCTTGATCGACTTGGGCAAGGAGACTTTCCGGGGATCGAGGCTCGGCGGATACTTCTGTCCTTCGGCCACGGCGATGGCCGGCTCCGGCTCCAGCATGAAGTTGAGCAGCTTCTGGGCCACGTCCATGTCGGTGCCCTTGAGCACGTACATGTATTCCATCCAGGAATAGGTGTTGTCCGGGGCCAGATACCCGATGGGATGACCCTCGGCCTGGAGGTTGGCCACCCGGCCGGACCAGGCCACGGTGGCGTAGACTTCGTCGTTGGCCAGCAGGCTCATCAGCTCCGAGCCCGAGGCCCAGTATTTTTTCATCAGCTCCCGCTGCTCGCGAAGCGCGTCCCAGACGTCGTTCAACCGGGTGATGTTGTTGGGGCTCTGGCCGGTGTGAAGGGCTGCGTACCACATATTGGTCCGAAAGTCGCCGCCCCAGCTGCCGAGCTTTCCCTTGAGGCTCTTGTCCCAGAGAAGCGAAGCGCCGAGATTTTCGGCATTTTCCTTGCTGATGTACTTGGTGTTGTACGCGATGCCGGTCTGCCCGTAGTCGTAGGGGACCGCGGACAGCTTGCCGTCGGTGATCGCCCGAAGGGTATCGATCATTTTGGGCAGCACATTTTTCAGGTTCGGGATCTTGCTCTCGTCCAGCACGGAGTTGAAGCCGAGATTTTTATACCGTGCATAATCGTATACGGCGCTCAGGTGGGCGAGGTTGAATTCCCCGCCGGGCGGATAGGAGGCCTTGACCTGGGTGAGAAAGGCGTCCATGCCGGTAAAGGCGGCGTCGATCACTTCGATGCCGGTCTCTTTGGTAAACGGATCGAAGGCATATTTTCTCAACGCTTCGGAGGTGGAGCCTCCCCAGCTGTGGAAGGTGATCGACTTTGCCCCGAACGCGTTTCGAGCCAGGCCGAAGGGGCCGCCGGCGATGCCGGCCGCCGCCGCGGCGATGCCGAGATACTTCATAAACGCGCGCCTGGAGATTTTTCCCTCCCGGTAGCGATCGATCATTTCATCCAGCTTTCGTTCCATCTTGTTTTCCATCATCAAGCCTCCTTTGGTTTGTTGGGACGTTGTCGGTGAAGGCAAAACACGCCGGCCCGCGTCAGGCCGCTTTCCTTGACAGGGTCACGCTCCGTTTCCGCGGGCAAAACGGCGGGAGAGATAGCCCGCCAGCAAAGGGATCGACACGGTCAGAACGATCATTACGGTTCCCAGGGCGTTGATCTCCGGGCTGATGGAGTTTCTCAGCATCCCGAAGATCTTTACCGGCACCGTCTGATTTTGCGCCGTGGCCCAGAAAAGCGTCGCCGTGACGTCGTCGAAGGAAATGGTAAAGGAAAAGAGCATCCCGGCGAAGATGGCCGGCGCAAGCAGCGGGAAGGTGATCGACCGGAAGGTCTGAAACGGGCTTGCCCCCAGGGTCTGGGCGGCCTCTTCATACTCTTTTTTGATACCCACCAGTCGGGCCTGGACCACCAGAAGCACGTAGGGCAGGGTGAGCACCACATGCCCGATGAGAAGCAGCGCAAAGCTCTTGGGCTGCTGGAGCCACCGGATGAAAATCAGCAGCGCCACGCCCAGCACCACCTCCGGGATCATGATCGGGGTCAGCAGCAGGGTGTTCAACGTTTCCTTCCCCGGGAACTGGTACCGGACGAAGGCCATGGCGGCCGGGATGCCGATGGCCGTGGTCAATACGGCCGTGAGGGACCCGAGCACAAGCGAGTTTTTGAATGCCCCCAGAATGGTTGCGTTTCCGGCCAGCTTCGCATACCAGCGAAAACTGAACCCCTCCATGGGAAACGATCCGAACTGCTGGGGGTTGAAGGACAGCAGGACCACCGCCACGATCGGCGTGAACATCCACACGTAGATGAGCAGCGTGTAGATCTTGATCCATGTCCATCCTGAGGTAAGCTTCATAAGACTCACTGTAGGGTCTTGAAGATCTGGTTGATGCCCAGGTACCGGTTGTACGTATAGACGATGACCCCGAGAAGGGCCAGCAAGATGGTGCTCAGGGCCGATCCGAAGGGCCAGTCCAGGGTGCCGACGATCCGCTTGAAGATGAGATTGGCGATCATGTCGTTTCCCGGCCCCCCCAAAATCATCGGAGGAAGGTAGGTGCCGCATGTCAGTACAAAGACCAGCAGGCAGCCCGCGCTGACCCCCGGCAGGCTCAAGGGGAGGGTCACCTCCTTGAAGGCCTGCCACTCGGTGCACCCGAGGCTTTTGGCCGCTTCGGTCAGGCTTTTGTCGATGCCTTCGAGGCTGACGTAGATGTTTAAAATCATGAACGGAAGAAGATACTGCAGCAGCCCCATGAGCACCGCCCCTTCGTTGTATAGCATGGGCAGCGGGTTGTCGATGACCCCCGCCTTGATGAACACGTGGTTGATCAGGCCCGTGTCGCCAAGGATGTTGATCCAGCTCAGGGTGCGGATGATGAAGCTGATCCAGAAGGGGAGCATGATCAGGATCATCAAAAACGGCTTGAGCTTGGATTCGGTCCGGTAGAAGAAATACGCCGGAATGTAGCCCATCACCAGGCACAGCACGACGGTTTCCAGCGCGACCCGGAGCGTCCGGATCACCAGCGAGGGGTAAAAAAAATCGGCGAAGAACTTGGCGTAGTTTCCGAACTGAAAGGCGGGGATGTCGCCCCCGCTGGGCGCCCTCAACCAGAAACTGTATACGACGACGAAGCAGACAGGGATGACCAGCAGCAAAAACACTGCGGTCAAAGAAGGGGCCAAAAGGGCCCAAGGTTTCCATTTGTCGGATTTCATAGGAACATCGGGATGCGGTTAGCAATAGAATGCTTCATACTGGAGGCCGGCAAAAATGTCAAGGTATGAAGGATTATGATATACTTTAAAATCAACGTCTCGCAGGCCCTTGCTCGGCAACCCGAGCGCTTTCGAGGGGTTGCCGGAGAACGGCGCCGAGGCGGCGATGCCGCCGTTCGTCAGGATGCGTCCGCGATACCGGACCGGCCGAGCCGCGAAGGGAAGGCTGCAGGATGCCTGCAGCCGGCCGAGGCAACTGCGGTCGTTTGCATCGCCGATATTGACAGGAGGGTTCTTCCCACATAGGCTTTATGATAAAAGTAAGAACCACTTAGAGCGCTTGGGGTGCGGCTCATAGAGCTGAATCGATGCGCTCAATCAAGCGTCAACCCTTGCTATCGGAACGTTATTTTGACAAGCGCTCTAACCGCTTCGCTTTTAGCCGAGCATAACAGCAGCCGACGGCCGGCCGGTCGTCTTTCCAGGGAGAAGGCCAATGAAACCAAATGAGTTCATCGGGCTCGAGGAAGAGTACGGTGCCCACAATTACAAGCCGCTCGACGTCGTTCTGTCCAGGGGACGGGGCGTGTGGGTGTGGGACGTGGAAGGCAACAAGTACATGGACTGCCTGGCGGCCTACTCGGCGGTCAACCAGGGCCACTGCCACCCGAAGATCCTGAAGGCCATGGCCGAACAGGCCGAACGGCTGACTCTGACCTCCCGGGCGTTTCGAAACGATCAGCTCGGCCCTTTTTACAAGGAGCTTTGCGAAATCACCCGCTCTCACAAGGTGCTGCCGATGAACAGCGGCGCCGAGGCCGTGGAGACGGTGATCAAGGCGGTCAGAAAATGGGGCTACACGGTCAAGGGCGTGCCCGACGATCAGGCCGAAATCATCGTGTGCGCCGACAATTTCCACGGAAGAACCATTACCATCGTCGGCTTCAGCACCGAAGAAAGCTCACGCAGGGGCTTCGGCCCCTTTACCCCGGGCTTTCCGGTGATTCCCTTCGGCGACATCGAGGCCCTGGAGGCGGCCATCACGCCGAATACCGTCGGCTTTTTAGTGGAGCCGATCCAAGGAGAGGCCGGGGTGGTCATTCCGCCCGAAGGCTACCTGAAAAAGGCCAAGGCCGTCTGCGAGGAACACAACGTGGTGCTGATCCTTGACGAGATCCAGACCGGTCTGGGCCGGACCGGAAAGCTTCTGGCCGAAGAACACGAGGGGATCGAGGCGGATCTGACCCTCATCGGAAAGGCCCTTTCCGGCGGTTTTTACCCGATATCGGCGGTGCTTTCCAACAAGGAGGTGCTCGGCGTTCTGCGGCCCGGAGAGCACGGCAGCACCTTCGGCGGAAACCCGCTGGCCTGCGCGGTGGCCCGGGCGGCAATGAAGGTCCTGGTCGAGGAGAACCTGATCGAAAACGCCGAGAAGATGGGCGCATATTTCATGGAAGGCCTCAAGACCCTGGACAACCCGATGATCCGGGAGATCCGGGGAAAGGGGCTGATGATCGGCGTGGAGCTGTCCCCGGACGCCGGCGGAGCCAGGGCTTACTGCGAACGGCTCATGGCCGAGGGGCTGCTGTGCAAGGAAACCCACGAGAACACCATCCGGTTTGCCCCGCCGCTGGTGATCACCCAAGAAGAGGTCGACTGGGCCCTTGAGCGGATCCGCAAGGTGCTGGGCCGATAAATGTCCGCCGCGGAGGCGCAGCGATAAGGCAGTTTGTCTATTTTTTCCGTCGTCGCATCGGTGTCGAGGTCAAAGTGAAGACGGATATCGGTGATGCCCACCGGAACGGTTTTGTCGACTCCCAGGGTCCCGCGAAAATCGATGTCTCCTTCGGCGGTGATCCTGCCCCGGCGGATAGCGATACCCATGGCGGTAGCCACCGCCTCGAGGGTGACGCCCACACACGCAGCCAAAGATTCGAGGAGCATATCCCCGGTGCAGGCATAGCTGCCGTCTCCTCCGGCAGCCTCGTGAAGGCCGGACTCGACGCGGCCGTGCCCGGTTTTGATTTTCACTGCCGCGGTTTCCGGTTTCATGCGTCCTTTGGCCATGAAAGTTCTCTTGGCCGCCTCCGGTTCCTTTCGATACCTTCTGATTTTCTTGTAACAAAAGTTGAAAAGCCGGTTCCATAGGAACAACCGACGCGATGGCTTCCCAGCCTTCCTGGACCGGAGGCCGGTCGGATTCGCACATTGTTCGGGTGGCTGTTCAAAACACCGAGGTGTTCCAAAAAAAACCTGGAGGAGTCATGTCAAGCAACATCTCGAGACGATCGTTTCTCAGGGCCGGCCTGATTACGGCCGGCTCCGTGGCGGCAAGCACCGTCCCTTTTTCCAAAACCGCCCGGGCTGCCTCAGGAGGCGAGCTTTGCACCCTGCTCGACATCCGAAAATGCATCGGCTGCGAGGCCTGCGTGGAGGCCTGCCGGTGGGAAAACGCGGACAAATTCCCGGAGCCGGAAGGCGAGATGCCGGCCATGGTGCCTGTGGACCGGGTCAAGGTGGCAGACTGGTCTTCGGAGGAAAAGCGGGACGTTCGCTACCGCCTGACCCCGTATAACTGGCTCTACATCCAGTATGCCCAAGGAGAGTACAACGGAAAGCCCTATTCCCTGACCATCCCCCGGCGCTGCATGCACTGTCAAAACGCTCCCTGTGTCAACCTTTGTCCCTTCGGCGCGGCCGACAAAAAGTCAAACGGGATCGTGCGGATCCATTCCGGTCTATGCATGGGCGGGGCCAAATGCAAGCAGGTCTGTCCCTGGCACATTCCCGAGCGCCAGTCCGGCGTGGGGCTCCACCTCGACTTGGTGCCCCAGTACGCGGGAAACGGCGTCATGTACAAGTGCGACCGCTGCTACGACCGCATCGCCGAAGGGGAGCTTCCCGCCTGCATCGAGGCCTGTCCCGAAAACGTGCAGACCATCGGCCCAAGGGAGGAAATCGTCAAAAGAGCTTTTGCCCTGGCAGAGGAGATTGACGGGTTTGTCTACGGGGATACGCAAAACGGCGGAACCAACACGATCTACGTGTCGCCGGTCCCCTTTGAAGAACTGAACCGGGTCATTGAAAAAGGACCGGGCCAGCCGCATCTGGCCGACGCCGGCAACGCCATGGAAAAGACCAATAACATGATCGCGGCCCTGGCCATCGCCCCCATCGCCGGCCTTCTCGGCGCGCTGGCCCGCTTCAAGAGCCTGGCACAGGACAAGGAGGACCGCCGATGAAGACGTCTCTGCAGGACCGGATCGTATCGGTGATTTTCGGGGTTTCGGCCGTGCTGGCGGTGTTTACCGGCTTCGGGAACATGCCCCTGTACAAACGGTATTATATCGCAGACGTACCCGGGCTTGGCTGGAGCGGGGATTTTTTCACCAATCTTCACGTCCACTACATCGCCGGCAGCCTGCTGCTGGCCGCGGCCGTCTACGGTGGGGTCCGCTTTTGGTTCGAGCGAAAAGAGGGAACCCGGCTGACCCGGTCCGGGGCCGTCCGGGCCGCGGTGCTGATTCTCGCGCTGGTCTCCGGGGTGTTCATGGCCCTGCGAAATCTTCCCGGAATCGATTACCCCTTCTATGCCCACGCCGGCCTCAACTTTTTGCACATGTCCGTGGCCGTGGTGTTCATGGTGCTGGGGATCGGCTGTGTCGCCGCCCGCTGCCGCTGGCTTCAGAAACAGAGCCAGTAGTGGAACCGATATCCCTTCGCTTGCTCCTTCCGGGGCCGAGAGGCCTGGGCCCTGCCTCATGAAAACCCTTTGCGCTGTCTTTTTTGACATCTGCCGATCTCACCGTTAGGGTTGTTGCAGTTTGGCGGCACCTTAAAACGCCGGGCCCGGAGAAATGGAGGATGCCGATGGAGTACCAGGCCATTTTGGAGGAAATTGCCGAGGATGTCCGCCCTCTGGTGGGAAAGGGACAGGTCGCCGACTACATTCCCAAGCTGGCGGCCGTACCCCTGGACAGGTTTGCCATGGCCGTGCAGACCGTCGACGGAAAGACCTACGCTGTGGGCGACGCCCGGGAGCGGTTTTCCATCCAGAGCATCTCCAAGGTCTTCACCCTGACCATGGCGCTGAAAGCCGTCGGAGAAGAGGCTTTGTTTCAGCGGGTGGGGCGGGAACCTTCCGGCACGCCGTTCAACTCCCTGGTCCAGCTCGAATATGAAGACGGCATTCCGAGAAACCCCTTTATCAACGCCGGCGCCATCGTGGTGGATGACATTCTCGTCAGCGCCTTTCCCCGACCCCGCAACGCGCTCTTGGGGTTTTTCCGCCAGTTGACCGGAGAGGACACGGTGGACTACGATCCGGTGGTGGCCCGCTCCGAAGCGGACTACGGCTTCCGCAACCGGGCCCTGGCCAATTTTATCCGGTCCTTCGAGAACCTGGAAAACGAGGTGGACCGCGTTCTTTCCCTTTACTTTGCCCACTGCAGCCTGGCAGCCAGCTGCGTGGAACTGGCCAGGAGCTTCGTCTTTCTGGCCAACCACGGGCTTTGCCCCACCACCGGAGAGCGGGTTCTGACCCGAAGCCAGGCCAAGCGGATCAGCGCCCTGATGATGACCTGCGGCACTTACGATGCCGTGGGAGAGTTCGCCTACCTGGTGGGTCTTCCGGCCAAAAGCGGGGTGGGCGGCGGAATCTCCGCGACCATCCCCGGAGAGCTGGCCGTGGCCGTCTGGTCGCCGGGTCTGAACAAAAGCGGCAATTCCCTGGCCGGCACCAAGGCCCTGGAGCTGTTCACCACCAAGACCGGCATCTCCGTTTTCTGATTTCTGATTTTTGAACGATGTGCCGGCAGTATTTGACTCAACCCTGGCGCAAGAAGCCGATAACGTGTATTTTGTCTGTCAGGTTTTGATCTCAAAGGAGACATCATGGCCGTTCTGAATAGAGCTGGCTGGCTGGTGCTTGCCGCAGCAGCGCTCGTCGTCGTGTGCGCCGGGGGCTATTTCGGATACCGAATGCTGAAATCCGAAGCGCCGCCGTCTGCCGAAAAGTCGATCCCGGGAAAAAAGATGAAGCGGATGGCCAACCTTTCGCCCAAAGAAGGGCTCGTGGCCCCGCCGCCTGCCCCTTCCTACACCCCAGACGCTCCGGTGCTGCAGCAAGTAAGAGAAGCCTTGAGAAACGGCATCGGTCCTACGGAGGCGGTGGATATGGCCGTCTCCCTGCCGGAAAGCCCGGAGCGGGCCGACGCTGCCTTTCTGCTGCTCGAATACGCCGCCGAGGCCGGCAATGCAGAAGCCGCAGCCCGGGTGGCCCGATACTACGATCCCACCGACATCGGGCCCAGCGGGACCATTCGAAAAAATCCGGAAACGGCTTGGGATTGGTACCGGTCTGCCTTGAGCGGCGGGATCGAGAAAGTTGAATCCGATATGGATGAACTGCGCCGGTGGGTTCGGAAAAGGGCCGAAGAAGGATCCCCAGAAGCCCGAACCTTGCTGGAACGCTGGGAGCGACGATGATGATCTTTTCCTTTGGCTACAGGCGCAACGCATTCTTGAAAACGGCCGCGGTTTTTGCAGCATTGACGATGTCCGGCCTCGGGCTTGCCGCCGGCGCCGGTGGCGCGGACTCCTGCGAGCCCTTGCTGATCCCCGGGAAAAAGACCCTGCTTCAGCGGGTGATCACCCACCCCGGCGCCCGCCTCTATTCCGAGCCGGGGGCCGATGCCGGCGCCCTGATCGCCCCGTTTTCCGTGTTGTATGTCTACGAGCGGGCCGCCCGGCAAGAGACCGGCTGGCTGAAGGTGGGCTACGGCAAAAACTGTGAGATCGCCGGTTGGATTCGACAGGCCCACGCTTCGGACTGGCGCCAGGCGCTGACGCTGAAATTCACCGAACGGATGGGCCGGCGGCCGGTGCTGTTCTTTCAGACCCTGGAAGACCTCAACCGGGTGGCCGGCTCCGACGACCCGGCCCGGGAGGCGGCGGCGCTGGCCGACCGGTTCGAATCCCTGGAGAAAAGCGACCGCTCCCCCCCGGAAGGGTTTCCGATCATGGCCATGGAGCCTTCCGAAGAGGCGGTGTCGCGGGATCGGTTTTACCTGATGCCGATCTTCCACACGGCCGAACTGTACGAAGGGGTGAAGTTTCTCGAAGTCGCCTCCATCGATCCCGGTACCTGGAGGATTCCGTTGGAAGAAGAGCTTCGAACGGCCATCGTTTTCGTGATGGACACCACCATCTCCATGAAACCCTACATCGACCGGACCCGAAAGGCGGTCCAAAACATATTCGACCGCATCGAAAAAGCCGGCCAGGCCGACAAGGTGGCCTTCGGATTGGTGGCATATCGCAGCAGCACGGAAAAGACCCCTGGACTCGGGTACGTGAGCAAGGTGCTCTCGCCCCTTCGCGACGGGACCCGAAGAAGCGAGTTCGAACAGGCGCTGGTCCAGGCCAGGGAGGCCGAGGTCTCCTCCCACTCCTTCAACGAAGACGCTTTTGCCGGCATCCAAACGGCTGTCGAAGCGCTGAACTGGTCCGACTACCAGTCCCGTATTTTGTTTCTCATCACCGATGCGGGCGCCATCCAAAACGACGATCCGTTTTCCAGCACCGGCATGAACGCAGCGCAGATCGCCGATCTTGCCGCCGCCAAAAACATCAAAATATTCGTGCTGCATCTGAAGACCCCCGCCGGCCGGCGGCAGGGAAACCACACCTTTGCCGAGACCCAGTACAAGTCGCTGACCGGCCAGTCCGATCCCAACATCGGGGATCTTTACGTGCCGATCGACGCCGGCGGTCCTTCGGGCGGGGTGGAAACCTTCGGCAGTGTCGTTGAGGAAGTGTCTAAGCAGATGGTGGAACTGGTCCGCGCAACTGCCGCGGGCGAGCGCCTGGACCTGGCTGCCCGAAACGGTCTGGGCGGGACCGTGGCCGAGGCCCGCCGGAAGGCGGCCGTGCTCGGCTACGCGATGCAGCTTGATTTTCTGGGGCATCGGCGCCGGACGGAGGCTCCCAAGGTCGTCAAGGCGTGGGTGTCGGACATGGACCTGGCCCGGCCGGACACCCCTTCGTTTCAAGTCACGGTGCTGCTGACCAAAAATCAGCTCAGCGATCTTTACCGGCGCCTGAAGATCATTCTGGAGCAGGCCCAGCGGACAAAGAGAACCGGTGCCAGGGATTTTTTCCAGAGCATCCTGTCGGCATCGGCCCGCATATCCCGCGACCCGGAACAGTTCAGCAAACGCCCGGACCGGAACCTGGGACAGCTCGGCCTCCTGGGCGAGTTTCTCGATGATCTTCCCTATCGCAGCAGCATCATGCGGTTGGAGGAAGACGACTGGTACCGGATGAGTGTCGGGGAGCAGCAGGCCATCGTAGACGACCTGAAGTCGAAGATAAAGCGCTACCGGCTGTACCATGACGATGTCGACAACTGGGTGAGCTTCGGTGCCGCAGACCCGGGCCAAATGGTGCACCGGGTGCCGCTGAGCATCCTGCCCTAGCCCGGATATTTCATGAATGCGCTTATCCGGTAACCTCCAGTAGGGGGGAGCCGGAGGCCAGCGGGTGTCGGCTTTTCTGCCGGCCAAAACTCGCCATAGGAGACTATCCATTGAACAAAGCTCCGGCAGCGGCTTTCTCCGGTCCCAAAGACGGCGCTCCGGCCAGGGAATCGGACCCCGGGGGCGCCCCTGTGTTTCTGACTCGCAATGTCAGAAAGGTCTGGCCGGGCGAAACCGATTTTGTCCTGACGATTCCGGAGCTAGTGGCCCGGCCGGCGGAGAAGATGGCTCTCGTCGGATTTAGCGGATGCGGTAAGAGCACCCTTCTGGATCTTCTGGCGCTGATTCTTCGGCCGGATGAAGCCGGCTGTTTTATGTTTCATGCCGATCCAGACCCGCCCCTGGACGTGATCGGCTGCTGGCAGGACAACGACCTGAACCGGCTGGCCCTCACCCGTATGCAGCGGATCGGTTATGTGCTCCAGACCGGCGGTCTGCTTCCGTTTTTGTCCGTCGGCGACAACATCCGGCTCAGCCGTCAGGCGCTTGGGCTGGCCGACGACGGATATGTGGAGGCGCTGGCAGAACGGTTGGGAATTCGGCCCCATCTGAAAAAATTTCCATCCCAAATATCGGTGGGAGAACGGCAGCGGGTGGCCATTGCCCGGGCCATGGCCCACGAACCGGCGGTGGTGATGGCAGACGAGCCCACCGCCTCCCTCGATCCGTTCAACGCAGAAAGGATCATGCGGCTGTTCACAGACCTTGTGGAGGATCGTGGGGTAACCCTGATCGTTGCAACCCACGAGTGGGACCGTGTCCGGGAGCTCGGCTTTCGGCGCGTCCGGTTCGAGCTCGACCGGGAGACAGACCGGAGCGTCCATTCCCGAGTGATCGGGTAACGTGCATGCAAACGGCAACAGAACTCGGTTGAAGTTTCATAAGAGACGCTGCTAAAGCGCATCCCGTCGGAAGACGGCCCGGACCACCATACGATGCATCGCTTCAAGACGATCGTTTCGATTTCGCTCCGCGATTACTTTCATGAGCGGCTTTTGTCGGCCTGCGCCATACTGGGCCTGGCGGCGGTTCTGGCGCCGCTGTTGGTCATTTTCGGGGTCAAAAGCGGCATCATCTCCACGCTGACCGATCGCCTCGTGGGCGACCCCCGCAATCTTGAAATCACGGCGGTGGGCAGCGGGCAGTTTTCCCCGGAGTGGTTCGACCGGATGTCGGCAAAGCCGGGGGTGGACTTTCTCATTCCCCAGACCCGGTCCATCGCTGCCACCATGGTGCTGGTGGACCGGGGCGCATCGCTGCCGGCGACGCTGCCGGTCGACTTGATTCCCACCGGCAAAGGAGACCCGCTTCTTGAAAAATATGCATCGGTCCCGGAAGAGGTTTCCGCCGTCGTTCTGTCTGCCTCTGCCGCGCGAAAGCTGCAGACTGAAGCGGGCCGGACGGTGGTCGGCAAGGTCGGCCGATCCGTGCAGGGACAGAAAGAGCAGGTCGACATCGCGCTGACGGTATCGGCGGTCCTGCCGCCGGAGGCGTTTTTCCGCGACGCCGCGTTCGTGGATATTGCCCTGCTCGAAGCCACCGAAGACTACCGGGACGGCTTCGGCTCCGAAAGGTTCGGATGGCCCGGCAAACCGAAGCCCCGGTCGGCAAGATCCTATCCCGGTTTTCGCATGTATTCCGACACCATCGACGACGTGGCGTCGCTTGCCGCGGCCTTAAACGAGCAGGGCGTCGAAGTGTACACTCGGGCTGCAGAGATCGAGGTGGTCAGAAGCCTGGACCGGTCTTTTACCCTCATTTTCCGTCTGATCGCCGTCGTGGCGATATGCGGCTACTTTGCTTCCATGGCGAGCAACGTTTTGGCCAACGTGAACAGAAAAAGCCGGCACCTGGGGGTTGTGCGCCTGATCGGCTTTTCCACCCGAAACATCGTCTGGTTTCCGATCGTTCAGGCGGCTGCCACCGCTGTCTTGGGCACGGCGGCGGCGTTTTTGCTCTACGGGGCGACCGAGCTGGTCATCAATGTGGTTTTCGGCCAATACCTGGCCGAAGGAGAATACGTGTGCCGTCTTGCTTTTCGGCACTACCTGGCCGCCTTTTCCCTGACCCTGGCGATGTCTGTTCTGGCCTCCTCGTTTGCAGGGCTGCGGACGGCGAAGATCGAGCCGTCGAAGGTAATTCGCGATGTGTAACGCCCGCTTCTGCATCCAAAAGAGGGAAGCCGCAGCACAGCCGCTGCAAAGGCTTCGGCTGGCGGCGATGAGCGGCGCAGTCCTGCTGATTTTCGCCGCTTTCCTTGCCGGAACGCAGGCTGCGGCCCAGGAGTGTCCTTCTCCTGAGCGGCATCAGCTTTCCAACCGGGTGCCGCTCATCCGCAACATGGTCGATCCCAACCCGATCGACGGCGATTTCGTGCTGCCGATGCCCTGCGGAGGCAAGATGGTGTTTCGCCTCGTCTGCGCCCCGGCACCGGCGCTGCTGGAAGATTTGCGTTTTTTCGCGGGGTGCGCCAACTGCCAGAGAACCACAACGGCCTTCATGGAGGACCGGCGGCCGGCTTGCCTGGCCGGTGCGTTCGCTTCGGCAGACCTGCCCGAAGCCTGGCAAAAGAAGGCGGCCGCCATGGAAAAGGAGCGCTGCTGCCCCGAGCCGGGGACCGATCCCGGCCTGCCGTGCTACTATTTCATCGGAAAGTACGAGGTCAGCCGCTTTCAGTGGGATGCCGTCATGGAGGCCGACTGCCCGGGCTGGGACCGACTGGTGACCTCCGACGATCCCCGCCCGAAAACCGACATTTCCTGGTTCGAGGCCGTGGATTTCACCTCACGATACACTGGGTGGCTGATCGAAAACCACCCGGAGCTTCTGCCCCGGTTTGCCGGGGGCCGTTTCGGCCACCTCCGGCTGCCGACCGAGGTGGAATGGGAATATGCCGCCAGGGGCGGCCATCGGGTCTCCATAGAAGAGCTGAACCACGAGGCCTTTTTCCCGCTTCACGGCCGGCCGCTGTCCGATTATGCCGTATACACCGCGGCCAGCGCCCCCAAACCCCCCGAGAAGCTCGCCTGGATCGGGTCCAGATGCGCCAACCCGCTGGGGCTGTTCGACACGGCGGGAAACGCCGCCGAAATGATGCTGGAGCCGTTTCGCTTCGTTGTCGAATCCCGGCTGCACGGCGCCGCCGGCGGGGTTTTGCTCAAGGGCGGAAGCTTTCGAAGGCGCAGATCCGAGATTCTGCCGGGGCGTCGGGAGGAAGCCCCCTTTTTTCTGGAAACCGGAGCGTTTCGAAGCGGCGATGTGGGGTTTCGGGTGGTTCTGTCCGGGATCGTCACGCCCGCGGGCCGCATCGACCGGTTGAAAAACGAATGGCAGGTGCGGCAGGAAAAGCAGCCGAATTGGGATGCGTCCGCTGCGACGCCCTCCGAAGCCGCATCGGGCGAAGCGTTCCAGACTTCTGAGGACGCAGCATCGGTGAGCCGCGTTCTGTGGCAGGCCCTTTTTTCCGCCGAATCGATCCTGACCCACGCTCGCCGGATCGATACGCTCCAAAAGCGGCTCGTCGGTTGGGATGCCTTGAAAAAGGAGGCCGTCCCCGAAGTGGAGCTTGAGTACCTGACCCGGCGCCGCAATGCGACGGCCGAACGGCTGGCGCAGGAGAAGGCGGCACGCGATCGGTTTTTGGATCTTTATGTCGACAGCATCCGGGCGCTGCAGCAGGCGCCCGGCGCGGCCGTCCAGGAACAGATCGGCGCGCTGCTAAATAGCTGGGCCGGCCGCGGCGGCGACGATACAGCGATCAGCGGCCGCCTCGACACGATTCAGAGACACATCCGCAGCGTTTCCTTTCAACCGCCCGGCTCGGAAAACGAAAAGATCCTCGACGAATTCGTGCCGGAATTGATTCCGCCCTCTTTTCGTGAATAACACCAACCCCTCGCGCATTCGTCAGACCAGAGGAAAAAATGGCTTCCGTCTTCATCCGGTTGCGGGAGGAGCATTCCGGCACTATAGTTATATTTAAAAGGAGGGGTCCCATGAAACATATCTTATCTGTGATAGCCATCTCAGTCTTGATCCTCGTTTTTGCCCTACCCGGTGCGGTGATAGCCGCAGGAACCACCAGCAGCAAGCCGGCATCCGATTCCGACTATCGCAAAGCCGAGAAAGCGGTCGATTCAGGCGACTACCAGACCGCTCTGACCCATCTGAACCGAGCGCTCGAAGATGATCCGAAAAATGCCGACGTCCACAACCTGCTCGGCTACAGCTACCGGAAGCTGGGCAATACGGCAAAAGCCTTCGAGCATTATGGCATTGCCCTGGAACTGGAGCCGAAGCACCGGGGGGCCAATGAATACCTGGGTGAACTGTATCTGGAGACCGGTCAACTCGAAAAGGCCGAGCAAAGACTGGAAGTCCTGGACCAGGCCTGCTTTTTCGGCTGCGAAGAATACGACGAGCTAAAAGAGGCGATCGAAGCCTACAAGGCCCGGACAAGCGGCTGACCCGGGAGGCTGCAAGTTCAAGAAGATTGAGTCTACTTTTGTCCCTCTTCTGGGAAAGACCGCCTCCTGCCGAGGCGGCTTTTTTTGCTCCTGCCCGTCGTTACCGGAGACAAGCGCCGCCAGTTTGACATTTTTACTCTCTTATGTTTTTTTGTTTACTAAAATTTTTACATGTAAAGAGCAGTTGCCTATCCTTATTTCGTGTTCGACAAAGGCGAACCGGAAATTTCTTCTACCGGCGGCCATGGATGGGCCGCCACCCCGATGACCCTCGAAAGGAGAGAGTAATGCTGAAGCGCACTGTCGCCACCCTGGTTTCCCTTGCCCTTTCCATCATTCCCATGACTGCAGGTGCCGGCAGCAACACCAAGGCCAAAACTTGGAATCCCGCAGTAAAGAGCGGCAAGGTCAAGGCCCAGCGGTACACCGCTCCCAACGGCAGCAAGGTCCTCGTGGCCCCGGACGGAAACCGATACCTGCTCGACGATTCGGGCAAGCACTATATGGTCGACGGCAACGGAAACAAGGTCCAGGTCAACCAGGCCGGAAAGATTATTGAAGTCGGCGGCCAGAAGATGCTGAAAAAGCGCCTCGGCCCCGGGCCTTTGGCATGATCGAAAGCGGCGCCGGCGGAGGAGTGCACCGGCGGCTGAGTCGTTTTTTGCTGAAAACGTGAACATCCGCGTCGTACAGACCAGTCGGGGGTTTTGCCTGGAAGTTTCCGGTGCGTGGACGGCCGAGCCCCTGGAGATGCGCTTTCCAGAACGGATTTGGGAGGCGTTTCCGGCCAAAGAAGCGCTCATGCGGGAGCTGGTGTACGTGCTTACCCTGGCGCCGCCGGTGATTCTCGATCATCCCACGGTCTGGTATTCGACCCCGCCTCCCCGCTTTTTCGACCTGTATAACGACAGTTTCGAACAGGCGATTCCCAACTTCGTCGAGCACGTCCCCGAAGAGAGTTCCGAAAAGAACCTGGCCCGGTTTCGGGCCGTGGCGCGGCACTTTGAAGGGACGGCCGCACCCTCGCGCATCCCGCCGATGAACAATTGGATTCCGAGGCGTGCGGTCGTTCCCTTTTCCTACGGCAAAGACAGCCTCCTGACCGTGGCCACCCTCCGGGCCCTTGGCGTCGAAGTGTTTCCGGTTCTCATCGACGAACGGGTGCTGCCAAGGGGCATGGCCCTGCGCCGGAGTCTTGTTTCCGCCTTCGAACAGGAGCACGGGCTATCATGTCTTTTTGTGGAAAACGAAATCCAGCTTCTTTCCGACTGGCAGGTGCTCGGCCGGCCCAGAAGCGAGCTCAACCGGGTGCATGTCCATTTTGTCTACCTGCTGGCCATGCTTCCTTTCTGTGTTTATTTCCGGGCGCCTCTGGTCGCCTTTTCCAACGAGCATGTCTACTCGCTGAACACACTTCACCGGGAGGGATACCTTCATCCCCGGGGCGTCATGCAGAGCCCCCCGGTGATGCGCAGGTTGACCGGCATGCTCAAAGATCTTTCCGGCGGTCAACTCCATCTGATCAATCCGATCTGTCCCCTGGGCAACTTTGCCATCCACAGACTGCTGCATCAGGAATTCGCCGATTACGGGGGTTACCGGGTGAGCTGCCATCTGGAACTCACGGACCATGCACGCTGGTGCCACAACTGCTACCGCTGCGCCCAGGCCTACCTTTTTTCCACCGCCCTGGGGATGGACCCGGCAGCCATGGGATTTGAAGCATCGATGCTCGAAGAGGACAAGGCCCGGCACTTTGCTCTGTTTCATCGCCCGATTCATCCGAAAGACGTCTGCCGCCGACATACGTGCGCAGAAGAGGGGCTCGCCTTTTCCATGGCCGCCCGGAGAAAGGCTTCCGATCCTCTGGTCAAACGGTTCGAAGCAGAGGTGGGGACACCTTCCTTTCGCCGGGTGCGGCGGATGTCGGAGAAGGTTTTCAGGATTCAGACACGGCCGGGACCGCATCGAATTGAGAAGGAAGCAGGAGACTTTTACCGAAAGCGGCTCAAGCGCCCTTTGCCGGTCTAGTCGCAAGGCGATGTGGAAGAAGCCGCCGGAGCGATCTGACGAGCCGCCCAGGCAAGAACGTTCCGGTACGGATAGGAGGCGAGGCGTCCGAAGTTTTCACGCATTTATTCTACCGTAAACCGCCAGGCGCAGAACCACTCTTCGGGGTGGTCGTCGGGCGGGCATCCGATGCATTCGGTTTTAATGCGGGGGTCGATGGTCCGGGCGAAGTAGGCGTATTCCACGAGGCCTGCGGACTTGCAGGGGTAGTCTTCCAGACCCTTTCGCTTTCGGGCCGCCTGGACGCGGCATTCGTTCATCTGAAAGACGAAGCTGTCTTCGGTCTCTTCCACGATGGACTGCACGTTGATCACGGCATAGAGACGAAATCCCAGGGCCTGTTTCAGCCCTTCCAGCCCCGGCTGCCGGTCCAGCTTGAGAAAATGGCGGATCGATTCGGCCTCCACCGGCGAGAAGATCGCCCAGCAGGTGTCGTTGCAGCGCTTGGCGTCGTTCATGCCGCAGGCCTGCTCCACCGTCTGGAACCAGATGCCGTCGTTGGCCAGCCAGCTGACCGACACCTGCTCCAGGACCTGCTGCATGGTTTCGGCGGGAAGCTGGCGCAGAAAGTCGGGCAGGCCGTTTGTCAGGGAAAAGCCGAACACCTTAGAAAGCCGCTTGAGCTGGAGGCTGAGGCTGCGCTCCAACTGCCGGGTCAACAGGGCCAGGGCCTTTTGCTCTCCCACCTGGTGACGGACCTCGGTGTACCAGAGGCCGTAGTGAAGAATCATCCGTTGAACCATGTCCAACAGCAGGCGCACGAGTTCATTCTGATCGAGATCTTCGAGTTTCTGCGTCATGTCAGCCTCCGGTTGTGGAAGTAAGCATGGCCGGATTCCGGTGTTCGCCGCAGCCGATCCGCCCGTCGGGCATTCGTCTGTGGGCGCCCGAAGTCTATTCGGCCCGGTAGTTCGAATTCCCCTCTTACCGCCTTTGGCGCCGATCCTTTCCACCTCGTACTATGCCCCATGCCCTTTGCGCTATGCTCAACCCAGCGCTGTGTCCAAAACCGACCGCAAATAGTTCAGCCCCTCTGCAAAGCGGTCGTCGTCCAGGTTCATAAAAGAGATCCGGAAGCAGTGGCGGAAAGACGGGGAAAAAGAAAAGTGGTCTCCGGTGGTCCAGGGGGGGCTTTGAATCTTCAACGGCCGCTTGCATTCGACCCACAGGCTGCAGCCCGACTGGGCACCGGGGATGGAAAGCTCCCGATATCGGGAAAGCAGGGTCAGGAGCCGTTTTTTCCGGCGCGCGATGCGGCTTCGCACTGTCGAAAGATGCTCTCCGTAGGCCCCGTCCCGGATAAAGGCGGAAAAAAACTTCTGGAGCAGCCCGGCCGATACGACATCCGCGCTGTATTTGGCGTACCGGAACTTCTCAAAAAGGGATTCGGGCACGACCATGAACCCGATGCGAAGCCCGGAGGCCGTCGCCTGGGCCAAAGACTTGATATACAGCGTCTGGCCTGGGAGAAGATCCACAAAGCGCGGGGCTGCAGATGAGACGAATTCGGACTGGTAGTCGTCTTCGATGAGGATGACGCCGAAGCGCTTGACCAGATCGACCACCGCCTCCTTTTTTTCGCGGCTGTAGGAGACGCCCGTGGGATTGTGCACCGAGGGCATGACGTAAAACAGCCGGATCCCATCTTTGAGCATCCGCCGCAATGCGGACAGCTTGGGTCCGTCTTCTTCCATGGGGACGAAGTGCTTGGCCCGAAACAGGGTGACGGCCCCGGGGTAGGTGGGATCTTCGAATAGGGCGGCTTCCGAGATCCGGGCGGCGAACACCTTGGCGGCGAGATCCAAGCCCTGCTGGGCGCCGGACAGGACGAGCATTCGGTCGGTCGGAAGCCGGTAATAGCGGCCCAAGTGAAGGATCAATTCCGGATCGCCCGCCACCGGGGGCGCTGCGATGGCGTGGGCCCCTTGCCGAGAAAAGAGCCGGTCGAAAATCGTCCTCATCCGGTCTACCGGGAAAAAAGATTCGGACAGATAGTCCGTGGAAAAATCGTATACCTCCCCGGTTCGTCCGATCCGCTCCGGAAACCGCACGTAGGAACCGCTTCCCACCTTGTTTTCGATGAAACCGTCGGCCTTGAGCCGGGCAAAGGCGCGCTGAACGGTCGGCTTTGCACAGGAGAATTCGGCGGCCAGCTTCCGGACGGAAGGAATTTTTTCCCCCGGACGGTATCGGCCCTTTTGGATGCGGCCCTCGATTTCATCGGCGATTTCGGAAAACCTGGCCATTTTCCCGCCTCTTTTAGTTGACAGAGGGTGTTACAATTGGATAAGTGTACCAATACAATTATGACATTGTGAATATGTATCATAGCATATGCATGGAAGGAGGACAAAATGTCAAATGAAGAACAAGAGCGCCGGAAGATCAACCGGGGATTTGCCGAAATGCTCAAAAACGGGGTGATCATGGACGTGACCACGGCCGATCAGGCGAAGATCGCCGAAGATGCCGGGGCCTGCGCGGTCATGGCCCTGGAGATGGTGCCGTCCGACATCCGGAAAAGCCATCGGGTGGCCCGGATGAGCGATCCGGCCGTCATCGAGCAGATCATGGCAACGGTGAGCATTCCGGTGATGGCGAAGGTGCGCATCGGCCACTTCGTGGAGGCCAGGATTCTGGAGGCCCTTGGGGTCGATTTCGTCGACGAAAGCGAGGTGCTCTCCCCGGCCGACGAGGAATTCCACGTGGACAAGCGGCAGTTCACGGTTCCCTTTGTCTGCGGATGCAGAAACCTGGGCGAGGCCCTTCGCCGGATCGACGAGGGGGCGGCCATGATCCGGACCAAGGGAGAGGCCGGCACTGGAAACGTGGTAGAGGCGGTGCGCCACATGCGGGCGGTCAACCGGGAAATAGCGGCCCTGCAGGAAATGGACGAGGCGGAGCTGAACCGGACGGCCGAAGCCTATCGTGTGCCGGCGGCTCTGGTGGCCGAAACCCGGGAGCTGGGAAGACTGCCGGTGGTCAACTTCGCCGCCGGCGGGATCGCCACACCGGCCGATGCGGCCATGATGATGGCCCTGGGATGCGACGGGATTTTCGTGGGATCGGGCATCTTCAAGTCGGAAAAGCCGGCCGTGACGGCCGCGGCCATCGTCGAGGCGGTGATCCACTTTCAAGACCCGAAAAAGCTGGCAGAGATTTCCCGCGGCCTGGGGGCGCCGATGATCGGACTGGAGATCGAGTCTCTGGAGACCAAAATGGCCGCCCGGGGGGTGTAGAGAAGTTCAATGAGTTCGCCCAGTTCGGTCAGGTGGGCGGGTTGAGCCGTTTCGTCCGGTGCAGCCGTCTTATCCGACCGATCGGACCGATCCGTCGGATCTGACATGAAGCAACGCACGGCAGCGTGCAAGTCCAGCCGACATTCGGCAGGGCTGCCACCCGGCCATACTGGAAACCGGCTAAGCTGGCGAAACTGGCCAAATGAAAAGCAGCAAATGACTTCATCAGCATCAAACCAAACCGTTGGCCTCTTGGGGCTCCAGGGGGCCTTTCAGGACCACATTCCCCACCTGGAGGCCTTGGGAGCGAGGTGGCGGACGGTCCGGGATGCGGCGGAGCTTGAACAGGTAGACCGGCTGATCATCCCCGGCGGGGAAAGCACCGTGATGGCCCGCTACCTGAAGCGATTTTCCCTTGCCGAACCGTTGAGGGCGAGGATCGAGCAGGGGATGCCGGTCTGGGGGGTCTGTGCCGGATCGATCCTGCTGGCGAAGACGGTGGACGGCCGGCCCGGCATCCTGGGGGCGCTTTCCATCCGGATCCTTCGAAATGCGTACGGCCGGCAGGTCGACAGCTTCCAGGCGGTCCTGGATGTGCCCGCCCTGTCTCTATCTGCATTTCCGGCGGTCTTCATTCGCGCGCCGAAGATCGTCGAAGCCGGTGATCGGGTGGAGGCGCTGTCCTGGTTCGGCAAAGATCCGGTCTTTGTCCGGAGCCGGTCCGTCATGGCCACCACCTTTCATCCGGAGCTGGGGTCGGATCCTATCTTCCACCAATATTTTCTGGCGCTTCCGAATCGAGCACCTCGCGAATTTTCAGCGCCAGGGCTTCCAGGGTGAAAGGCTTTTGAAGAAAGCCGCGGCACCCCCGTTTTAGGATTTCCTCGGCCTTTCCCCGTTCGCTGTATCCGCTGGCCAGCAGGACGGGAACCGTTGGATCGACGCCTTGCAGCCGATCGAAGGTGTCGCTTCCGCCCAACCCCGGCATGATCATATCCAGAATCACCATGTCGATTTCGGCGCGGCGCATCTGGTAGATGTCCACCGCCGCTTCCCCGCTCTCGGCGGTCACCACGCGATACCCAATTTTTTCCAGCAGCCGTTTTCCCACATCGAGGATCATCTGTTCATCGTCTACCAGCAGGATGGTTTCCTCTCCCCTGGCGGGGGGAAAACTCGCTTCCGTCTCGATCCCGGCGGCTGCAGGCGATGCCGGCAGGTAGATGTCGAAGGTGCTGCCTTCTCCGGAGACGCTGTGAACGTCGATGACGGCGTGATGGTCTTTGATGATTCCATAGGAGATGGCCATGCCCAGGCCCGTTCCCTGGCCGGCTTCCTTGGTGGTGAAAAAGGGATCGAAGATTTTCTCCACGGTCTCTTTTTCCATTCCCGTTCCGCTGTCGGAAACCGAGATCTGGACGTAGTTGCCCGGTGACACGCCGTAGGGGCGGACGAAATTCGGGCCCAGGGCGACGTTGCGGGTTTCGATGTACAGATCGCCGCCGCCGGGCATCGCCTGCCAGGCATTGACAAAGAGGTTGAGCAGCACCTGGTCGATCTGGTTCGGATCGACGTTCACGTTCCAGACGTCCTTCTGATACTTGCTGAAGATGCGAATCTCCTTCTTCGTTCTTCCGAACATTTTGGAGCTGCTCTGGATGAGTTCGTTGATGTTGGTCGGCATGATCTGGTAGTTTCCGGGTCTTACCAGCCCGAGGGCCCGCCGGGTCAACGCCTCTCCGCTTTTTACGGAATTTTCGATGTTTTTGAGGCTCTCGTAGTGGGGGTGGTTCGGGTCGATGTCCATCAGGACAAGAGATGTGTTGCCCAGGATACTCATCAACAGGTTGTTGAAATCGTGGGCAATGCCGGCGGCCAGCGTTCCCAGGGCTTCCAGTTTCTGTGCCCGGTGAAGCTGGGTTTCCAGCCGCTTCTTTTCTTCCTCGGCTTTTTTGATCTCCGTCAGGTCGTGGATCACGACCGTCGCCTTGGCAGGCGCGCCGTTGACCAGGTGAAATCCGGAGGTGACCAGCGCCTGGAACTGCCGATTCTCTTTTCCCCGGATCGGAAGCTCCAGGGGTTCGGGGGTCACCTCTCCTGCGGCCGCCTCCTTGGCCTGCTTTTCCCACAAGGCTTTGGCCTTCGGATCCATCAGTGCATCCAGGCTCAGATTCAGCAGCTCGTTCTCCTGATAGCCGGTGTATCGGCACATGACGTCGTTGACCCGGATCGGTTTCGAATCTTCCAGATCGAGTTCGAAAATTCCGGCAGGCGCATTTTTGAACAACAGCCGGTATCGCTCCTCGTTTTCGCTCAGGGCCTTGGTGCGTTCTTTGACGAGATCTTCCAACCGTGTGCGGTGCCTTTTGAGCTCTTCTTCGGCTTTTTTCCTCTCGGTGACATCCTGGAGGATGACGGTGGAGGTCTTTTCCTTCTCTCCCAGGTTCTTGATCTGAAGGGCGATCAAAGACCGGTTGAGCGTCAAGGGAGCGTCTTCGGTGATGTGCTTCAGGCTGTCCGAATCTTTCTGAAGCAGTGTCCGCACCCGCTCGCGGTCCCCGCCGTCGAAAAGGCGGGGAAACTTCATCCCCAAAAGCGTTCCCTCGGGTTGTCCGATCATGTACAGGGCGGCCGGGTTGGCATAGATGATCCTGTTTTCCAAATTGATTTCGATGATTCCCTCGGCCATCTGCTCCAAAATCGCCTCGAAGTGCCGCTTGACCGAGAGCAGCTCCTGGGTGATGCCGCGGGGAAACACCTGATCGACTCCGAGAACCTCTCCGGCCATGCATTTGGCCCTGATCTCAACCGGGTTCTTCAGGACGGAGCGCACGTGAATGGCCATGTCCGTAAACGGCCCCTTGGCGATGCACGCATCGGCGCCGATTTCCCGGATGTCGATCCACTCCTCTGCTGAAATCGCGGATAGGATGACCAGGTAGATGTCTTTGTATGCCTCGTTGCTCCGCAAGATCCGGCAAAGCATTTTCCCGTCTATGTTGGGCATGACCAGATCCACGAACATGATGTCCGGCGTGAAACTCGCCAGCACATCGAGGGCGTTTAGCCCGTCTCCGGCCGTTTCGACCCGAAGCCCCTCTTTTTCCAGAAATTTTGTCATGAGTTGGAGCAGGACCGGGCTGTTGTCGACGACCAGGACGTTTTTCATGATG
>JAIPEL010000137.1 GCA_021737185.1 Desulfobacterales bacterium | reverse complement strand
GATTCCCATTCTCCAATAGCGCGGCCAGCTCTTCTGAAGCCGCCGCCAGTCCGGCCATGGACCAGGACACCGGCCGGTTTTCTGCATCCGTCAGCACGATCAACGCCGACGGATACCCCCGGTTTTCCACCAGGAGCCGACAGCCCTCCTCGATCAGTCGTTCAGGGTCCCTCTCCCGCACGATGAGCTGGTTGACTTCCCGGATCGCCCGAAGAACGTTGTTTAGATGCTGCACCCGGATCTCCGATGCCTTTCGCTCGGAGATGTCCTCCATCGCCGCGATGATGCCGGTCATTTCGCCTTCTGCATCCCGGATCGGCGCCGCCGAAAGACTTCCATGGAAAAGGGTGCCGTCTTTCTTTTTCCGGACCACTTCCCTGCCCACAAAGATTTGACCGGCCATGATCTGCTTTCGAATCGTATCGAACTCTCCCCGCCGTTCTTCTGGAACGATGGGAAGGGGTTTGCCGGCCACTTCCTCTTCGCGCCAGCCGAAGATCCGTTCGGCCGAGCTGTTCCAGGCCATCACCCGGCCTCCGAAATCGACGCTGTAGATGGCCACCGGCGAACAGTCGACCATGGCCCGCTGAAACTCTTCGCTCTTTCGCAGCGCCTCGGTTCTTGCCGCCACCTGCTTGCGCAGGGACCAGGACCACAGAAAGAAACCGCAAAGGAGCAGCAGCAAAGGCCCGGCAATCAAGGCGACATGGCGCATGACTTCGGCAAGGGTCGGCGGCAGATCCTCGTAGACACCGAACCATTTTTCCTGGATGCGCCGGTATTCTCCGGTCTTCTCGAGAATATTCAAACCTTCGCTGAACTGCGCCAGAAGAGACTTTTTGTTTTTCGGCACGGCATAGCAGTACTCGTGCGAGACGAAAGGTTTCTTGCCTACTACCAGAGTTTCCCATCCGTATTGTTTGATCCAGTAAAGGGCTGTCAGGCGGGAGACCAGGGCGACATCATGCTTTCCCTGGGCCAGCTCGCGGAGGGCATCCTCCTGGGCTTCCGCTGCGAAAATTTTTTTGAACTTCTTTTCCAGCGCAAAATCGTGCATGATGTCGCCTTCCTGCACCACGATGCGCTTTTGCATTAGTTCTTCAATTCTCGCCGGCGGCGGGCCATCTTCCTTGCGCACAACGGCGACACAGTGATTCACCGTGTGCGAAGGGCTAAAATCGAAGGTCAAATCCCGCTGGTGCGAGTAGAACATCCCCTGGATGGCATCGACTTCACCCCGGGCCAATGCCTCCCGGATTTTGGCCCAGGGTCCGAGCCGGATCTCGATGTCAAGGCCGACCTCCCGGGCGATGGCCCGGGTCAGGTCCACGTTGTAGCCGGTCGGGCGGCCGTTTTCGTCAAGATACTCGAAGGGTGGAAAATTGTGGTCCCCTCCGATAACGATCCTACGGTGGGTTGGCAGTTCCATGGAAGCGAACCACTTGGCATGAAGGTGGCGGTAGGTGCCGTCGGCCATGACAATGGAAAGCCCCTCGTTGAGCAGGGCCAGGGTATCCCGGTCTCCCTCCTTGACGGCAAAGCAAAAATCCTGGCTGAACTCTTCCACGGGCCGATTGACCACCTTTACATTCGTGATCCCGCTTTCCTGGATCAGGCGAAGCGCCACCAACCGCTGGATGAAGACCGCATCGTGGTGTCCGGCAGAAAGCTCCCGCAGGGCCTCTTCGAAGGTGGCCGTGGTTCGGATGTCGATGCCGCGGTTCTTCCGCCGAAGGAATTCTTCCGCGTTATCTCCCTTCATCACGGCCACGGTCCGCCCGGCAAGATCGCCCAAGTGCCAGATATCGGACGTCGTTTTCCGGACGACGATGGCCCCGTGCAGGGTCATATACGGAAAGGTGAAATCGAAAAGGGATTCGCGCTCCGGCGTTCTGCCCGCCAGGGGAAGCGCATCGATCTCGCCTTTTTCCAGCCACCCCCTGACCCCGGCCCAGGGGCCGGTTTTGAAGGTGACGTCACGACCCATGGCCGAAAGCGCGGCTCGTAGGAGTTCCACCGAAAAACCGCTCGCCTTTCCTTGCTCATCGACGATGGAAAACGGCGGATAGTCGATCTCGGCGGCAGAGCGGATGGGAGGCGCTGCGGTTTCGGCACTCATCGCCCCTTTGGCAAAAAATCCGTAGGCCAGAAAAATAAGGATACAGAGAACTGCGGTATGGCAACGAAGACAGCCAAAGCGGAATGTAAAGGGTGCAAATCTCATGGTCTCATCCCTATAGCCTCTGTCATCTGTTGCAGCCAATTGGAGGGACGCGCTCCGTCGCGTCCGTGTTTACGGCCACGACAAAGCGTGGCCCTCCAAAGAACAACCCCCAGGCCACGACGGAGCGTGGCCCTCCAAGGATCGACCTCGCAGGCACCGGCCCCGTGGAGGGACGCGCTCTGTCGCGTCCGTGTTGCGGTTGCGACCGATCTCCGGCCACGACAAAGCGTGGCCCTCCAAAGGCCAACCCCTCTACCGCCGCACCTGTGGAGGGACGCGCTCTGTCGCGTCCGTGTTGCGGCCGCGATGAAACGCGGCCCTCCAAAGAACAGCCCCCCGACCACGACGGAGCGTGGCCCTCCAACGGGACCGGTTACCCGTCCAGGGCCTCTCTCACCTTTGCGGCAAGCTGCTGCCTGGAAAACGGTTTTTCGATGAAACAGACCCCGTCTTCGAGAACGCCTCGGTGCGCGATCACGTTGGCCGTGTAGCCGGACATGAACAATATTTTCAGATCCGGATAGACCGCCGCCAGCCGGCCGGCCAACTCGCGGCCGTTCATCATGGGCATCACGACGTCGGTGACCAGCAGGTGAATTTCTCCGGGATGCCGCTCGGCCAAGGCGGCCGCCTCATCGGGGCTCGTTTCAGCGAGCACTTGATAATTTAGACTTTCAAGCATTTTTTTGCAGATCCGCAGAATCGACGGTTCGTCTTCCACCAGCAGGACGGTCTCGCCCCGTCCGCAAAAGACCTCTTCCGCAGGCTGCTTCTTTTCCTCTTCCTGCTCTGAAATATGGCGCGGCAGGTAGATGCGAAAGCTCGATCCCCTATCCGGTTCGCTGTAGACGTTGATAAAGCCGTCGTTTTGTTTGACGATTCCGTAGATGGTGGCTAGCCCCAACCCCGTACCTTCGCCCACCTTTTTGGTGGTGAAAAACGGCTCGAACAGGTGGGAAAGGGTCTCTTGTGCCATGCCGCTGCCGTCGTCGCTCACCGCAAGCATGGCGAATTCGCCTGTCACAAACCCTTCGTGGTCGGCACAGTAGGCCTCGTCGAACACCACTGTGGCCGTCTCGATGGTGACGGTGCCGGCCCCGCCGATGGAATCGCGCGCGTTGACGCAGAGATTGGCCAGGATCTGGTCGAGTTGGGCCGGGTCCATGTATACGGGCCACAGTTTTTTCTCCGGCTTCCACACCAGATCGATGTCTTCACCGATGAGGCGGCGAAGCATCTTGAGCATGGCCTCCACGGCCGTGTTGATATCCAGCACTTTCGGCGATATGGTCTGCCGCCGGGCAAAGGCCAGAAGCTGGCGGGTGATGTCCGCTGAATGTCTGGCCGCAGCAAAAATCTCCTTCAGATCTTCATGCAACGGATCGGCCGGATCGACTCTTTCGATCGCCATCTCGATGTACCCCAAAATCACGCTGAGCATATTGTTGTAGTCGTGGGCCACCCCGCCGGCCAGGCGGCCGACGGATTCCATTTTCTGGGCCTGCCGAAGCTGGAGCTCGAGCTTCTTCTGTTCGGTGATGTCGGTCAAATTCACCACCATGCCGGTACCTTCGCCTTCGGATCCCTTGATGATCGCACCGCTGACAATGACATCGACGATCCGTCCTTCCTTTGTCAGCCTCTGGCTCACAAACTTTACCGGTGCTCCGGAATCATAGATCTCTTTGATTTTGGCGGCGGTGATTTCTTTCTGATCCTCGGGAACGAAGGGAATCCGCTGCCCGGTCAATTCATCCAGGGTCCATCCGAAGACCCTGGTAAAGGCCGGATTCAAGTATTGCGGGAAGCCTTCTGCGTCGTATACCACGATGGGGTTTGCATTGGATTCTAGAATTGCATGTAATCTTTCTTCGCTTTCCCGCAGGGCATCTTCGAATTGTTTCCGTTCCGTGATGTCTTCAAAAGTGGTTAAAACGTATTCGGAATTGTTTATGGCTACAAAATCGGCGAACATTTTTGCTGTGTATATTTTGTTTTGAGTCTGGAAGGGCATTTCAAGCCCGTCCACCTTTCCATTTCGGGAAAGCAGGTCGACAAATATTTTTCGGCTTTCCGGAGGATAAAACCCCAATTCCGTTGTCGTTCTTCCGAGAATGTGCTCTTTTTCAAAGCTGGTCTTTTGGCAAAAATTTTCATTTACTTCGATGATCCGGCCGCTGGCGACTTCAGTCAATGCAATCGGATAGGGGGATTTTTCAAAGATGGTTCTGAATTTTCTTTCAGTCTCATATAGAATTTGCTCAGCATTTTTGCGCTCAGAAATGTCCCGCGACACACCTTGGATGCCGACAAGTTGGCCTTCGCCGTCCCTAATCCACCGGACGCCATTCTCCGTCCACACCGTTTGTCCGTTTTTGTGGTAATACTCGATCTCGATCATCCTCGAGCTGTCCGGATCGAGGCTTCCTTCCCGCTCTACAGTCATTTCCTGGGCAAGAGTGTCTATCGCTCTCTGATAGGATTCCGGCGTCATCAGCCCGGAGGCTTCCTGTCCGATTCTTTCTTCAGGAGTGAAGCCGAGTACCTTGGTTACAGAAGGGCTGACATAGGTGGTCTTCAAATCCAGATCGAGGGTCCAGACAATGTCCGATACCCCTTCCGTCAGAACGCGATACTTCCGTTCGCTTTCTCGCAGCAGGTCGACCAGCTTTTTGCTCTCGTCAAGCTCCTGTTCCAGCTTGCGTATTTTCTGCTGCAATTGTTTATGGGTCGTCTTTTCGGACATTGAAAACACCTTTGGTTTTCGGTCTTAGCATTGCGGCCACGATGAAACGTGGCCCTCCAACGGGAAACCCCTCGGCCGTCGGCCTCCCTGGAGGGACGCGCTCTGTCGCGTCCGTATGCCAACCACGACGGAATCCGGCCACGACAAAGCGTGGCCCTCCAAAAACCAACCCCTCGACCGCCGCACCCGTGGAGGGACGCGCTTTGTCGCGTCCGCATTTTATTCCTGCCATGGAAGTACCCTCATCACCCCCTGAAAGGGCCAATCATCAGGAGATGCACACAACCCCGCCCGGACTGGATTCTTCCGGACGCAGTCCCATTTCGAGGAATAACTCTCCCCGCGGCGAAGCTGAGTGTCCCAGAAAGACTTCTGCCATATCGGCTGCTCATTCGGCCTTGGCCAGTTTCTCGAACATATTGCTTTCCAATACTGGATCCAACGGCTCAACCCGGGGGCGTCCCAGCGCCCGGGGGCACAAAATAGATGAATATGATCCGGCATGAGGACATAGCGACCTACCGCCCACCCATCGGCTCGTTTCCAGGAGTCAACGAGCAATTCATGCACATCCGGCCGGGTTAGAATAGATTTCCGCTTCTCGGCGCATACGGTGACAAAGACGATGGCGGCCCGATGGAGATGGCTCTCAATCGGCTGGTGCACCGGGGTCTTTCGTTTCGGGAAGGATTTCTTTGGCATTTTTTGGGTTATTCCCGCTTCCGTGGAAGTGTACCGGCCCCTTGGAGGGACGCGCTTTGTCGCGTCCGTGTTTTCGGCCACGACGGAGCGTGGCCCTCCAACCCGAAACCTTGCGGCCACGACAAAGCGTGGCCCTCCAAAGACCAACCCCGCGGACGCTGGCCTCTGTGGAGGGGCGCGCTCCGTCGCGTCCGCATTGCGGTTGCGACGGCGTTACGGCCACGACGAAGCGTGGCCCTCCAAAGACCAACCCCCTCGGCCGCCGCCTCTGTGGAGGGACGCGCTCTGTCGCGTCCGGATTTCGGCCGCGATGAAACGCGGCCCTCCATCGGTTATCCCTCCAGGGCCTCTATGACCTTGGCCGCCAGTTCCTGCCGGGTAAACGGTTTCTGCATGAAAAAAACCCCTTTTCCGAGCACCCCTCGCTCGGCGATCACGTCGGTCGGGTAGCCGGACATGAACAACACCCTCAGATCCGGATAAAGGCTCTGCAACCTCTCGGCCAGGTCTCGGCCGTTCATCTCGGGCATGACCACGTCGGTGATCAGCAGATGGATTTCACCCTTGTGTCCCTGCGCCAATGCGGCCGCCTTGTCCGGGCCTGGAGCGGCCAGCACGGCATAGTTCAGGCTTTCGAGCATTTTTATTCCGATGCGCAGAATCGACGGCTCGTCTTCCACCAGCAGAATGGTTTCACCTTCACCTTGCAAGGCCTCCGGCGCAACCGGCACCTTTTTCTTTTCGGTTGGTGCTGTATGACGCGGCAGGTAGATCCGAAAGGTCGACCCTTTGCCAAGATCGCTGTAGACACTGACAAACCCGTCATTCTGCTTGGCAATACCGTAGACCGTGGCCAGCCCCAGACCGGTGCCTTCGCCCACCGCCTTGGTGGTGAAAAAGGGGTCAAAAAGGGAATCCAATGTCTTTTTGTCCATACCGCAGCCGTCGTCGCTTACCGCCAGCATCACGTATTCGCCGGGAACAAACCCCGCATGCTCGGCGCAGTAGGCAGCGTCGAATACAGCAGCGGCCGTTTCGATGGTGACCTTGCCCAGCCCGGAGATGGCGTCCCGGGCGTTGACGCACAAATTTGCCAGGATCTGGTCGAGCTGGACCGGATCCATCTTCACGGGCCACACGCTTTTGCCGGGCTTCCAGAGCAGATCGATGTCTTCGCCGATCAGCCGCCGGAGCATCTTGAGCATGTCTTCGATGCTTTCGTTTAAATCCAGCACATCGGGAGAAATGGTCTGCTGCCGGGCGAAGGCCAGCAACTGCCGGGTGATGTTTGCAGAATGCCTGGCCGCAGCAAGGATTTCCGTCAAATCTTCATGCAGCGGGTCGGTCGGCTCCACCTTCTCCAGCGCCATCTCCGTGTATCCCAGGATAACGCTGAGCATGTTGTTGTAGTCGTGGGCCACCCCTCCGGCCAGCCGGCCCACCGATTCCAGCTTCTGTGCCTGGCGCAGTTGGGCTTCCAATGCCGTTCTCTCGCTGATGTCTAGGTTGACGACGATCGCGCCTTCGACATGGCCTTCTTTATCCAGCACAGGGGCGGTATAGTTTAGAATCGTCTTTTTCTTCCCGTCGAACGTCTCGATCTCGAGAAGTTCATCTACGATGGTGGCCCCGTTCCGAACGGTTTTTGCCAGCGCCCAGTCATCGGCCTTGACCGGTTCGTCAGAGGGCAGCCGTCGGGCTTTGAACACGCCGTACTCAGATATGGGCACATGGGGTTCGGCCCCCCATATCTTGATGCCGGCCGGATTGCCGCGAAGCAGCCTACCGTCCTTGTCGGCGAACCACAAGCCGATGGGAAGGATTTCAAATATCTGCTGCAACTGGCTTTCCCGTCTTCGCAATTCCTCTTCGGCTCGCAGGCGCTCGGTGATGTCCTGGGCGGTTCCAAATATTTTTTGAACCTTGCCGTCATTGCCTTTGGTTGCAGTGCCCATGGCATGCAGCCACTTTTCCTCTCCATCGGATCGTTGTATCCTGAAATGAATATCGAAAGGAGTTCCTTCCTTGGCGGCAAGCGAAACTGCATCGTTCAATATGTGCCAGTCCTCTGGATGAACGAGGGTTTGGTGATCGGAAAAAGAGGGCTCTCCCATTTCCGGATCGAGACCGAATATATGAAATACCTGCTCCGACCATTTCGGCGTTCCGATTTTCGGCTCCAGCTCCCAGTGACCGATTTGAGCAACCTTCTGTGCTTCCTTATGCAGCCGTTCGCTTTCTCGCAGCGCCTTTTCCGCTCGCTTGCTCTCGGTGATATCCTGAAAAGAGCCCTGTACCTTTACGATTTTTCCGTTTTCGTCTCTGACGGCTTCTCCTACGGTTCGAACCCAGACGCACTTTCCCGTCTTTGTGATGATTTCCATTTCTTCGTCATAGGGGATGCCTTTTTCCGCACAGTCGGTGAACACCCGGGTGATTTTCCCCCGCCATTCGGGCGCGTAAAAGCCGATACCGTCTTTTACGAGCGGCGAATAGCCGCGCGGCATTTCATGGATATCTGCCACCGTGTCCGACCAGGTGCAGGTATCGCTGCGCAGATCGACGTTCCATCCGCCGAACCTGGCGGTTTCACCGGCGATGCGCAGTAAAGTATAATTGGAGGCCTGCTCTTCTTCCGTCCTTTTCCGATCTGTGATATCGACAACGCTTCCGAGAAAATACGCGGGGTTGCCGGCGCCATCGCGAATGATATTGGCATCCAAAATGCCCCAAACGGTATGGCCGTCTTTATGGTTGAAGCTTTTTTCCATTCGATAGTGATCGATTTCACCTTTTTTTAACCGTTCCTGGTTCGCCAGGTTTTCCTGCCATGTTTCCGGTTTTGTGATCTCGATCAACTGCTTTCCCACCAGCTCTGCTTCCCGATACCCCAGCATCCGGCAAAAGGCCCTGTTTGCCCGTTCTATTTTGAAATCCAGAGAGACCTGGGCAATGCCGTTCGCCAGATGTTCATAAATCTGCCGGAAGCGGTTTTCGCTCTCGCGCAGCGCCGCTTCGGCCCGCTTGCCCGCTCTCCGATTTACCATCAGTGTTCCCAGGACGGCGGTGGCAAGCGGGTATATCAACATCACCGGCAGGCTGATGGCGGGCAGAACCTCGACGGCGATCGTGTCCGGAAGAGACAGCATCCAGGCCAGCATGGCCACATGGACGACAATGCCGCAAAGATACAATGCGCCCGTAGTCGGGTCTTTTTTATTGTGGCGGCGGAAATGACGCCAACCCAGGCCGATGGCACCCGATGTTACGATGACCCCCACACCGGTCCATGCGCCGACCCCGCCCATGAGCAGCCGAAAAGCGCCGGTCATGCCCATCGCCACCAGCGCAGGAACGGTTCCGAAAAAAAATCCGACGATACAAAGAAGCACCGAGCGCGTATCGAACAAAATCCCCTGGCCGAAATCCCAGGGGTTGAGCATGATCGCGATGCCGATGGCACCGATGATGAGGCCGGTGAGAATCCTTTGAAAAATGGTTGCCCCGGCCTTGGATCGCAGCGGCAGCATGTCATATAACAGCCCCAGGGCAAGCAGAAGGGCCGCATTGTTGACAAGTCCGATGAATGTTGTAAGATCCATTTTTCAGACACCTTTTGGAGGGACGCGCGCCGTCGCGTCAATGTTTTCGGTTCTCCTTGGAGGGACGCGCTCCGTCGCGTCCGTGTTGCGGCCACGATGAAACGTGGCCCTCCACAGAGGGGATCTTCCGGTTTTCTGGAGGGACGCGCTCTGTCGCGTCCGTGTTGCGGCCACGATGAAACGTGGCCCTCCAAGGACCAAACTCCCGGCCACGATGAAACGTGGCCCTCCAACCCGAAACCTTGCGGCCACGACGGAGCGTGGCCCTCCAGGCCGATCATCCCCCCAGCGCCTCTCTGACCTTGACGGCCAGCTCCTGCTTGGTAAACGGCTTCTGCAAGAAGCGGACTCCGTCTTCGAGCATCCCCCGGTGGGCGATCACATCGGCCGTGTAGCCGGACATGAACAGGATTTTCAGCTCCGGATATATTGTCTGTAGGCGCCCGGCCAGGTCTCGGCCGTTCATCTCCGGCATGATCACGTCGGTGATCAGCAGGTGGATTTCACCCCCATATGCCTCGACAAGCGTCAAGGCCTCAATGGGGCTTGTGGCAATAAGCACTTCATACCCAAGATTTTCCAACATTTTTTGGCTGATTCGCAGTATCGAGGGCTCGTCTTCCACCAGGAGAATGGTCTCCCCGCGGCCCGTCAATCCCTCCAGCGC
>JAIPEL010000136.1 GCA_021737185.1 Desulfobacterales bacterium | reverse complement strand
TCAGGGCCTTTCAAGGACCCTCAAATACCAGGGTGGGAATGGTGACATTCTCTGAAAGAAGCAGCTTTTAAAAACTATAAATTTTCATTGACAGCAATAAACCAGGTTCGGGGTTCAGGGGTTCAGGGTTCGGGGTTCAGGGTTCAAAGGTTTCGTAAAAGGCCCGAATCTCCAGTTTTCCTCTTTGCAGCCCCGGATCAGATACGAGCGACGCCGCCGGCAGCCCAGGCGACCAGTTTGATCAAATATGAGAGAAATCACAGCGGTAATCCAGTAATTCCAAATATTTCTGGATGACGGATCCGATCAGCAATGATGTTCTGGTATCTGTTTATGAATTCAGGAGGATCAAACGGTAAAACCATCCTACCCCCCTTACCTGTCGATTCTCTGAATCCTCAAACCCTGAATCCCGAACCTCTGAACCCCGGAACCTCTGAACTCCTGAACCCCTGAACCTCTGAACCCAGACCCCCTGAACCCAGAACCCCTGAACCCAGAACCCAGAACCCCTGAACCTTGGAACCTATTGTATTAAATCCCCAAGCCTGCCCCAACGAACACCGAAATCTTCCCGGTCCCAGGACCAGTAGATCATGAACGCCTTTCCCTTGACGGCGTCCATATCCACGAATCCCCAGAAACGGCTGTCATAGGAGTGGTCGCGGTTGTCGCCGAGGACGAGCAGCTTTCCCTCCGGCACGCGCACCGGTCCGAAGTTGTCCCGCGGCTGCAACGCCCCGGGAATGACGTGGGGATCGGTGTGGATGCCGTAGTCGTCGTTCAGCGGTTTTCCGTTGACAAAAACCTGTTTTCGCTGAATTTCCACAACGTCGCCGGGGACGCCGATCACGCGTTTGATAAAGTCCTTGTCCGGCTCCTCGGGGAATCGGAAGACTACGATATCGCCCCGCTTGGGCTCTTTGACGGGAATGATGGTCGTATCGGCGAACGGCAGCTTGACGCCGTAAACGAACTTGTTGACCAGAATGTGATCCCCGATCAGCAACGTGTCCTTCATGGAGCCGGAGGGAATCTTGAATGCCTGTACGACAAAGGTGCGAATGAACAGGGCCAGGATGATGGCCACGATGATCGCTTCGATGTTTTCCCGAAGCGCGCTTTTTTTCTTAGGCGGTTGTTCCGAATCCGTTTCGTGTTCCGTTTTCGCTTCCAATCTCTGAAAGGCCTTTCCACTAAAATCGCTTCCGTGATTTTATAGTATGCTCGCGTTGCGCGAAACAATATAACAAGTACCCTAGAAGAGCCACAGCAAAATCCGCAGCAAAATATTGGCGGCCGCTCCGGCGGCCAGGTCGTCGGACACGACGGCAATGCCGCCGACAAGTTTCCGTTCCAGAAGCCGAATCGGAAACGGCTTGGCGATATCGAAGAGCCGGAACAGAATGAATCCGACGGCGGCCGTCCCCACCGTCAGGGGAATCAGCAAAAAAGTCACCAGGATGCCGGCGACCTCGTCGATCACGATGGAACCCGGGTCGGTCCGGCCTAGGAGCGGTTCGGCCTTTTGGGCCACCCACATCGCCGCAGCGGCAAATAGGGTCGTTGCCGCGATTTCGCCGGCGGCAGGGAGCATGGAAAAGAGCCAAGCCAATGGAATCCCCAGAAGGCTGCCGAAGGTACCGGGGGCTGCCGGAATCAAGCCGATATATCCGCCCGTGGCCAGAAACAGGATTCCATGGCGGTGCATTTTCATGGCCCGTGTCTATAGGCTGAGCCCTTTTTTGTCAAACAGATTCCGGGCGGGAATTCCCTGCTTTGCCCGCTCTATCCTCACGGCTCCCACGGGCTGCCGCTTCATAAATCACCAAAACGGGGACGCCCCGGTCGAGTGCGATCTTCCGGCAGGATTCAAATTCGGGGGCGACCCGGAATGTGCCGTCGGGCAATCGAATCTGTTTTGCTTGTACGGGACCGTATTCGGTGTCGACGACCACCGGCTCCCGCTGAAGGATTCTTCTGGCCGAAGTCCGGTATCGCACGCCGGTGGAAGTCGACTCGGAAAGAAGGGTGAAAAGCAGCCGTTCTTTGCGCTCCGGCGTGCAGACCACCTCCAGGCGAGTGCCGGGGCGGTTTTTCTTCATGGTTGCCGGCATCCAGTAGACATCCAGGGCGCCTTCGGCAAAAAGTCGCTCCATTAAAAAGCCGAATAGTTCAGGGTTCATGTCGTCGATGGCGGCTTCCAGAATTGTCACGGTCTCGTCGGTGGCGTAACCCTCCGGGGCGGGGCTTGCACCGATCAGAACTCGCAGAAGATTGGGTCGGTCCGCCAGGTTCGCGCTTCCGGCGCCATAGCCGCTTTTTTCGATGCACATGTTTGGCAGATCACCGAACTCGTCGGCCAGTGAAACGATCAGGGCGGCGCCGGTCGGCGTCACCAATTCTGTTTCGATACCGGATCCGTAAACCGGGACCCCTTCCAGGAGCCTCACCGTGGCCGGCGCCGGCACCGGAATCTCTCCGTGCCGGCAGCGAACGAAGCCCTTCCCCAGGGGCAGAGGGGAGGACACGATCCGTTCGATGTGCAGATAGTCGATACCACAGACCGCACCGACGATATCCACGATCCCGTCGGTGCCCCCGACTTCGTGGAAATGGACCTCGTCTGCCGCACATCCGTGGATGCGGGCCTCGACTTCGGCCAGGCGGGAGAATACCGCCAGGCTTCGGCTGCGGACCGGCTCAGGCAGGTCCGCAGCGCCGATCAGCCCCCGGATGTCGGACCAGGTTCTGAAATAGCCCGTATCGTCGATGTCAACATGAACCCGGGTGCCGGCAATGTGGCTGCGAAACGTCTTCTCGGCCCGCAGGGAGAAACCTGTAAGCGGCAGTTTGTGAAGCTGCGCGGAAACCCAGTCCACAGGCACGCCGAGATCGACCAAAGCGCCTAAAATCATATCTCCGCTGATGCCGGAGAAGCAGTCAAAATACGCAAGCTTCATCCAGAGCTACCCTCCATGCATGCATTTCGATCGCAGCTGATCTCGAAGTCAACGCCGTCGCTTCGACACAGCTTGCGTATGAAAAGAAGTTGATTGGTTGAATCGTTAAATGGTCAAGTGGTTTCGTAAAAAGTCCGAATTTTGCTTTCTCTGTCATTCCCGCGCAGGCGGGAATCCATTTATTTCAATAACTTATAAAGGTAAAACCAAGCCTGAAAGAATGCTTCGGCGACTTTTTACGATTTCATCCACCTTAGGATTTCCAGCAGCCAGCCATTTGACAAATCAACCAGCCAACCAGTTAACCAGTCAACAACTCAAGTATGCAACCAATCAACCACTCAACGAATCAACCATTCAACCACCAGCATGCAGCCGCAAAATCTCCAGAAGAAGCTCCGAACAGCGGACCATGTCCGCCAGGCGGACGTTTTCCCGCACAGTGTGCATGTCGCGCATGCCGGTGCCGAGCACGCCGGTGACGATCCCCTCTTCGAAGAATATGTTGGCGTCTGCGCCGCCGCCGGTGATCTTGGACTTCATGGTCCGGCCCAGCTCCTTTGCGGCCCGCTGGGCCAACACGACCACCGGGTGGTCGTCTGCGATATGGGTCCGGGTAAAATCCCGCTGGACGTTGACATCGAGACGCGGCGGATCCGGATCTCCCGGTACAGTAAACGCATCCCGCGCGGCTTCGAAGGCGGCGACCATCCGCTCGGTCACCGCCGCCAGCTTTTCCTCGTCGTGGCTCCGGGCCTCGCCGCTGATCGTAACGGTTGAAGGAACGATGTTGTGGGCCAGTCCGCCCTTGACGACGCCGATGTTGCAGGTGGTTTCGATGTCCAGACGCCCCAAGGTCAGCCCGGCAATGGCCTTTCCAGCGATAGCGATGGCATTGATCCCCTTTTCCGGTGCGGCGCCGGCATGGGCGTCTCTTCCGTGAACGGTGAATTCGATTCGGTTGGCCGACGGCGCGCGGACCACGATTCCCTCGGTGTCGGTAGCGTCAAGGGCGTAGCCATACTTTGCCCGGACCTTGGAAAAATCAAGATGCCGCGCTCCTAAAAGCCCGATCTCCTCGCAGACGGTGAGTACCACGTCGATGGGGCCGCAGGGCAGATCGTTTTCCTGGACCACCCGCAGGGTTTCCAGGATGATGGCCACGGCGCTTTTGTCGTCGGCCCCCAGGATCGTCGATCCGTCGCTGGTAAAAACGCCGCCGGCAAAGATCGGCTTGATGCCGCGGCCCGGCTCCACCGTGTCCATGTGTGCATTGAGCATCAGGGGCTCGCCCTTGCGGTTGCCGGAAAACCAGGCAATGAGATTGCCGCAGTTGCCTCCGACCTTTTCCCCGGCCCCGTCGATCGTGATTTGTGCACCAAGATCGGAGAGGATGTTTTGGAGGTAGCCGCATACAGCAGCCTCGTCTTTCGAGACGCTGTCGATTTTCACCAGATCCATAAACGTCTTTGTTAGCCTCTCTTCATTGACCATCTCATTTTCCCGAAAATAATGATAAAAAGATTTGATTTTCTCTCCGTTGCTTGCAGCGGAGAGAGAAAATCAAATTTCATTGACATCAAAATCGATGCCGCTTAAGTTTAGGGCCGTTTTCCAGCGCGGAAGTGCTCGGCTAGCTGGTGCGGCCCCCGGACTTCAAATCCGGTGTGGGGCGCTAATACCGTCCCGGGTGGGTTCGATTCCCATGCACTTCCGCCATTTTTTATTGAAATCATTACATTTTTTGTGGTCGATTTCTACCCCGCCACTACCCCGCTACCTCTCATGGGGATCGCCTTCCGCTCCATCAGCTCGCGCTTTTGCGCAAGCCCTGTCTTAGCATATCGCTTCACACGATCCAAATGGACAAATCGCTTCGATTCGGGTACTGTGCCGGCAGTGATTTTGCACTGATCGTATCCGGAGAAAACCGTGGAACCCAAGGAAAAACCCCCGCAGGATGCACAATTCCATCACGCCCCGCCGCACCTTTCCGACAAGGAAGGCGGCGAAAGCCGGCCGCCGGGCTTTACCCGGGATTTTCTGACCGGGTGTCTGGCGCTGGTTGCCGTGGCGCTGATTGGCCTGGTGCTGGTGCCGCTCTTGATCCTCGTCTTCAAGGTAAGCGCGCTTCTGATCGTCCCCCTGGGTCTGCTCGCCATTTTCGTCATTCTCACCGCCTTTTTGGGCCGGATCATCAACATGATCCGGGTACGATGGCCGCGCCGGTAGGGTGGAAGTTTCACATGAGCCATTCACTTGGAGATAAATGCAATGGTGTACGGCTGCATGCCGTCGGGGTGCTCGATGGCATAATCGTGCAAACGGTTTGCCAGGCGGCTGAAATCATGCCCCGGGAGAGAATGGGGAACGATCAAAACACCGCAGTGCGGTCTGATGTCCTGGAAGAATCGCACCGTCAGTGCAACAAAGTCGTTTCGATTCCGGGTCACCATTGCCCGCCCTTCGGAGGCGGCCCTGGCAAGTTGCTGCTCATCAGAGGCCCCAATCATCTGGATTTCGTGGGCGCTGACCGCATCTGTTCCCTTTTTCCGAAGGAATTCGGCAACCCTTGGGCTGATATCCTCGTCGAGGTAGAGCTTCACCTTGCCGATTCCATTTTGGCAAGAAACGGGAATCGCCCGACAATCTGTTCCTCGGTGATCCTCTCGTTTCGGTCTATCAAATCATCGATCTCTTGAGGATACAGGGCGTAAAACGAAAGAGCGGACCGGATCTGGGCTTCACCGAGCCAGTGATACGCTTCCTTCAGCCTACCGTAGTCTTCACTCATCCCCTTGAAAGCGGCAATCAACTCCCACACGTCAATTCCGGTTCCGGCAATTCTGGCCCGCCGGCCTGAAGGCCCGTCAGCAAAGACGACGCCAGGGCACTTTCTCATTTTCACCGCCTCGACTATAAGGTCCCGTGCCAGGCTCGAAAAATCCTTTCCAAGAGTTTTTGCATAATTTTCGATTTCTTGAACGGTTTCATCAGGCAACCGGAGGCTCTTTTGTTTCGTGCTCATCTTTGGCTCCTTTAATCATATCGCTTTGCGATTTGATTGGCATTTCGCGTTCCGAAAGGCAGAAGCAAAGGGGGAAGCTTTGCTCCTCGGTTATCCAAAACATATAATGCTTTTAAATTACATTGTCATCTAATGAATGTCAACGTATGACAGAAGGAGCCCTTCAACAACTTCAGTAACAAAACCTCCCGATACAGAACCCCGGCACAGTCCGCGTAGCGAACGAACCATTGATGGGGCGCCAGTCGTATCGACCGTTGGAGGGACGCGCTCTGTCGCGTCCGACCGCGGGCGGCCACGACGGAGCGTGGCCCTCCATTTTTGGACCTTGACGGTGCCGTGTCCCCCGAAATGAAGGCCATTGATCTGAATTATCAAAATTGGTACTTTTTAACTTATGGGTCGAAATATGAAAAAAGGGGAAGGCAAATGAGCCCGGCGAAACAATTCTCCGAAGACTTGGAGCTGTTTCTCGAAGGCGATGGCGAGATTTTTACCGTTTCTACTCTCCGAAAAGCAAAATCAGCACGGTACCGGCCAGCATCAGAACGGCGCCGGAAAGGCGGATCTTCATGTGGGTTTCCCGGAAAAATAGCCCCCCGTAAATCACTCCGAACAAAACGCTGAGCCGCTTGATGGCAATCATGTAGGCCGCCTTGGCCAGGGCGATGGCATAGGCATGCAGCACACCGTGGGCGAAGAAAAGCAATCCGGCCGCCGCCCCTTTTGCCGGAGACAGCGCCAGGGTCCGGATCTGTACGCCGCCCAGCCAGATCAGGCTTAGGCTCAACAGCAGACTGAAGCCGGAAAAAAAAGACAGGGTGAAAAACATCGGTGAGGAATGAAGAATCCCCTTTTTTCCCACCACCGCCGCAAAGCTGAACAAAAACGCCACGAAAAACATCTGCCGGGACCCGGGTTCTGCCAGAAACGCCCTCAGCGGCGTAAACAGCCGCCGGTCCCTCGGATCGATGTTCAGCACATAGCCGCCGATGCAGGTGACCCCGATGCCGATAGTGCCCCAGATATTGGGAAGCTCCCCCAGAACCAGGTTCCCGGTGAAGATCATGAAGGCCGGGGTAAAGGCCAGATACGGCACAGTCAGGGAAAGGGGGGAAATCCGGATGGCGTTCATGTAGATCAGAAAGGCGATGCCGTTGATGGGCAGCGAGGCGAGGTAGCATCCCCAAAAGACCCTATCCAGCTCCGGCACCGGAACGAGGAGCAGTGACAGCGTAAACAGCGGAAAGCCGTAGACCAGGGGAAAAGCGGCCATGAAAAACGGCCCATGGGAAGAAAAATGGCGCTTGATCCAGGCGTCCTGGGAAGCCGCGGCAACGGCGGTCAGCAGGGAAAGCCATGCCCAGAGCATGCCGCCTCTCTTTCCCGCCGGCACCGGCGTCCGGAAAAATCCGGATCGGACCGATGAAGTTGTGCTTCGATTTTTTTTCGGGTGCTGTGGGTTGGCATGGTCTACAGATCAGCCCGGCCAAGGGGGCGGTTCAAGATTCAAGCTTCAAGGTTCAAGATTGATGGTTTCGTAAAAAGTCCGAATTTCCCTTTTCCGTCATTCCCGCGCAGGCGGGAATCCAGTATTTTCTGATACTTATAAAGGCTAGATCAAGCGCGACGAAGGCTTCGGGGACTTTTTACGATCTCATCAAGATTAACCCGAGGGAATGTTAAACGTTTCATCAGCCGCTTTATTCGAGGACTTGCCATCTGTCCCCTTTTGTTGTCTATAGGGATTGTCCATATTGCCAAAACAGCAGTTTCTGCCCCTTCAGCACCATCCCGGCTTGCTTGAAACCGGGGCAAATTACGGCAATCCCTATAGACTTTTGTTTATGGACGATCAACAGTTTGCGCCAAATGCGCCTACAACGCCTTTTCAAACGGACCTATGCCGACGCGCTCGATGGTTTTGCCCAGGCGCTCTCCTTTTTTGGCGTTTTCCCGGTAGACCTGCACGACTTTTTCCACCGTCGAAAGAGCACCGTCGTCGTCGAGTCCGGAAACGAGTTCCTTGCCGATCCTCGGATTGGCCCCGACATTGCCGCCTACGGTCACCATCCAGCCGTCTTTTTTTCCCACGAGGCCGACATCCCGCACCCAGGATTCCGCGCAGCTCAACGGGCATCCGGAAACAGCCATTTTGAATTTTCCCGGAAGCTGCATTCCATGGTAGGTCTCGTCGAGTTTGAGTCCGACACTGAGGGCATCCTGCTGGCCAAGCTTGCAAAACGCGGTGCCCGGACAGGCGCGAATGCTTCTGACACAAAGACCGACAGCCGCACCAGGAGATAGGGAAAGCTCCTCCCAGACCTTGTCGATGTCCTCTTCCTTGAGGCCGACGATGGCAATCCGGGTGGCACCGGTGATCTTCAAGGCCTGGGCCTTGTATTTTTCGGCAACGTCGGCCAGTTTCCGGAGCAGCCCCGGGGTCACAACCCCACAGGGAATGTGGGGTGCAATGGCGTAGGTTTCCTTGTCCCGTTGAAGGATAGCCCCCTTTTCTCCGAGTTTCAGCATTGATTCACCTCCATGTTCTGGGTTCAAAGGTTCAGAGGTTCCGGGTTCGGGGTTCAAAAACCAGCGGTCAGATGTCGGAGGTCGGATGTCAGAAAGACAAAAAAACAGCAAACCGCCAGGGCCGACATCTGACATCCGACATCTGACCTCTGAAAAGACCCTACCCGGCGCCGGAAGTCGGCCGACCGCCGCTTCCCGGGTAGATGATGTCCCGGTATTTCAAATCCGCTTCGGTGACGTTGTTTCGGACGTAGGCGGCAACGTACCGTGGAATGTCACCGCTCTTGAGATACCCCTGAAAATCCCGGTGAAGCTTGCCCTCCGAGAAATTCCATTCTTCCCCGGCCGCCTTGAAAACGTCGAAACTGCTGCATCGCCGAACCACGGCCAGGGTCGTGATCAGCTCCTCGTCTGTGCGGTTCGACGCTTTCAGGGACCGGCTTGACAAGTAATTGCGGACCCCGATGTAGACCACGGCAAGAACCGTCAAACCGAGCAGATACCAGATATTTCCGTTCACGGGCGGGCCCCTTTTTACAGTCATAACCGCCGCCAAGGCCGACGGAATGCGGAACTTTCAGAAGATCGTGCCAGCGTATTTATTATTATAGCCCCTTTCCAATTTCCGGAAAAGCCTTAGAATTTTGGAAACGATCTCAGATTCGTTTGTAACCGATCGGCATTTTCCTGTTCTGTAGAACCAAGATTGAAAGAAACCCGGTTGTGATCATTCAAAAGGAGGTTTTTCAATGTCGGAACAAGTAATGGACGTGACCGATCAGGACTTCGAATCCCAGGTCATGCAGGCGGAAGGTCCGGTGCTGGTGGATTTCTGGGCGCCCTGGTGCGGCCCCTGCAAGGCGATCGGTCCGGTGGTAGACGAGTTGGCCCAAAGTTTTTCCGACCAGGTCGGCTTCTTTAAATGCAATGTCGACGAAAACCCCCAAACCCCTACTGCATACGGCATTCGGTCGATTCCGACCCTGATTCTTTTCAAAGACGGGAAGGTATTCGATCAGATCACCGGCCTTGTCGGCCGCAGTAGTCTGGAAAACTCCATCAACGAGGCACTTTCAGGCGAGGCCGCAGCAAACCCCTTTGTCGTCACCTGATCCGGTAGAGGACAGGCAGGCCAGATGTCGGAGGTCGGAACTACCCGATGTCAGAGGTCGGAACTACCCGATGTCAGAGGTCGGAACTACCCGATGTCAGAGGTCGGATGTCAGATGTCGGCGAAAAACCAGGATTCTTGCTATGTTCTTCTGGTATCTGACATCTGACATCTGATATCTGACATCTGTTATTTTTCCGTTGCCGGGTTCAGCAGCTCAGCAGCACCTTGAACGCGCCGGGGGCGGCGGCCCGGACAAAGGCGGCGGGCGCCTCTTGAAGAGGAAAACGGGCGTCGATCAGGTCGGCCG
>JAIPEL010000135.1 GCA_021737185.1 Desulfobacterales bacterium | reverse complement strand
AATAAATACGCGAAAGCGGATTTATTCAGACAGCTTGAAGGGCTGATCCGCCCGTTTCTGCGATGCTTGGGGCTTCGCTCTTCGAGCTACGACCCCACACGGCGGCGCGGGACGATGGGCTTCCCCGAGGGTATTCAATGGCCGATCTTCTGGGGTAGTTTCATACGAGCGCCGCCGCTGGCCGGCGGAGCGTCCAGTTTGATCAAGAATGAAACTTTGCCTCGAAGTCTCAGCCTATGTAGTGAACGGCCTCTGTGCCGTTCACATCGGCACGGCAGGGACGCCGTGCCCTACGAAAAACCCCGGCTTTGGACGAAGTTTTACATAAGAGGCGGCCGTTGGCCGTCGGGGTCGGCCAGATTCATCAAATCTGAAATTTTTTTGTCGAGGCACTTGATGGAGGCGCCATGAGGTTTTCGCGATTGTTTTTCTGCCGGTGGTTGGCCGTCTTGGCGACGGTTCTGTTCCTTTTTCAGGCGGCTTGCCAGGATTCGAAAAGTTCATCCGGTGCCGGACCACAACCGGCCCGGAAAAGCCTCGATGCGGCGGGCCGGATGCAGATCAGCAAAGAAGACCGGTGCCCGGTCTGCGCCATGCCGGTGGCGGACCATGAGCCGTTTTCCGCCGCCGTTGTTCTCGAAGACCAGACCACCTTTTACTTTTGCTGCCCAGGGTGCATGATGCGGGCATGGCTTCATCCGGAGGTCCACCTGGGCCGTCATCGGCGGCAGCTTGCCCGCACCGTGGTAAGGGACTATTTTTCCGGGGATTTTGTCGACGGGCACCAGGTGCTCTGGGTGTCCGGATCCGATGTGATCGGCCCCATGGGCCCGGCCCTGGTTCCCTTGAAAGATTCGTCGGGCATGGCCGCTTTTCGGCAGCGGCACGGCGGAAAAGAGGTGTTTCAACTCCGGGATCTCAATGATCAAAACTGGGAGAAATTAACCGGCAAACGCGCGAAACGGTGATCCCCGATGGAGCTTTCCCAGAAAAGAGGGCGTCCGCATGACGCACTCGATGCCGCCCGGCTTCTTTTCCGGGCCGCTCTTTTGCTCTCCATTGCGGCCGCCGTCGCTTTGGCTGCAGATGCACTGCTGCGGTCCGGAGCTCCGGTCCAAGCGCCAAAAGCCGCGGTGGGCGCACTGCATCTTTCCAGCCTGGCCCTGGTGCCGTCGGGCCGGCCCCTTCGGCTGCCCGGGGGGACGCGAACAGGAGTCGATCTCCGCCACGATTTTTTCCTCCCCCGACCCGTCCCGAACCTGTCCGGCTTGCTGCTGCCGACGCGCGGTCAGCATCCCATCCTGGAACAGCATCGATGAAACGGTATCGCGTCGAGAATGTATTGCTCTGGGCCGCCCGGGAGATTCTCCGCCGGCCCAGCGATGCGGTGATGACCGGAATCTGCCTGGCGGTGATCACCGCCATGATGGCCACGGTGCTGCTGCTGAGTCATGCAGTTTCGGACACGGCCGGCCGGATTTTGTCGGTGTCGCCGGATCTGGTCGTGCGGCGGATCGATGCCGGTGGATGGACGTCGATCCCGGTCGACGAAGGGATGTCGTGCATCCGGACCGTTCCTGGTGTCCTAACGGTCCGCCCTCGGATCTGGGGGGCAGCCAGAACGGAACAGGGGCCGGTCACCGTCGTCGGTGCAGGGTCGGACTTTCAGCTTGCGGCAGCCGGCGGCGGCAAGATCCTTCCACCGGAGCCGGGACGGGCGGTTGTCGGACCCGGCATCGAGGCCGTCGACGGCCGTTTGCTGATTTCTCTCGGCGCTGCCGGTCCTGTGGCTTTTGCGGTTGCCGGGCGGCTTCCCGATGAAACCGCCATGGCGGCCTACGATCTGGTGATTCTCGATCCGAGCGATGCGGCAAGGGTTCTCGGCATCGCTCCGGGGTTCGCCAGCGACTTGGCAGTGGAGGTTTTTCACGCAGCGGAGGCAGAAGTCTTGGCGCCGGAACTGGCCCAGGCCCTGCCCTGGCCGGTGCGCATCATCACCCGGGCCGAAGCCGCCAAAAATTATTCGGGGGCGGTCCTTCGACGGGGAAGCCTGGCCGCCCTGGCGCTGCTGCCAGCTGTTTTGGCAGTGCTGGTGCTGGTTGTCGTTACGGTGCGGGAACGGGCCTTCCGGGCCAAGACGGTCGGTTTGTTCAAGGCCCTCGGCTGGCAGACTTCAGATGTGTTTTTGGTCCATCTGTTCGAATCGGCCATGACGGCGATTCCAAGCGTTCTGTTGGGACTGGCCGCCGGCTACGGACTCGTTTTTTTCCCCGGCGCTTCCTGGCCTTCCCGGCTGCTGTTCGGATGGCAAAGGCAAGCTCCCGGCCTTTTCCTGGATCCGGCCGGTGCCCTTGCGGTCCTGGCTGAGATCGGCGCCCTCATCCTGATTCCCTACCTGGCGGCTGCTGCAGGTCCGAGCCTTCGTGCAAGCCTGGCCGACCCGCAGGATTTGCTGGAAGAAGGACGCTGAACCATGGAAAACGAAATTTGCTGCCGTCAGGTTTCGATGGTCCGAAATACCGTTTCAGGGGGCAGAAGACAGATTTTGAAGCATATCTGCGCCCGTTTTCCGGCCGGCAGTATTTCCGAGGTGAACGGTCCCAACGGCGCGGGGAAAAGCACCCTGCTGTATGTGATGGCCGGGCTGCTCCGGCCCACCGAAGGGGAGGTTCTCTGGAACGAGGCGCCGGTGTCGCGCTGGAGCGCCGGCCACCGGGACCGGTGGCGCCGGCAGGTGGGCATCGTGTTTCAGGATCTTCACCTGTTGGAGGATGTCACCGCCCTGGAAAACGTCATGGTGCCGCTGATCCCCCGGGGATTGTCCGTCGGCGAGCTTCGGCGAAAAGCTTTTTCAGCCATGGAGCGGATCGGTGCGGCGGACCTGGCTTCCCTGCCGGTGGCGCGGATGTCCGGCGGCCAGCGTCAGCGGATTGCCATTGCCCGCTCGGTGGTGAATACGCCGGCGCTGCTCTTGGCCGACGAGCCGGCGGCCCATCAGGACCGTCAGGGAAAGGATCTTCTGCGCGTCCTTTTTTCCGATCTGAAGCAGCAGGGGGTGACCATCGTGGTAGCCGGCGGCAGGGAACCGGCGCTGTACAACGACGGGAGGACCGATTTTTCCTTTGAGATGGAAAACGGCGAGCTCAAGGGGCCGTCATGATCCGGCATCCCCTGATGCTTTCGGTGGCAGCCCTTGATCTGTTGTGCCTGGCCGCGCTGGCCGCGGCGGTTGTGGCGGTGTTTCCGGTCCTTGTCCGGTGGCAGCCGGGGGCCGCGGACAGCAAACAGCTGGCTGCAGAACGGGGAGCCGAGGCCGGCGTCCTGCTCGTGCGGTTTTCCGGCGCTGCGCTGGCGCTTTCGACGCTCCTTTTGATCGTCGGCTTTTCCCTTGTCCTGCCCGATGCGGTGCCCGGGGCCATGTGCGGTACCGGCGTTCTGCAGGCCGCCGGCCCCCTCGGCTCCCGGGCTATTTTTTTTCGGCTCCTGGCGCTGCTCGGGCTCTCGACCTGGAGCCTTTTGGAGGACCTCAACCGCATAAAGCCCGAAGCGGTCCTGACCGAAACCACCGCCCGCGTCTTTGCCGCCATCTCTCCACTGGCGCTGCTGGCCGTGTGGTACACTGCCCGGGCGATGTGGGGAATCGACTTCGGCCGACCGGTGGACTGCTGTGCCACGGTCTACGATCCGGTTTACGCTGCTTCCACCGGAACGGGCGTCCTTTCGGACCGGTTCTGGATGCTTGCTTTTTCGGCGGCTACGCTGCTTTTGGGCGCTGCAGCCCTCGGCGTGAGACGCACCGACCATCGAATCCGGCGCAGGTGGAGCTGGCCCCTGGGTGTCCTGACTCTTTTCTGGGTGACCGCTGCCGCAGGTGCGCTGGTCAACGTTTTTTCCGCCTACATCTTCGGCGTGCTGGCCCACGACTGCCCGTGGTGCCTGTTTTTGCCCGAACACGGGATGGTCGGGTTTCTGCAGTTCGGCGCTCTGGCCGTGGCGGCCCGGGAAGGCATTCCGGCCCCGGCCGCGTCATTTGCGGCGTTCGCCCATCCACTGCTGGCCGGCCCGGCGGCCGATCGGATCCGAACCGCCGCCGGCCGCATTCTGCTGTCGATGGCGGTGTTTCTGGTTTTTTCCGCAGGGCCGGCGCTGCTCTGGCGTCTGCGCCACGGGGTATGGATATCGGGATGATCAAATCGCTGACGCGATTTGATCATAATGTGAAAATCTGAGGAAAGACGATGGAAATGAGCATCGAACAACTGCTTGAATGGCTTGCCGAGATTGCGCCCAACCCCTATCTGCAGGCCCTGGTCATCATCGTGGTATTCTATCTTCTGGCCAGGCTCCTGGACGCGATCATCACCCGGGTGCTGAAAAAATGGATCAAAAGGACCAGCTTCACCCTGGACGATCAAATTCTCGAAATTTTCCACCGTCCCGTGTTCGTGAGCGTGATGCTGTTCGGCCTGTTTCTGGCCGCCGAACAGATCGCCTTGCCCGGTACGGTTCGCTTCTTGACGTTGGGCGCCCTGAAAACCGTGGCCATTTTCATTTGGGCGGTCGCCGGCGGCAGGTTCTTTAAGCTGCTGTTGGGATTGTTGAGCCTCGACCGCCTGAGATTTCCCCTGGTTCAGGAGCGCACCCTGCCGCTGTTTAACAACCTGCTGATGATCCTGGTGGTGGGGCTGGCCGCCTATTTCATTTTTTTGACTTGGGAAATCGACGTCACTGCCTGGATGGCCTCGGCCGGCATTATCGGCTTGGCGATTTCTTTTGCGGCAAAAGATTCTCTGGCGAACCTGTTTTCAGGCGTATTTATTGTGGCAGACGCGCCATACAAACTCGGCGATTTTATCGTGCTCGATTCGGGCGAGCGGGGCGAAGTGACCCACATCGGCATCCGCAGCACGCGGCTGCTCACCCGGGACGACGTGGAGATTACCGTCCCCAACTCGATCATGGGAAATGCAAAGATTACCAACGAGGCCGGCGGGCCGCATGAAAAATACCGCATCCGGGTCAAGGTGGGGGTGGCCTATGGATCGGATCTGAACAAGGTGCACGACCTTCTGCTCGATGTGGCGCACTGCCACCCGGAGGTCTGCAAAACGCCCGAGCCCCGCGTCCGGTTCCGGGCCTTCGGCGATTCGAGCCTGGACCACGAGCTGCTGTGCTGGGTGGATCGACCGGTGCTGCGGGGCCGGGTGCTTCACATGCTCAACACCGCCATCTACAACCGGTTTCTTGCCGAAGGGGTGGAAATTCCCTTTCCCCAGCGCGACGTGCATCTTCGCACGTCCCCGCCCTCGGCTTGAATTTCTTGTTCACGTAAAAATGTCGGCGCATGTATGGTTGCAATTGCTTTACCGCCGCGCAGAGATTGGAAATGCCTAAAATGCCTAAAATGAGCTTAAATGCCTAAAATTATGGAATACTGCCTGTTTCATATGAAAGCCGGAGCGAAGTGACACCACTATTTTAGGCACTTCAGGCATTATAGATCATTTTAGGCATTTATTACGATTTGCACTCCTTGTCCCACTCGGGGCAGGCATCCTCCATGGCGGCGGTGTATTTCATCATGCATTCGCCGCACTCCATCTCCACGTTGGGCACGTCGCCGAACTTTTCCTGGATCTCTTCTTTGGACAGATGGGATACGGCGCTGCAGCCGCACTGGGGACAGCTGGTCTGTACGCGGTACTTTTTCCCTGACATAACTTTTCTCCTTTTGTTTGTTTTGTTGAATGGTTGAATGGTTGATTGGTCAAATCGTCCTCGAACCAAGGAGGTAGATGCAGGATCCCTGGTTTCTTTTCCCAATTGACGATTCAACCATTTAACCGATCAACTTTTTTCCCCTCCGGTCCCAGAATTTCTTCGATCTGCTCGTCCGGCAGCACCCGCTCTTCCCGGGCCACTTGGCGTACGGTTCTGCCGCTTTCCAGGGCCTTTTTGGCCAGGGCGGCGGCACGGTCGTATCCGATGTGAGGCACGAACCCGGTCACCAGGGCCAGGCTCCTTTCGACATAGCCTTCGCACGCCTCCCGGTTTGCCTCGATGCCGTCGATGCATTTGGCGGCAAAATTGGCGGCCGACGAGGCCAGCAGCCCGATGGACTCAAGCAGGTTGTGGGCGATCAGCGGAATCATGACGTTGAGCTCGAAGCTGCCGGACTGGGCTCCGATCAAGATCGCCGTGTCGTTTCCGGCGATTTGCGCAGCCGCCTGCAGAACCGATTCGGCAATGACCGGGTTGACCTTGCCCGGCATGATCGAAGAGCCGGGCTGAAGCGGGGGAAGGATGATCTCGCCGATGCCGCAGCGGGGCCCCGAGGCCAGCCACCGGATGTCGTTGGCGATCTTGGCCATGGCCGCGGCGGCGGTTTTCAGCATGCCGCTGGCTTCCAGGGCGGCATCCCGGGCCCCCTGGGCTTCGAAATGATTTTCCGCCTCGGAAAAGGAGATTCCCGTTGCCGCTGAAATTTTTTCGATGGTTCTGCGGGCAAACTCCGGATGGGTGTTGATGCCGGTGCCGACCGCCGTACCGCCGAGGGCGAGTTCGGCGAGCCGGGGGAATACCGCCTGCACCCGTTTGATGGAGAGCGCCACCTGCCGGGCGTATCCGGAAAACTCCTGGCCGAGGGTCAACGGAACCGCATCCTGAAGGTGGGTTCTTCCGATCTTTCGGATGTCGCCAAACGCTTCGGCCTTGCGGGAAAGAGACCGCTCCAGGCTGCCCAGCCCGGGAATCAGCTTTCGGTCGAACTCTATGAGAGCCGCCATGTGAATGGCGGTGGGGATCGCATCGTTGCTCGACTGGCCGAGATTCACGTGGTCGTTGGGATGAAGCGGTTTTCTCCCCCCCCGCTTGCCGGTGAGGATTTCGTTTGCCCGGGAGGCGATCACCTCGTTCATGTTCATGTTCGTGGAAGTTCCGGAGCCGGTCTGGAACACGTCCACCACGAACTGGTCGTCGTGGCGTCCGTCGACGACTTCCCGGGCGGCCTCGATGATCGCACCCGCCGGTTCCGACGCCAGAAGGCCAAGCTCCCGGTTGGTTTCCGCCGCGCACTGTTTGATCAGGGCCAGGGCGCGGATCAGAGGGATCGGCATCAACAGGCCGCTGATGGGAAAGTTGTCCCGCGCCCGCTGGGTCTGGGAGCCGTAATAGGCCGATGCGGGCACCCTCACGATGCCCATGCTGTCGGCTTCCTCTCTGTATTCGGCCATGGGGCCTCCGGAGTCGGGGCAAAAGGGTTGATTGGTTAAATGGTCGAATGGTCGAATAGGCAGAAGGAACGCAAATCCCTTACTCCGATTCAGCCTTGGTCGGCATCTCGAAAAAAAATCCTTTGGCCTGCACACCTTATCGCGGTGCTAGTTTCTGGCGCTTAAAGTGCCTATTCGCCTGAGGAAAGCAAACGTTTTTCCTATTTAACCAATCAACCATTCGACCAATCAACCGGAGACAATGTATACTACAAAGTTGCTTTGGCCTCGCTTTGTAAACCGGCAACCTGGCTCAACCGACAGGATCCCTCACGGATTGGCGTAGTCCTTGAACTGGGCGATCTCCAGCCCGAGGCTGACGCACTGCTTTCCTTCCATGCAGGCGTCGGCGTCCTCGTCCGGAAGGAAATGTTTGACTTCCTTGTTTCCCCTTTTCAGATAGACAACCCAGGAATTTTCACTTTCATCGTATTCAGCGCGAACGTCGATGCCGCATTCGCCCACATCGGGATAGATGGAACGGATCTTTTCGCAGAGCGCTTCCTTGCCGATCATGGGGCCCTCCTTTTTCTATATGGGATGAAAATGAGGCGGGAGAGTATCCCGCCTCAGATTCGGTCAAACCGCCACTCAGCTATTGGTTCTGATTTCCAATACTTTTGTTTCGTTTCGCGGAGTGCGAAACTTCAATAAAATCGCGGCAGCGATTTTATTGCGGCAGCGATTTTATCACTGTACCGGCACCCGGAAGGCGCCTTCCATCGGATTCTTGAATGGAACCCGGATGCGAAGAAGACCGTCTTCGTAGGTCGCCTCGCTTTTCTGGGCATTGACCGGGCAGCAGAAGCCCATGGTGGTCACGAATTCCACATCCTCCCGGGGTGCGGAAAGGCTGAAGCTTTCCTCGGTCATCTGAAGGTTGATGTTGTCTTTTTTCACCCCCGGAATGGATACTTCCAGATTCAGGTGACGGTTTCCTTCGTCAATATAGGAACAGACGTCTGCAGAGACGCGCATTTTGTCTTCTGACATGTCAATCACCTCCTGATCGATACCGGGCCGGAGCTCCGAACACGGCTCGCGACGATCTCTTCCGGCCCGCAAAGTGTTGGAAAAGAGCCTCGATTTTCGATGTGTTCAGAGCGTTTTCTCTAGCATAATACCGACCGCCGGAAAAACAAGAGCAGAGAACCTTCGCCGGGCAGCCAAAGCCTCGGCTTCGCAGAAAAAACCCCTTGCACGCCTGATGCCGCGGTGTAAAGCAACGGGTGATGCCGGTTTTCTTTGCAATGGTTTTGCCGTCGGCGAGAATTGCAGGCGTTTTGTGTTTGACAGGCAAGGGTCTTTTTCTTATTATTCAAACCTATTGATTCTACAATTAAATAAACTCGCTGGCGCGATTTTATGAACGTTTCGCTTCCCGCGAAACAATAAAAAACATCAACCGCTTATAGTGCTTGATAAGTCATGACCCCGGCGCTGCCCCGGGAAATGACTGCCTTCCTTTTTCAGCGCATTTCGGGACCGTTGCATTGAACACCCGGCGATCCCCAGGCGCGAGACGTCGAAACCATCGTATGGACGAACAGATCCGGTTCGAAAACCACCTCGGTGAGAAGCTCACCGGCACCCTCCACCGGCCCGACGCCGGGGAGGCCGAGCAAGGCGTGGTGCTGGGGCACTGTTTTACCTGCAGCCGGCACACCGGGATTCTCCGGGAGCTGGCAGGAGCCTTGAACCGGGCCGGTTTTCTGGCGCTTCGATTCGACTTTTCCGGAAACGGTCAGAGCCAGGGCGCGTTTGTCGAATCGACCTACTCCAAACAGATCGCCGAGATGGGGATCGCTGTAGAGCGGCTCCGATCCGAGGGGGGGAACTGGATCGGGCTTGCCGGTCACAGCCTCGGTGCAGTCGTTTCGGTCCTCACCGCCGCCGACCATCCTGCGGTGGGAGCGGTCTGCGCCCTGGCCGGAAGAATCTCCGGGTTGACTCCCATGCATTTTCTCAGCACCCGGCAGAAGGCTGAACTTGAAAAGACCGGCAAGGTTCGGTTCGAGAGCCGGGGGCGCTCCCTGAAGCTCTCCAAGGAATTTTTCTCCGATGCCGGCCGCTTTGAACTGCCCAGAATCATCGGCGGGTTGAAAATCCCCCTGCTGGTGGTCCACGGCGACGCCGACGAAATCATCCCCGTTAAAGAGGCCTACAAGGCAAGGGACGCCAATCCCGACGCCGTCACCCTGGAGATTGTCCAAGGTGCTGATCACATGTTCAGCGATCGAAGCCAGCGGGAGCAGATCGCACAGCAGGTGGCCCAATGGTTCAGACGGCAGCGGAAGCAGGACTCGGACCGCCGATAACCGCCCCGCCGAAAGGCGGCAAAAGGATGCACCGCCCATGACCATCCCAGAAACCCTGAACGTGAATTACATCGACTCCCAGTACCGCCGCTGGAAAGCGGATCCTGCTTCGGTATCGCGCGACTGGCGATACTTTTTCGAAGGCTTCGACCTGGCCGCGGAGCAGGCGCCGGACGTTTCCGCAGCCTGCAGCGAGGAGCAGGCGCTTCGGCAGTCCCGGGTCGATGCCTTGATTTTCGGCTACCGACACCTGGGCCATCTGCTGGCCTGCATGGATCCGCTGACGTCCTGCCCTACGTCCCATCCTCTTCTCGACCTGGAAGCGTTCGGCCTGGAAAGCGAGGACTTGGAAAGCGAGTTCCTCGCC
>JAIPEL010000134.1 GCA_021737185.1 Desulfobacterales bacterium | reverse complement strand
GCTCCGTCGTGGCCGGGATTTGGTCGTTAACGGCAACGCGGCCACGACGGAGCGTGGCCCTCCAAGCCAAAAACCCCACGGCCTCCGGCTCCCCGAAACTGGAGCTTGAGGATTCCGGATAAGCGCAAAAAGCATTCCGAACTTATTTTGAGGATGGCATCCATGATTAGAGCCAATATCGCGGAACTCAAAAATCGCCTGAGTTATTACCTTCGGCTGGTCAAGGGCGGGGAAGTCGTGGAGGTCATCGACCGCAAGACTCCCTTGGCCCGGATCGTCAAGGTCGGCATGCAATCGCCGGAAGAGGACCGGGCTGCCTGGGTTCATGAAATGTGTGTGCTGGGTCTGGTCACACCCCCGGGGCAGTCGCTTCCAGCGTCGAAGCTAACAGATTCGTCTGCGGTGGTCCAAACAGAACCCGGCGCACTGGCAGCACTGTTGGATGAAAGGGCCGCCGGAAGATGAGATTCTGGGGCAGCTTTCCGCCGCCCTGGTCGCCGTCCAGGAAGAAGTCCAGAAAATGCCGGTGATGAGTCTCGATGACCGGCGCTGTGCGGCCGCACGCCGCGAAGGCTTTATCGTCAATCCGCCATAGTCGCTTATGTACGACCCCGTCATCCTGGCCGGCTTGTCCGGCGAAGCCCCTTGCTCATGAACCCGGCGGCGGGCGCACGGCCAACAACCGGTAGCCCTGGTGATGATAAACGGCCGACGTCCAGTGGGAAAAAAAATCCTTGGCGACCGCTTTTTGGCGGTCGGTCAGGTTGTCCACAAGCCACCGGTTGAGCAGGGGGTCGTTGAACACGAGATGGGTGTAACCGACTGCCGCCAGTGCCTCGGCCAGATCCTCGCCGGAAGGTGCCTGTCGGACGGCCCGTAGAAAGTAACTGTTCGCTTCCGTGATCGGGATATCGCAGTAATAATGGCGCCGGCTGAGAAAAAGGGAAAGCAGGTGCGCCCGGTCGTCGAGATGGCGGTTGGCGTAGTCAAAGAGCGCAAATTCCGGCCGTCGGGCGGTGATGTAGCTTTTGCGGTCGATTTTCCCGGTGATTAGAGAAATAGGATCGATCGAGGCAAACAACTGCCGGGTGTAGATCGCGTTGGGAACCATCAAGGCGATGATCACCAGCGGCAGAATGACACCCCGCCAGGGCAGCGAGCGAAGCCGGCTCTCCAGCCCGACAATGATCGAGCGCAGCCCACCGACCGACAGCACGACCAAGGCAGGAATCATCGGTGCGACATAACGAATGCGCATGTCCGTCTGAAAAAAAACAATTAGAATTGTCAGTACCGCAAAAATAGACAGATAACCGGCATCACGCCGCCAAGAAACATTGGACCGATCGATGCCAAGCAAGGCAACTACCGGGAGCACCAATAGGAAGGGGTGCAGCACGCCGTCGAAAAATTGGGGCATGTTGTCAGCCCCCTGAAAGAAGATGCGCAGCGGGATTAGGACGATCTCCCATCCAGACTCGCCGTAAATCAAGGCACGATAGGTGAAATGGCTCAAACCCGAATTGAAAAGATCGGTTACTTCGGTAGCAGCTGGCGATCCTCCGGTGGAACCCAGCAGGTTGAAAAATGACTTCATCAGCGGATACACCGGATTGCCGGTCCAGAGCAAGTTGCGCAGCCACCAGGGGGAAAAGACCGCCGCGGCCACCGCGACGTAAAGTGCCCCGAAGCCAAAGGCCTTTAAGCCTGCCCGGGGTTTTCCGGCATGGCTTCGGGCGTAAGCCATGGTCACGAAAGCCGCCAGGATAAAGAGCGTCACCATGCCGTTGTACTTCACCCCCAGGGCCAGCCCGCAGCAGACGGCCGAAATCATGAACTCCTTAAAGCGCCAACCCTCTTCCTGCCAGTAGAGGAAATGGACCAGGGCCATCCACGAGAAAAAAATCAGGCCCAGGTCCACGTACACCGTGACCGAAAGCTTCATCATCACCGGCAGCGTCAGAAACAGACAGACCCCGACCGCGGCCCAGGTCGCATCGAAGCGGCGTTTCAGGTATCGGTGCATTGAAACCGCCGTCAGCAGGGCAAAGGCAAAGTGGATGTATTTGGGCAGGATGTCGCTGCCCAGCCACATGGCCCCCAGGTAGAGCATCTCAAGGGTCATGGGATAGTAGGAGAAAGTTATCTCCGGAATTTCGTAGATTTCGCCGGCTGCCAAGTAGAGCTTGGGAACCAGCAGGTGATGGTTCAGGGCGTCTCTGCTCACCGGCGGAACCGCGGCCATGAGAAGAACTGCGGCAACGGTGGCGGCCACAATCCCTCTGCACACGATTAATGCGGTAGGCTGTGGAAAAGATGGCCTCGTCATTTCATCACCGTCAAAAGCTAAAAAACGCGCGCAAGACCCGTATGGGCTGACGCAAATATCTCAGCGGTTATAAGTTATCCCCTCCTAGAACCGATACTATTGACTGAAAACGGAAAAAGACAAAGCCCACTCACTGCCCTAAAACGATCTTGGCAGTCTGTGCCCGGGAATCTTCCGGTGCCGCCTTCACGGCACGCCGGAGCATCTCAATGCCTTCCGAAACGCGGCCGAGCTTGCCGGCAAGAAGAAATCCGGACCGATACAACACATCTGCATCGGTAGGATCGATTTTCAACACCCTCTCGTACTGGGCCGCAGACTCTTCAAATCGCCCCATCTGCTCGTAGGCATAGCCCAGGTTGTAGTTTAGCCCGGTGTTGACCGGGTCCAATCGGACGGATTGCTCCAGAGCGGCGACGGCTTCATCGGTCCGCCCCTGAACAAAAAGCGTCCGGCCCAGATTGCCATAGGCTTTGGCAAAGCCGGGATCGGCGGCGATGGCCCGTTCGAACATCTTTCGGGCCTCTTCCGGTTTTTTCCGCTCCTGATAGAGCCGGCCGATCTGGTTGAGGAGTCCTGCGTGGTCAGATGCATTGACCAGTCCTCGTTCGAGCAAAAATTCCGCCGTGTCATATTTTCCCTGGCGCATGTAAAATCCAGCAAACGGAATAAGAATCTCTGGGGCTTCTCCATGTATTTCCAGCGCCTTGTTATAGGCTGCCACCGCGCCTTCCTCGTCGCCCACATAAGCGCTGACCGCGGCCAGGTTCAGATGGGCGTCCAACAGGGTCTCGTCCAGTGCCAGGGTGTTTTTCAGCTCGACGACGGCTTGCTCCAGATCGCCCCGGCGCATCAATGCCGCGGCCAGTTGCCCCCTGGCCCGGGCATCATCCGGCGCCTTGGCAACGGTTTGGGTCCAGAAAGCAACAGGATCGTTCCAGAGCTGGTTTCGTTCCACGGTCCAGTACCCCAGAACGATGCAAAGTACACCCATCACGACAAAAACCGCACCTTGGCTCCGGCTTCCGACCAGCCTCTGGAGCAGGCAAAAAAAGGCCATTCCCAAAAACATGGTCGGCAAATACAGCCGGTGCTCGTAAATCATCTCCAGGCCTACAACCGAGGACTCGATCACCAGGCCGCCGAAGAACCACAACAGGGCAAAAGCGCTCAAGCGGTCTCGAGAAATCAACCACAAGGCCAGAGCCAGCAGGGCTAAAAGGAGCACAATGCTGAACAGAGTGGTAACAGGGGCGACCCAACTGGTGGAAATCGTCACCGAATGCAAAAGCGACAGCCGACCGGGGAGGGGAAGAAAGAGCAGCGACAGGTAAAACACGACCACCCTCGGCTGGGTAAGCAAACGCTGGCCGAGGGTAAACTCACGATCTCCGTAGGATCCGAGAAGGCTCCGGACAGGATGAAAATCGGTGTAAATCATGACTGCCAGCAGCAGTCCCCCGGCCGCCAGCAATAACGGCACGGTCGCCCGTCGCAGCCACTGAAGCCGGGCGTTTTGGAAAAAAAACCACTCGTAGAGAAAAATGGAGGCCGGCAGGGTCAGCGCGATTTCCTTGCTGGCCAGGGAGGCTGCACCGGCCAGGACAGCCCCCACCCACCACCGAATGCGGCCGGCCGGCGACCCGCTTCTCCTTCCCTGAATGTAAAGCCACAGGCAGAGCAGGTAAAATGCGCCGGCCATGGCGGTCATGCGCTGGACGATGTAAGTGACCGCCTGGGTCTGGATCGGGTGAACCGCCCAGATCAGGGCGGCAAGAAAAGCGATTGCCGCCCGATGGCTTCGGGGCTTGTAGTCCACCAGTTCCAACGTAGCATGAATTACCAGAAACAGGAGGCCTGTCGCGGCAAGATGCATCATGATATTGACCAGGCGGTAGCTTGTGGTATCTAAACCGCCCAGATAGAAATTTGCCGCTATACTCAGGTAGGATAGGGGCCTGTTTCCCAATGGACTTTCGGAGGCAGCCCGCCTTACATCCTCGATGCTCAACCGGGTGAGATGCACCGCCGGATTTTCGACGATGTTGGGAACATCATCGAAATAAAAAGGGGCATCGATCGTGTGGGCGTATACCGCCGCTGCCGCCATCATCAGGATTAGCAGGAAAAGCCATCTGCGTGTTTCGTTTCTGCTGGACATAGCAAGTGCACTCTACGACCGCTTCTCGCTGGAACGGTAGACTCTTTCCGACCTCTCCACCAATGGTAGGGGATCTAAATTGTGGTTAAGTTGGTGAATGATCTTGGCCCGGCCGCCCGAAAAAAATCCTCCCACAAACGAGAAAGCCGGGCAACTTCCATTGCCCGGCCTTCTGAGCGTTCTTAGAAATCGCCCAAGTTCTTAATTCTCAGAGAAAGTGATAACACCTCCGCCATCCACGGTATAAGTCCGAGTGCCATTCGTATGAACCGACGTCATTTCAAGAGAAGTCATGTTGCCCGTCACTACTGTCAAGGTCACACCGTCAGACTCGCGAAAGCCTACGTTGGGATCTTCCAGCTTAGCCTTGGTGATCGTACCTTCCGGCCAGTCGACAAAGTATGCCTGGGCCGCGGTGTAGGCGTTCTTGACGTCCGCATTGGCCGCCGCGTTGTATGACCGCTGACGGTAGCTGAGGAAGTTCGGGATGGCGATGGCGGCCAGGATGCCGATGATCGCGATGACGATCATCAGCTCGATCAGGGTGAAACCTTCTTGATTCATCTGCTTTCTCAATTTAATCATGTGTTCCTCCTTTCAATTTGTCTTGCCTGTAATTTGTTTCTGAACCCTTCGATCTGTTTTACCCCCTGTGGGCATCCGGGTTGAAACCTGATTGGCCTTCTGGAAGAGCAAGGAGCATGCCATTTTCTACACATATCGAAAAAGAGTCAATTCGTGGTAGACCGACAAGCTGAAAAAAGACACCGTGGTCGTCATGCCGGACTGGATCCATCATCCAGAACCCTCTGAAATTACTGGATTCCCGCTTTCGCGGGAATGACGAAAAACGGAAACCCCGGACTTGTCAATACGCCATCAAACATCACGGAGAAACATGTCCACTATATTCCTGAGGCAAGAACAAAACACGGATTTTCGGGAATTTTGCCGCATTTTGTCACCGACCTGACAAAATTCGGCACTCTTGATGGTTTCGTAAAGAGTCCTGACTTCCCTTGTTCCGTCATACCGAACCTGGAATCTACTCCGGGGTATTACGTGACGTTCTGCGACTTCTTACGACTTAATCACTCCTCTTTGTCCACGGCCAGTTTATCCAGCCGGTGGCGAAAGGACCGGTAGGAAATCCCCAGCAGTTCGGCTGCCGCCTGTTTGTTTCCCCGGCTCACCTGCAAGGCCCTTTTCAGATATTCCCGTTCGATCTCCTCTAGAATATTGTCCAACGCCACCCCGTTTGCGACTTCATCCAGGTCGAACCGCCTCCCCTTGATCCCTTCGATCCACCGGTTTTTGTGGATCGAAAGCGCCAGGCTGTCCGGCAGGAGGATATTGGTGCTGGCCAGGGCCACGCTGCGCTCCATGAGGTTTTCCAGCTCGCGCACGTTGCCCGGAAAATCGTACTTGTTGAGCATGTCGATGGCATAGGCGGAAATCTTGCTCACTTCCTTGCCCATCTTCTTCGTGTATTTTTCTAAGAAATGCTGGGCGAGCGCCCGGATATCGGCCTTTCGCTCCCGGAGCGGCGGGACCTTGATCTCGATCACGTTGAGCCGGTAAAACAGGTCTTCTCTGAACTGGCCGGAGATCACCTCCTTTTCCAAATTCTTGTTGGTGGCCGAAATGATCCGGATGTCGACCGGGATTTCGTCGTTTCCGCCTACCGGCTTGATCACCTTGTCCTGGACGGCCCGCAAGAGCTTGACCTGGATCGGAAGGCTCAACTCGCCGATTTCATCTAAAAAGATGGTGCCTCGATGGCCGTCTTCAAAAAGGCCTTTCTTGTCCTGGGTGGCCCCGGTAAAAGAGCCTTTCTTGTGGCCGAAGAGCTCGCTTTCCATGAGGGTTTCCGGAATCCCCCCGCAGTTGATGGCGACAAAAGCGCGATCCCTCCGGTTGCTTTCCATGTGAATGGCCCGGGCCACCAACTCCTTTCCGGTGCCGCTTTCCCCGGTGATCAGCACGTTTGTGTCGGTCTTGGCCACCTGGCGGATCATCTTGTAGATCTGGTGCATCCGGGGCGTGTTGCCCACGATTCTACCAAAATGAAGGGTTTTTTGGAGCTCGTCGTCCAGCGCCTGCTTTTCCGCCGCTATGGTTTTCCGGTTCAAGGCGTTGGCGATGGTCTCCTTGACCTCTTCGATATCGAAGGGCTTTGGAACGTAGTCGAAGGCACCCTCGTTCATGGCCTCCACGGCGGTTTCAGTAGAAGCATACGCCGAAATCATGATGACCACGGTGTAGGGCTGTTTTTTTTTCCATTGGCGAAGGACGTCGAGGCCGGTCATGTCGCCGAGCCGAATGTCGCACAGCAGAAGATCGGCCTGGACCTTGTCGAGGAGCCCGACGGCCTCCCCGCCGCTGGCCGCGCAGGTCACGTCGTATCCCTCCCGCGTCAGCATGAGCTCCAAGAGCTCGCGCATGCTCAGCTCGTCGTCCACCACCACGATATGGGCTGTGTTGTCGTTGGGCATTGGTTTTTGGTGTTCGGTGTTTGGTGTTTAGTAAAAGCGCGCAGCGATTTTACCCGTGGATGATTCGCCCGCCCACCATGGTCAAAACGGCCTTTCCCGGCAGGGTCCATCCGATAAAGGGGGTGTTCCGGCTCAGGGAGCGAAATGCGGCCGCTTCCACGGTCCACTCCTGCTCGGGGTCAATCAGCGTCAAATCGGCGGGCAATCCCTCCGATACGCCCCGGGTGAGTCCCAGAATTCGCGCCGGGTTCAAAGACATCTTTTCCACCATCTGGCCAAGGGTCAGGACTCCTTTTCGAACCAGTCTCAGGGTCAGACCCACCGACGTTTCCAGGCCGATGATGCCGTTGGGCGCATGGTCGAATTCCACCTCTTTTTCCACCGGCGCATGGGGGGCGTGGTCGGTGGCGATGACATCGATGGTGCCGTCGGCAAGCCCTTCGACAATCGCCTCCAGGTCCCCGGCCGAGCGCAGCGGCGGATTCATCTTGGCATGGGTGTCGTATTGACCGACGGCCTCTTCGGTCAGGGTGAAGTAGTGCGGCGCGGTTTCCGCGGTGACCGGCACCCCCCTTTTTTTCGCTTCGCGAATCGCCGCCACCGACTCTTTCGTGCTGACGTGGGCGATGTGCAGCGGGCAGCCGGTGAGCTCGCTAAGGGCGATATCCCGCAGCACCATCACGCTTTCAGCCGTGTTGGGGATTCCGGGCAGCCCCATTTTCGTGGCATAGGCGCCTTCGTTCATCACGCCGTCGCCGGCCAGGGAAAGCTCTTCGCAATGGGAAATGACCGGCAGTCCGAATCCGCTGGCGTATTCCATGGCCCGGCGCATCAGGCGGCCGCTTTCCACCGGACGGCCGTCGTCGGATACCGCCACCACCCCGGCCGCTTTAAGTTCTCCATACTCGCAAAGGCGCTTTCCTTCCGATAGCCGGCTGATGGCGGCCACCGGATGGACCCTGGCCGTGCCGGCAGCCTGGGCTTTTTTCAGGATAAACTCGGTCAACTCGGGGCAGTCGTTGACCGGGTCGGTGTTGGGCATGCAGCAGACCGCCGTAAACCCGCCGGCAGCCGCCGCCGCGCACCCGCTTTCAATGGTCTCCTTGTACTCGAAGCCGGGTTCTCTCAGGTGAACATGCATGTCGATCAACCCCGGCATGACCAGCTTTCCGGCAGCATCGATTACCCGGTCGCAGGCAGCTTGCTCCCCCCCTGCCCCCACCGGACGGATCTCGCGGATGACGCCGTCGACCACGAGCAGGTCGGCCTCGGCTTCGGAAACGGCGGGATCGACAATTTTTCCCCCTTTAATCAGAATCCGCATGTCGCACCCCTCCGGCCACCAGGTACAGCAGCGCCATCCGAACGGCGACGCCGTTGGTCACCTGGTCCAGGATGATCGAGTAAGGCCCGTCTGCTATCTCCGAAGCGATCTCGACGCCCCGGTTCATGGGGCCCGGGTGCATGATCAGCACGTCGTCCCGGGCCTTTTGCAGCCGTCTGACGTTCAAGCCGAAATATTTCGCATATTCGCGCACCGTAGAAAACAGGTAGTCTTTCTGTCGCTCGAGCTGGATCCGGAGCATCATGATGACGTCGGCGCCGTCGATGGCCTCCTCGATCCGGTGGGTAACCGAAGCGCCGAGGGCGTTGATTCCCGCGGGGATCATGGTCGGCGGAGCGCAGACCGTCACCTCGGCACCCATCTTCGTAAAGCCGACAATGTCCGAGCGGGCCACCCGGCTGTGGGCGATGTCCCCGATAATAGCCAGCCGCAGCCCCTGAATTCTGCCTTTCTTTTCTTTTACGGTCATCAGATCGAGCAGGGTTTGGGTCGGATGGGCGTGCATCCCGTCGCCGGCGTTGATCACCGACGCGGCCATGGTGCGGCCCAGCAGGTGGGGCACCCCGGCTGAAGAATGCCGGATGACGAGGATATCCGGGTTCATGGCCTCCAGGTTGCGAGCCGTGTCGATGAGGGTTTCGCCCTTGACCAGGCTGCTGGTTTTGGCGGAAATGGAAAGGGAGTCTGCGCTGAGCCGCTTGGCTGCGATGTCGAAGGAGGTGCGGGTCCGGGTGCTCGGCTCGTAGAAAAACAGGATGACGGTCTTTCCGCGAAGGGTCGGCACCTTTTTGATGGGCCGCAGCGAAATCTCCTTCATTCCGGCGGCAGTGTCCAGGATCAGTTCGATCTCCACGGTGGAAAGCGAATCCATGTCCAGGATGTCTTTCTGCCTCAGCTGCATGTTCAGATTCCAGGTTCAGGGTTCCAGGGTTCGGGGTTCAGGGTTCGGGGTTCAGGGGTTCAGCTTGCTATATTTCAGTTAGCCTTGAGGCAATATAAAAAAAGGCTATACTCGTTTTGATTTCAGTTACATGCAAGTTGGTTGGTAATCTGAAGCCAAAAGAGGAGTATAGCCATGAAAAGTAAATCTCAAAAAATCAGATCGGTCAACAACGAAACGATGATAGCGGCTTTGGACATCGGTAAAGGATTTCATTATGGATACTTTCGCGCTCCTGACGGCCAGGAGCAGACTCCCTTTAAGTTTTTCAATACCCGAGACAGTTACCAGCACTTCTTGCAGAAGCTGCACCGGTTTAAAAAGCGCCACCGACTGAAGCAGGTGATCGTTGGCTTTGAGTCTACCGGCCCCTACGCAGAGCCGCTTTTGCACTTTTTGAGACAACAATCGGTACAGCTGGTTCAGATCAACCCGATGCACAGCAAACGAATCAAGGAGCTTACCGGCAATTCGCCGAACAAAACCGACCGCAAAGATCCGCGAGTGATCGCCGATGTGATCACGCTGGGTCATGCGCTGACCGTGGTGGTGCCCGAAAAAGCGGCAGCGGATCTGCGGCGGCTGACCCAGGCCAGGGAGCGCGCTGTCAAACATCGTACGGCTGTGATCAATCAGCTGCAGCATCTTGTGTTTGTGATATTTCCCGAGTTTTTGAAGGTGATTAAAACGATCTCCAGCAAAACAGGGCTTTATTTTGTAAGGCACTATCCGACCCCTGAAGCCGTTGCCGGTCTTGGCAGAGAAGAGCTCTGCAAGAGGGTACGG
>JAIPEL010000133.1 GCA_021737185.1 Desulfobacterales bacterium | reverse complement strand
GCCGTCGAACTTGCAAAGGCCGGTGTAGACCTCCGGGCCGTAGCCGGGCTTGTACTCCAAATGCTCGCTGCCGTCCACCAGCCGGGAGAGCACCCCGTCAAAATCGTACATCTGCTTCTGGTTGAAGGGAACCAGCCGGTACAGGTCGTCGGCGGAAAACCGCGGCGGCTTGGGCCCGTCGACCCGGAAAAACTTCGGGTTGTAGGCGGGCATATCGGCCATGTATTCTTTGACCTTGTCCAAAACCTCTTTTTCGTCGTCGAAGACGTACTGGAAAAAGCCGGTTTCATCGTAGTGGATCTTTGTCGAGCCCGGCGGGGTGGCCTTGTACTGCTTGGCGGCGTTGATGAGCTGTTCCGCCCCTTCCTCGTCGAAGTAGCCCTTGGGGGACATGCCCGACAAAATGCCGCCGCCGCCCACGGCGATGTTGCAGTCCTTGTGGGCGAACAAAATGGTGGGGCTGATTCCCTGGTATCCGCCGCCGGCCGGGTTGGTGCCGTAGATGGCCGCCAGCACGGGAATGCCCAGCTGCTCGAGCTCGGCGTGGCGGAAGAAGGTGGTGCCCCCGCCGCGGCGGTCGGCGTAGAATTTCTCCTGCTTGTTGAGCTGGACCCCGCTGCAGTTGACCAGCCAGACCAGGGGGATGTTCAGCCGCATGGACAGGTCGGTGCAGCGCAGAATGTTTTCATACTGGCCCGGGACCCAGGCGCCGGCCAGAAACTTGTTGTCGAATCCGATGATCACCGCCCACTTGCCGCCGATCTTGCCCAGGCCGTCGAAGACGTTGGTGGTGCCCTCTTCGTTTTCGGCCGGGTTGTAGAGGGTGTGAAGCGGCAAAAAGGTGCCCGGGTCGACCAGGTAGTTGAGCCGCTGCCAGACGGTGAGCTGGCCCCGGGCGTTGATCTTTTCTTCGGGGATCCCCACGGTCTTGACCTTGGCAAAGGCCTCCTTGAAGCCGGCCTCCACTTCCCGGATCTTTTCGATGTTGCCCTCGGTGCTCTTGATCTGGCCGGGGTTGAGCTCCCGGCCGAATTCGGCCATCTTCTTGAAATAGGGATGCATGATACGCTCCGGGTTTCGCTGGTCGTTAATGGTGAATCGCTTCTTATAAATTCGCGTCAGCGAATTTATCCCATATGCCCTTTTCCTTCATGGCCGTCCGCAAGGTTCTCAAGGCGGCGTTGACGGTCGGAATGCCGCCGTAGGTAAAGGTCTGGAAAATGACCTCGGCGATTTCCTCGGGTGTGCATCCTACATTGAACCCGGCCAGAATGTGAAGCCTGAGCTCTTCGGTGCGCCCGAGTACCGTCAGGGCGGCAATCGTGGCCAGCTGCCGGGTTTTGTGGGGGATTTTTTCTCTGGCGTACAAGCGGCCGGTGATGAACAGGGACAGGTCCCGGCCCAGCTCCTTGTCGAAGGCCCGCCATAGTTCAAAGGGCTTTTCCCCCTCGACCCCCTCGAAATACAGGGCGCCGGTCTTCTTCGTTTTTTCCAGAACGTCGTCATCCATGTCAGTACCTGCCGCTGGCGCGGCGTTCAAGGTTCAGGGTTTAAGGTTCAAGGTTTGCCGGAAGAAATTCTATGCGGCGGCGAAGCCGCCCTTAAAATGCGCGCCAGCGCATTTTTATCGGTTCGCTTTTCGGATCCCCAACTGGTCCAGGGCGATGATCCACTTGCAGATGTTGGCCGAGCCTTCCACCATGGTGTAGGTGGGGGCGTCGCGGTAGATTCGGGCGATGGGATACTCGGTGGAGTAGCCGTAGGCGCCTAAAATCCGCATCGCATAGTTGGCCGCCTTGGTGACCGCCTCGCCGGCAAAGTACTTGGCCTGGGCCACGGTCAGCCCGTTGTTGAGCTGGCCCTGGTCCTTTTCCCAGGCCGCCTTGTACACCAGCAGCCGGGCGGCCTCGATCTCGGCCGACATCTGAGCGATCATGTCCTGGTTCATCTGAAACTGGCCCACCGGCTTTCCGAACTGCTTTCTCTCGTTGCAGTACTTGACCGCCGTCTCCAGGCATGCCTGGGCCACCCCCACCGCACCGGCCGCCGCAGACAGCCGGGTCTGGTTCAAGGAGCTGAACACGATCTTGGCCCCGTCGCCGGGACTGCCCAAAATGTTCTCCTTGGGCACCTTCGTGTTGGTCAAAAAAATCTCCCCGGTCGGCGACGAAAATGACCCCATCTTGTCGAGCACCGTGGTCTTGACCCCCTCGAAATTCTTCAGCTCCACCACGAACGCAGACAGCCCCTTGGAGCCCTTGTCCTTGTCGGTGTACGCATAGTAGATCACGCAGTCGGCCGCGTTGGCGTTGGATATCCAGGTCTTGGAGCCGTTGAGCAGCCAGTGGTCGCCCTTGTCCTCGGCTGTGGAGGCCATGGCCATCACGTCTGAACCCGCGTCGGGCTCGGTGATCCCAAACCCGCCCACATATTCTGCCGACACCAGCTTGGGCACGTACTTTTTTGCCAGCTCCGCAGTTCCGTAGCGGGAGATCGTATAGGCGCATCCCAGGCTCTGCATGTTGACCTGCACCCGAAGCGAGCTCGACACCCGGGCGATCTCTTCGGTGATGATCATCGCCGCCAAAAACCCCTCTTCCATGCCCTCACCGCCGAGCTCTTCGGGGATCACGGTGCCGAAAAACCCCAGCTCGCCCATGGGCAGCAGCGCTTCTTTGTAAGGAAAGTGATGGTCCGCATCCCACTGGTCCACGTTCGGGGCCAGCTTCTTGGCGGCAAAATTGCGTACCTCTTTGCGGAGCATCGTAAGCTCCTTGGACAGGGCAAATTGCATGGGGTCCTCCTATGAGATGGCCGGGTCGACAGCGGCAGAAAGTGTAGCTACCACATAGCTACAGCCGGCCGCGGTTGTCAAGAGCTTATGTCGCGCCGGCGCAGGTTTATAAAACGCCGTTCTAAATTGTGGAACGGTTTGCGTAAAGGCTCGAATCGCGTCGGTTCACTGCCGTGTTGGCGGCCGGTAAAACCACTGAAGCAGGATGGCGGAGACAAAAAAAGCCATACCAACGGCATCAGCCCAATAGGTTGGCCAGAACAGGCCGGCCGCCGCCAGCCAGAACAGCACGGTTTCCACCCATGTTGCCTTGCGCAGGAAATACCGTTCCAGGCCCGAGGCAAAGGCGATGAGTCCGGCGGTGGTCACCGCCACGGTCCACCAGACGCTCCAGTGGAAAAGCTCGTAGGTGTCGCCGATGCCTAGAAGGGGGCGGTAGGCCATGATGATCGGGATGATGTACAGTCCCTTGGCCAGTTTCCACGATGTAAAGGCCGTCCGCATCGGGTTGGCCCCGGCGACCCCGGCGCCGGCGAAACTGGCCAGCGACACCGGCGGGGTCACGTTCGCGTCCTGGGAGTACCAGAAGACGATCATGTGGGAAACCACCAGCGGTACTCCCATGTCGAGCAGGGCCGGTCCGGCCAGGGTTGCCAATACGATGTAGCTGGCGGTCACCGGAAGCCCCATGCCCAGCACCAGGGAAGCGGCGCCGATGAGCAAAATCGCCAGGGCCTTGATGCCGAAGCTCAGGTCCAGGACCAGGCTCGAAAACTTCAGGCCCATGCCGGTCAGGGTCACCATCCCGACGATGATCCCGGCCGCGGCGCAGGCCACCGACACCATGATGGCGTTTCGAGCGCCTTTTTCCAGCGCTTTCAAGATGATCCGAAACTCCTTGGCAACAAACCCCGAAAGCGGCTCCCGCTGCACCGCTGCCTCGTCGTCCCACGGAAGGGGTTTTCCCAGGCTCCAGCGTATGCTGTCGGCGGCGAGGCTGGTGGCCAGTGTGCTCATGACCGCGACAAAGCCGGCCATCATCGGGGAATAATTGACCATCAGGACGTAAATCAGGATGATTACCGGAATGATGAAGTGAAGGCCGTTTTTGATCACCGGCCAGGCCCGGGGGAGATTTTCCCTGGGCTGCCCCTTCAGGCCGAATTTCTGGGCCTCGAAGTGGACGAAGAACAATACCGTGACGTAGTACATGATGGCCGGCAGCAGCGCGATTTTGATGATCGTCAGGTAGCTGGTATTGGTAAACTCGGCCATGAGAAAGGCGCCGGCGCCCATGATCGGCGGCATGAGCTGGCCCCCGGTGGAGGCCGCCGCTTCGATGGCGCCGGCCACGTGGGGGCGGTAGCCGACCTTTTTCATCATCGGAATCGTAAATGAGCCGGTGGCCACCACGTTTCCCACCGCGGATCCGGAGATCGATCCCATGAATCCGGAGGCCAGCACCGAAGTTTTGGCCGGCCCCCCGGAAAACCGGCCGGTCAGGGAATAGGCCAGGTCGATGAAAAAGTTTCCGCCGCCGGTCGTCTCCAGAAACGCGCCGAACAGCACGAACACGTAAACGAAGGTGGCGGCCACGCCGATGGGAAGCCCGAAGATGCCTTCGGTGGTCAGCCAGAGGGTGGTGGCGATCCGTTCGATGCTGTAGCCCTTGTGGATGATCAGCATCGGCATGTACGGCCCGAACATGGCATAGACGATGGCTGCCACGCAGATCCCGGTCATGAAAAGTCCGATCACCCGGCGGCAGGCCTCCATGACCAGCAGGGTTCCCACGACGCTGACAATCAGGTCGGCCTGCAGCCAGTCGCCCTGGCGCTCGAAAATCTCCGTCAAATTGCTGCAGATGTAATAGGCGCAGTAAACCGAGAGGAGCACCAAGACCCAGTCGAGGAGGAACCAGATGTTGACCCGGTCCTTTCGGGCGGTCTTGAAAGGTGGTTTGAGCAGAAAAGTGAGCGTCAGAATCGCCCCTAAATGAATGGAGCGCTGTACCAGGGCCGTCAGGGCCGCGATTCCGGCGGTGTAGAGCTGATAGAGGCTCAGGCTGATCGCCACCACCACGATCAGGCGGGCGGTAAAGGCTACAGCGGCCGAATGCCTCGTTTCCGATGGAGTCTGTTTGTCGGTCATCGATTCTTCCCGGCGTCGGGCGTCGCCGGATGGGGAAACAGGGTGCGCCACAGCCGGTGGACGCGCGTCACCGGCCGGGCCGAGAAACGAACCGCCTCGTGGGGCGCGACAGCAGAGAGGTTGGTCCGCGTCCCGCGCCAGACCACGGTGTGGCCCACACCCGGGCTTCCCACCCGAAGGACGAAATCGCCCGTCGGCATGTGCATGTTGACGACGGCCTCGTAAGGCCCTTTTCGGACCATGGTTCCGACGCCGGGCATCTTTCCCATCCCGGCGCCGAACTTGAGATACCGTTCCTCTTCGATGTAGATCCGCCCTTTTTCATCCAGGCTGTGCTCTTCCCAGATCGGCGCGTTCTCCACCGAGTGAAAATAATGAATGGTGAAGCGTTCGGCCGCTTCCAAGGGAAGCACCAGCAGGGGCGGGCCGCCCCGGACCGGAGCAACCCGCAGCTCGAGGCCGTCCTTCGTCAGCCCTGCGGCCAGAGCCGCCGAAAAAAAGATCAGGCCGGCGAGGACGATCAGGATTCGCCGCACCGGCCTGGTCATGGGGCTTTTCTCCTACGGCATGAGCCGTTGGGGTACGTCAACGCCGACTTCCTTCAGATATTTGATGGTTCCCGGATGAAGGGGAATCGGTGAGTATTTGACGGCGTTTTCCGGCGTGGTGTAGGAGGCCGACGGATGGATTTTTTCCAGGTAGTCCCTGTGTTCGTAGAGCGCCTTGACCAGTTTGTACACCAGGTCTTCATCGAGAGAGGCCTGGACGATCATCACGTTCCATACGCCGATGGTCGGCACCGGATCGTCCACGCCCGGATAAACCTTTCCGGAAAGCTCCACGGCCGAATAGGTGTCGTTTGCCGCCAGGATTTGCTTCTGCTGGGCTTCTGAAAATCCGAGAATCCGAATGTCGTGGGTGGTGGCCAGATCGAGAATCGAACTGGTTCCCGGGCCCACCGACCAGGAGCCGACCGCGATGGTGCCGTCCCGAAGGGCGTTGGCGTTCTCGGTAAAGGAAAGCCGGCTGTCGCTGTAAGAATCGGGGGTAATGCCCAAAGACTTCAAGACCGCCTCGGTCATGAAATTGGTGCCGCTGCCCGGGCTGCCGGTGCTGATGTTTTTGTCCTTGACCTGGGTGATGTCGGTGATGCCGCTGTTCTTCAGGGTGACGACCTGCAGCAGGTTCGGGTACATGACCGCCATGCCCAGGATGTCGTATTTTTTCCCCTGAAACTTCGACAGCCCCTTGTAGCCGGCTTCGGCGACGTCGCCCATGACTTCGCCGATAACCGTTTCGCCCTTATGGGCAAGTTTGACGTTCTCCACGCTGGCGCCGGTGACCTCGGCCACCGCCTTCACGCCCGGAACGTGCTTGGACCAGATTTCCGCGACGCCGCCCCCGTAGGGATAGTAGATCCCGCCGGTGCCGCCGGTGCCGATGCCGATGAATGTGATTCTTGCCATGGCGGGCCCGCCCAGGGCGAGGCACACCACGAGGGCCAACGCTGCAACCAGACTGATCCGATTCAAGCGTTTCATTGTCGATACCTCCTTTGTGTTGGATACATGCGAAATCCGAAGAACGGATCCGGGATTTCCTGCTTCGCATTTTTTTGCCGGAACGGTGGAGCCTTTCCGGGGCCTGCACCTGAGATGGTGTGCTCGGCTTTTCCCTATTCAGCCATGGCCTGGACGACGACGAGAATCTTGTCGGAAATCGTTTCCGTCTTGAGAAAAGGAATTTTCACGCTCGCGGTCTGGCCCGGCTCCACCACCGGGGGCTTGCCCTTGCGGGGAACCAGGTGGCCGGCGGCCTTGTCCATATCTTCCAGAAAGACGTTCACCCGGTAGCGAAGGGCCTTGTCGGTCACATTGGTCAGGTCCATGGTGAAGATCAGGGACGGATCCATCCCGAACTTTCCGAGGCTGCAGGCAAAATTGGAGATCTCCGCTTCTTTGGCGACGTCCCAGGTAATGGTTTTTGCGCTGCAGGTCACGTTCTTGACGTTTCCCGGCGGGCCCATGGACGCGCAGCCCACCAGCACCAGAATCGACAATAGCACCGGCAATGTCAGGGAGACCTTTTGCATCCGCTTCATGACACCCTCCTTTCGTTGTGGTTGTTGCGCGACGACGAAAAAAAGAAATGCGCACGCTTTAGACCGACAATAAAAAACGATGTTTCACTCAGTGAAACAAATTCATTGAACTATACCAATTCAGTGTAAATAGTCAAGCGCTTTGGTAGCTATTTTGTATCCAAATAATGGCTTGACATTGGGTCTGGAGTGGCCCATAACTAAAATAAATTCGTAACAGTGTTTTGAATGATGAAACAAGCAACGCTAGCCCCCTCCAATGCGGTGGAAAAGGCCCTTCGGATCTTGCGTGCCTTTACGGTGGATCATCCGATGTGGGGGGTCAGGGAATTGAGCGGCCACTTGGGGTTCAGCCCTGCCACGGTCCAGCGGCTCCTGCAGACGCTGCGGTCCCACGGGTTCGTGGACCAGGACCCCCAGACGCGCCATTATCGGCTCGGCAGCGTCTATTATGGTTTTTTGCACACCCTGCAAAGCGGCTTGCCGGTGGGTCGGGCTTCGGTTCCGTTCATGAAGCAGCTGCTTTCCCGGACCCGGGAGACGGTTCACCTGAACGTCATCGACGACATGCAGCGGCTTTGCATCGACACCCTGGAGTCGGCCCAGGCCCTGAAGGCGAGCATGCCCATCGGCAGCCGCTCTCCGCTGCACGCCGGGGCTTCGTCAAAGTGCCTTCTGGCTTTTTCTCCGCCGGAATTTGTCGAATCCTTTCTTGCAAAAGAGCCGCTGCCGAGGCTGACTGAAAACACGATCACCGACCGCGAAAGGCTTCGGGCCGAGCTGGAGCTGATCCGGAGCCAGGGCTATGCCGCCAGTCTGGGAGAATCCATTGCCGGCCTCGGCTCGTTGAGCGCACCGGTGCTCAATCATCGCAGCGTGCTTCTTGCCGCCGTCAGCCTGGCGGTTCCCGAGATTCGCTTTCGCGACGAAGCGCACCGCAAGGCCTGTCTCAGGGAGCTGCGAAAGGCGGTCGCAGAGATCTCGAAGGTAATGGGGTACCAAGGGTAAAATCGCTGCGCGATTTTACTGGCGGCGGCTTTGCCGCCGGGTTTCAGGCTTTCCGGATAAAACGTCAAGGGTTATGCAATCGAACCGACGGCCTGTGCGCAGATAGGAAACAAGAAACGTTACATAGAAGAAATAGGAAGCGTAATGGATACGAGCACCGACAAGGTCATGGATTTGAAAACCGCCGTGAATCGGTTTGTCGAAAACGGAAGCCACATATCGATCGGCGGGTTTACCGTGAACCGCAACCCGATGGCCGCGGTGTATGAAATGATCCGACAGCAAAAAAAGGATCTGCATCTTTACGCCCACAGCAATGGGCAGGGAGTGGACGAACTGATCGGCGGCGGATGCCTTTCCCGTTTGGAGATCGCCTACTGCGGCAACGGCCGTTTTGCCCCGACCTGCTACCGGTTTCGAAAGGCGGTCCAGGAGGGAACGCTTCAGGTGGAGGACTACTCCAATTATCAGATGACCCTCCGTTTTCTGGCCGGCGCCATGGGGGTGCCTTTTTTACCTACGCGCTCTTCGCTGGGAACCAGTCTGCTGACGGAGTGGGGGTTTTCCGAAACAGACCGGAAAAGCGATCCTCGCCTGCCCGAGCGCAAGGCGCACGTGATGGAAAATCCCTTCGATGGATGGGGGGGCGTGGACAAGGTGGTTCTGGTGCCCGCCGTCAATCCGGACGTGACGATCATCCATGTCCAGAAGGCCGATCGGGCAGGCACCGCGCGGATCGAGGGCCTCACCTTTGCCGACGTGGAGCAGGCCAAGGCGGCAAAGCACGTGATCGTGACCTGCGAGGAGCTGGTGGAGACCGACGCGCTGCGCCAAAACCCGGATCTGAACCAGATTCCCTTTTTCTGCGTGGACACGGTGGTCCGGGTCCCCCACGGGGCCTATCCCACGGCCTGCTACCGGTACTACGATTACGACCCGGTGTATCTGAACGCCTACCGGGAGGCGGCTGTGAACGAGGAAAGGTTCGACGCCTATTTGCAGGAAAACATCTTCGATACGGACGATCATGCCGCCTTCATCGAGCGGCAGGGCGCCGACCGGCTCCGGGCGATTGCCGCCGATGCAAGAACCGGCTATGCGGTGGGACTGGACCGGAAATAAACGTGGATATGAAATTTCTTTACCCCAAGGGGAAGGCTCAGAAAGGGATACACCGTCCCGGAGAAAAGAGGCCCCAAGCACGAAATTCGAATTTCGTGCTTCGGATTTCAAATTTTGTTTTCCCCATGATGTGGGGCTTGCCTGGGGAAATGCCTATTCAGGACAGAGGAAAAGTATCATGTCAAACTACACCCTCAGGGAAATGATGGCGGTGGCCGCCGCAAGACTGATCGAGGACGGGGACATCGTTTTTTGCGGAACCGGCATATCGATGCTGGCGGCCATGGCCGCCAAGCACATCAGCGCGCCGCAAAGCGTGATTTTTTTCGAAACCGGGGCCATCGACTCCAGGCTCGAAGAAGTACCCATGGCTGTGGCCGATCCCCGGGTCATGTTGTGGACATCGGTCAACGGCAGCCTGGCAGACTCGTTTGCCACCATGCAGAACCGGTTCACGGGCCGACGAGTGGTCGGCATCATGGGCGCCGCCCAGATCGACTGCTACGGAAATCTCAATTCAACGGTCATCGGCGACTACCGAAGCCCCAAGGTTCGCTTCTCCGGAAGCGGAGGGGCGTGCGACGTGGCCTCGTTCGTCAAGCGGACGATCATTTTCATGCAGCACGAAAAGCGAAAATTCGTGGAAAAAGTCGACTACCTGACCAGCCCCGGATGGCTCGACGGACCGGACGGGCGGCGCAGGGCCGGTCTGGCCGACGGCGGACCGGAATCCGTGATTACCAACCTGGCGGTCATGGGCTTCGACGAGCAAACCCGCCGGATGTACCTGCAGGGGACCTATCCCGGAATCGAGCCGGAACAGGTGCTGGAAAACACCGGTTTTGACGTGGATGCCTCCCGATGCCGGCCCATGGATCCTCCTACGGAAAAAGAGCTTCAGATTCTGCGGGAGGTGTGCGATCCGCAGCGGCTGATCTTGGGATA
>JAIPEL010000132.1 GCA_021737185.1 Desulfobacterales bacterium | reverse complement strand
GTTCCCATTATGAGGGTGCTGGAGCTTTCGGAACTGGTCAAGGAGATGGAAGAAAAGTTGGGCGTTTCGGCGGCTGCGCCTGTTGCCATGGCCGCAGCGGCCCCCGGCGCTGAAGCCGGTGCCGCCGCCGAAGAAGAGAAGACCGAGTTCGACGTGATCCTGGTCGCGGCCGGGGACAAGAAAATCCAGGTGATCAAGGAAGTCCGGGCCATCACCGGGCTGGGGCTCAAGGACGCCAAGGCGCTGGTCGACGAAGCCCCCAAGCCGGTCAAAGAAGGCATGCCCAAGGAAGACGCCGAAAAGATGAAGGAACAACTCGAAGGTGCGGGCGCCCAGGTAGAGCTCAAGTAAGGCGCCGGGACCTTCGGGCCGAAATGTCCGGGACCGGTCCGGTCCATCGGGGGGTGGGCGGCGAAAAGCCGCCCCCCGCCACCGGCGGAAAAGCCCGCCGAGGAACCCAAATCAGCAATCTGTGGAGATGCCATGTCGGAAAGGCTTTCGGCAGTCAAGCGTATCAGGAAAAATTTCGGAAAAATCCAGAAGATCGTCGACATCCCGGATCTGATCGGGATGCAGCGAGAGTCCTATCAGCGGTTTTTGCAGATCAACGTTCCGCCGGAGAATCGCGAGGAAATCGGACTGCAGGCGGTGTTCCAGTCGGTTTTTCCCATTAAGGACTTTACCGGCAGCGCTTCATTGGAATTCGTCTCATACAGCTTCGGAGAGGTGAAGCACTCCGTCGACGAATGCATCCACCGGGGAATGACCTACGAGCTGCCGATCCGTATCACGGTGCGTCTCGTGGTGTATGACGTGGACAAGGAGACGGGCACCGCCAACATCCGGGACATCAAGGAGCAGGAGATCTACTTCGGCACCATCCCGTTGATGACCGACAAGGGTACCTTTATTATCAACGGAACCGAGCGGGTGGTGGTCAGCCAGCTTCATCGGTCGTCGGGTGTCTTCTTCGACCACGACAAAGGCAAGACCCACTCCAGCGGTAAGGTGATCTACACCTCGCGGATCATCCCGGTGCGGGGCTCCTGGATCGACATGGAGATTGATCCAAAGGACATTGTCTACATCCGCATCGACCGTAGGCGAAAATTTCCGGTGACCCTGCTCTTCAAGGCGTTCGGGTACTCGACAGAGGATTTGCTCACCTATTTTTATCCGACCGAAAAGATCATCGTCCGCGGAAAGCGCCTGTTTCGACAGTTCAAAGAGGAGTTTTTGCGGGCCCAGCGGGCCAGCCGGGATGTAAAAGACCCCGAGTCGGGCGAAGTTTTGGTGAAAAAGGGGCGCCTTTACACCCAGCGCGCCTTGAAGCAGATGCGCCAGGCCGGCATCGAAGAGATCCCGATTGCCGCAGAAGAGCTCGTCGGCCGGGCCTTTCCTTACACCATCGTGCATCCAAAACAAGACACTCCCGTCGTGCAGGCCAATGAGACCATCGACGAGGAGACCTTGGAAAAGCTTTCAGCGGCGGGGATCAACGAATTCGAACTGCTCTTCATCGATCCGGTCGCCGGAAGCGATTCGATTCGAAAGACGCTTTTGCTCGACAAGGTCGAGACCAAGGAAGAGGCCCTGGTGGAGATCTACAGGCGTCTTCGGCCGGGAAATCCGGCAACCCCCGAGGTCGCCCAGGAGTTTATCGACCACCTGTTTTTCAAGTCCGCATACTACGATCTGTCCGGCGTCGGACGGATGAAGATCAATCTTCGGCTGGGTGTCGGCACGCCCATTTCGGTGCGGACCCTGCGAAAGGAAGATATCCTGCTGACCGCCAAGACCCTGGTCAAGCTCCGGGACACCCAGGGGGTCGTCGACGATATCGACCATCTTGGAAACCGCCGGGTGCGGGCCGTGGGCGAGCTGTTGGAAAACCAGTATCGAATCGGCCTGGTTCGGATGGAGCGAGCGATCAAGGAGCGGATGAGCCTTCAGGAAGTCGACGCCCTGATGCCCCACGATCTGGTCAATCCGAAGCCGGTTTCGGCCGTGGTCAAGGAATTTTTCGGCACCAGCCAGCTTTCCCAGTTCATGGACCAGACCAACCCGCTTTCAGAGACCACCCACAAGCGGCGGCTTTCGGCCTTGGGGCCAGGAGGATTGACCCGTGAACGGGCCGGCTTTGAAGTGCGCGACGTCCATCCGTCCCATTACGGAAGGATATGCCCGATCGAGACCCCGGAGGGGCCCAACATCGGACTGATTGTATCGCTGAGCACGTACGCCAGGGTCAACGACTACGGATTCATCGAGACCCCTTACCGGGTGGTGGAAAACGCGACGCTCACCGATGAGGTCAGGTTCCTGAGCGCTTTCGAGGAAAAGGACCATCCCATCGCACAGGCCAATGCGCCGGTGAACGAAAAGGGGGAATACATCAACCCGCTGGTGACATCGCGGGTCGAAGGCGAATTCATGATGGTCAACCGGGAGGATATCGAGTTGATGGACATCTCCCCGGACCAGTTGGTCAGTGTCTCGGCCTCCTTGATTCCATTTTTGGAAAACGACGACGCCAACCGCGCACTGATGGGATCCAACATGCAGCGCCAGGCCGTGCCGCTGATCGTCAGCGAAGCGCCCCTGGTCGGCACCGGCATCGAAGGCGTGGTGGCAAAGGATTCCGGGGTGACCATCGTTGCCCAGAGAGATGGGACCGTAGTGGATGTGGACGCCTCACGGATCGTCCTTTCCCATGAGCCCGACGGCGGGCGGTTCGAAAAGCCGGTAACCATCTACAACCTGTCCAAGTTCGTCCGGTCGAACCAGAACACCTGCTTTAACCACCGGCCCATCGTCAAGAAGGGACAGGAGGTCAAGGCCGGGCAGATCATCGCAGACGGTCCCGCCACCGATCAGGGAGAACTGGCCCTGGGCAAAAACGTGATGGTCGCCTTCATGCCCTGGGGAGGATACAATTTTGAGGACTCGATCCTGGTCAGCGAGCGGCTGGTCAGAGACGGGGTTTACACTTCGGTTCACATCGAAGAGTTTGAAGTCATTGCCAGGGACACGAAGCTGGGCAAGGAAGAGATCACCCGGGATATTCCCAATGTGGGTGAAGAGGCCCTGAAGAATCTGGATGAAAGCGGGATCATCCGCCTGGGGGCCGAGGTCAATCCCGCCGACATTCTTGTGGGAAAGATCACCCCCAAGGGCGAGACCCAGCTGTCACCGGAAGAAAAGCTGCTGCGAGCCATTTTCGGTGAGAAGGCAGGAGATGTGAAGGACACCTCGCTGCGGGTCCCGCCGGGTGTGGAAGGGATCGTCATCGACGCCAAGGTGTTTTCCCGGCGGGGTGTGGCCAAAGACGACCGGATGAGCGAGATCGAAAGCGAAGAAATCGCCCAGTTGGAAAAAGACCGGAACGACGAGCTGAAGATCACCGAGGAGATCGCCCGCAGGCAGATGGAAAGCCTGCTGGCCGGCAAAAAGCCTTCGGCGCCGCTCAAGCGCGGCAAAAAAACGCTCATCGGAAAGGGGGCCAAGATCGACGCCAAGACCCTTTCCGCAATCCCGCTGGCGCACCTGGAAGGAATCGTTTTCAAGGACGCCAAATTGACCGAGCAGGTGCACGAGATCCTGGAGCGCTACCGGGATCAATGCGAGCTTTGCCGAATTGCCTTCGAGCAGCAGGCCAGCCGCTACGAGAAGGGGGACGATCTGCCTCCGGGCGTGATCAAGATGGTCAAGGTCTACGTCGCCATGAAGCGAAAGCTGGCTGTGGGCGACAAAATGGCCGGCCGGCACGGAAACAAGGGAGTGGTCTCCCGAATTCTACCCCAGGAGGACATGCCGTATTTTTCCGACGGGACGCCCGTGGATATGGTCTTGAATCCTTTGGGGGTGCCTTCGCGGATGAATGTCGGCCAGATCCTGGAAATTCATCTGGGACGGGCGGCCAAGGGCCTCGGAAACCAGATCAACGCCATGATCGAGGAAAACAACCTCAAGGCGATCCGGCAGAAAGTCAAAAAAATCTTCACCGATCCGGAGGAGAAAAAGACCCTCGCCGGCTTGAACGACGACGGGATCATGGAACTGGCCCGATTTTACAAAAACGGCGTACAGATGGGGACACCGGTCTTTGACGGCGCCAAGGAAGGCGAGATCAAGGCGCTGCTGGAAGAGGCCGGCGTGGAGACCTCCGGCCAGACGGTGCTGTACGACGGCCGAACCGGTGAACCGTTCAAGGAAAAGATCACGGTGGGCACCATGTACATGATGAAGCTCCACCACCTGGTCGATGACAAGATCCACGCCCGCTCCATCGGACCGTATTCCTTGGTCACCCAGCAGCCGCTCGGCGGAAAAGCCCAGTTCGGCGGCCAGCGCCTGGGAGAGATGGAAGTCTGGGCCATGGAAGCTTACGGTGCGGCCCATGCGCTGCAGGAGTTTCTCACGGTCAAGTCAGACGATATGGCCGGCAGAACCCGGATGTACGAAAAAATCGTCAAGGGGCAGAATGTCCTGGAGCCGGGTCTGCCCGAATCGTTCAAGGTGCTGATGAAAGAGCTGCAGGCGTTGGGACTCGATGTCGGCCTGCTCGAAGAATAGAACCGGAAAGACCGCCCCGGAGGCTGCACAGCCGGCCCGGCGGTCATCAACCATCGGAGGCGGCCGCACACCGGCTTTCGCCTCCCCAAGTCCGGACAGGATATGATTATGGAGACTTTGTACGATTTTTTCGCCAAACCGACCGACCCGCGGCAGTATACCGGTGTGCGCCTCGCCCTGGCCTCACCCGAAAAGATCCGGGAGTGGTCTCACGGCGAAATCAAAAAACCGGAGACGATCAACTACCGCACCTTCAAGCCTGAGCGGGACGGGCTGTTCTGCGCCAAGATCTTCGGCCCCACCAAGGACTACGAGTGCAACTGCGGCAAATACAAGCGGATGAAGCACCGAGGGGTGATCTGTGAAAAGTGCGGCGTGGAGGTCATCCAGTCCAAGGTACGCCGCGAGCGCATGGCCCATATCGAGTTGGCCACCCCGGTCTCCCACATCTGGTTTCTCAAGAGCCTGCCGAGCAAGATCGGAAATCTCCTCGATATCACGCTCAAGAACATGGAAAAGGTGCTCTACTTTGACAGCTACATCGTCATCGATCCGAAGGAAACTTCCCTGCAGCGGTGTCAGCTGCTCAGCGACGACAAGTACATCGAGGCGCTGGAAACCTTCGGGCCCGGCAAGTTCGAGGCCGGAATCGGCGCCGAATCAGTCAAGGCCTTGATGCAGGGCATGGACCTGGACGCGCTTTACAAAGAGCTCAAAGAGGAGGTGCGCAGCACCGGATCCGACGCGAAGCGAAAGAAGCTGGCCAAGCGGCTGAAGATCGTCGACGCCTTCAGAAAGAGCGGCGTCGACCCGATGTGGATGATCATGGACGTCATACCGGTGCTTCCCCCGGACCTGCGACCGCTGGTGCCCCTGGAAGGGGGCAGGTTTGCCACCTCCGATCTCAACGATCTGTACCGCAGGGTCATCAACCGCAACAACCGGTTAAAGCGCCTGATCGATCTGAAGGCCCCGGAGATCATCGTCCGCAACGAAAAGCGTATGCTGCAGGAGTCGGTGGACGTTCTGTTCGACAACGGACGCCACGGACGGGTGATTACCGGAAGCAACAAACGGCCGCTCAAGTCCCTGAGCGACACCCTCAAGGGCAAGCAGGGGCGCTTTCGCCAGAACCTGCTCGGAAAACGGGTCGACTACTCCGGCCGCACCGTGATCACCATCGGTCCGAACCTGCGTCTTCACCAATGCGGACTTCCCAAGAAGATGGCCCTCGAGCTGTTCAAACCGTTCGTTTACTACCGGCTCGAGCAAAAAGGGTTCGTCTCCACCGTGAAAAGCGCCAAGAAGATGGTCGAGCGGGAGGTGCCGGAGGTGTGGGACACCCTGGACGAGGTCGTCAAGGAATACCCGGTCATGCTCAACCGGGCGCCCACGCTGCACCGGCTTGGCCTGCAGGCGTTTGAACCGCTGCTGATCGAGGGAAAGGCCATCCAGCTTCATCCGCTGGTGTGCACGGCGTTTAACGCGGACTTCGACGGCGATCAGATGGCCGTACATGTGCCATTGTCGGTGGAGTCCCAGATCGAAGCCAGGGTCCTGATGCTGTCGAGCAACAACATCCTGTCGCCGGCCAACGGAAGCCCGATCATCGTCCCAACCCAGGACATCGTGCTGGGGATCTACTACATGACCCGGAGCGTGACCGGATGCAAAGGCCATGGAATGACCTTTGCCAATCCCGAAGAGGTCCGGTGCGCTTACGACGCCGACGCCGTGGATCTCCATGCTAAAATCCGTGTCCGGATGGACGGCAAGATGGTCGATACGACGGTGGGGCGCATCCTGCTCTGGGAGATTATCCCCAAAGAAAGCATCTTTCGGATCCGGCAGATCTCCTGTGAGGAAAAGCCCGACGCCGATGCCGCCTATCTGGAGCTTGCCGGCGGCGCCGATTTTGTCGAAATGGTCCAGAAGTACTCCACCGCCGCCGATAGGGAAAACGACGGCCTGGTGGGGCTGCTCAGAAAAGACGAATTCGCCCGGGTTTTCCGCGTGGCCGAACAAGACGCGGAAGCCATCTTCTCCTTGGAGGTCGGGCAAACCAGCGATGTGGTAGACGCAGAAGGGACCTACCACCTGTTTCAGGTCATCGAACGAAGGCCGGAAATCCCCTTCGAACTGGTCAACAAGGTCCAGGAAAAGAAGTCGCTTCGGGAGTTGATCGACTACGCCTATCGAAACATCGGACCCAAGGCCACCGTGATCCTGTCCGACCGGCTAAAAGACCTGGGATACGCATACAGCACCAACGGCGGGCTGTCGATCTCCATCGACGCCATGATCATTCCCGAGGCCAAGTGGGACATTCTTCAGGCCGCCGACAGCCAGGTCCAGGAGATCAACCGGCAGTACACCGAAGGGTTGATCACCCAGGGAGAAAAGTACAACAAGGTGGTGGACATCTGGGCCAAGGCCACGGACGACGTGGCCAATGAAATGATGGAGGTCATGAAAATGGCCCCGGCTCGGGATGCAGAAGGCAATCTGATCACCGACGAAAAGGGCGACGAGATCATCGAAGAAAGCTTCAACCCGATCTACATGATGGCCGACTCCGGCGCCCGGGGCAGCAAGGACCAGATGCGCCAGCTGGCCGGCATGCGCGGCCTGATGGCCAAACCTTCAGGAGAGATCATCGAAACCCCGATCCAGGCCAACTTCAGAGAAGGCCTGTCCGTGCTCCAGTACTTTATTTCCACCCACGGCGCACGAAAGGGATTGGCCGACACCGCATTAAAGACCGCCAACTCCGGGTATCTGACCCGGCGGCTGGCCGATGTCGCCCAGGACTGCACCATCATCGAAGATAACTGCGGCACCACTATGGGGGTGGAGGTCGAACCGTTGACCGAAGGCGGCGAGGTGATCCAGCGCCTCGGCGAGCGGATCTTGGGGCGCGTCGCCGCCGAAGATATCCTCGATCCGTTTACCGACGAAGTGCTGATCCAGGCAGGAGACGAGATCGACGAGAGTGCGGTGGATCGGATCGAAGAGGCCGGCACCCCCCGGGTCAGGATCCGCTCGGTGCTCACCTGCAAGAGCGGGTACGGGGTCTGTGCCAAGTGCTACGGCCGCGACCTGGCCCACGGAGGACCGGTGGAGATGGGCCAGTCGGTCGGGATCCTGGCGGCCCAGTCCATCGGCGAGCCCGGCACCCAGCTGACCATGCGGACCTTTCACATCGGCGGTACCGCCAGCCAGCGGGTGGAGCAGGCCGATATCCGGGCCCGGGTCGACGGCACCATCAAGTTCATCGATCTAAACGTAGTTCATCGCGCCGACAACCGCCACGTGGTGATGAATCGGCGCGGCGGCGAATTTGCCATCATGAGCCAGACCGGTAGAGAACGGGAGCGTTACCCGGTGATCTACGGCGCCCATCTGCTGGTCAACGACGGCCAGGAGGTAGCGGTCGGCGAGCTTCTGGCCACCTGGGACCCGTTTACCACGCCGATCATCACGGAGGTCGACGGCACGGTCAAGTTCGGGGACATCATTCCGGGCAGGACCATGCAGGAAAAGGTCGATCCGGTCACCGGAAAATCGAGCCGGACCATCATCGAATCCAAGTCTTCGGAGGTGCGGCCGAGGGTCTCGATCAAGGATGCCGATGGAAAGACCGCCAAGCTGCCCAGGACTTCGGGGGCGGCCCGGTACGTGCTGCCGGTAGAGGCCGTGCTCATGGTCGAAGAAGGCAATCCGGTCAAGGCCGGAGACATTCTGGCCAAGCTGCCGCGGGCTACGACCAAGACCAAGGACATTACCGGCGGTCTTCCCCGGGTGGCCGAGCTGTTTGAAGTGCGCAAGCCCAAGGAAGCGGCGGTGCTCAGCGAAATCGACGGCTACGTCTCCATTGCCAAGGGCACCCGCAAGGGAAAGCAAAAGGTCACGGTGACCCCGGTGGATGTCGGTGAAAAAAAGGAATATCTGGTGCCGCGCGGCAAGCACATCAACGTATACGAAGGTGATTTTGTCCGGGCCGGGGAGCAGCTGGTCGGCGGATCGGCCATCCCCCAGGACATCTTGAACATCAAGGGCGAAGTGGCCCTGGCCCGATATCTGGTCGACGAGGTCCAAGAGGTGTACCGCCTCCAGGGGGTGCGGATCAACGACAAGCACATCGAGGTGATCGTCCGGCAGATGATGCGCCGGGTGAAGGTGGTCAACGTCGGGGACACCGATCTGATTCTGGAGGAGCAGGTCGACCGCTCCCATTTCGAACAGATCAACCAGGAGGTCGTGGCCAACGGCGGCCGGCCGGCGGTGGCCGAACCCTTGATTCTCGGCATTACCAAGGCATCCTTGTCCACGGACAGCTTCATTTCCGCGGCCTCCTTCCAGGAGACGACCAAGGTGCTCACCGACGCCAGCATCGCCGGCGCCGTCGATAATCTGAGGGGCCTGAAGGAGAACGTCATCATGGGTCGGCTCATTCCGGCCGGCACCGGACTTCCCCAATACCGAAAAGTCGATGTGGAAGTGGTCTAAAGTGACGAAAAGATCTTGACAGGATTTGTATAGCGATATACAAGGTTGCTTTTGTCAAAACCAGATTTCGCAGTTGGTGATCGAAACGGGAGCGAAGGAAAAAAGATGCCCACAATTAACCAGTTAATCCGCAAGGGCCGGGAGCAGGTCAAGAAAAAGAAGAGCACCCCGGCGTTGAAGGGGGCTCCCCAAAAGCGGGGAGTATGCACGCGCGTCTACACGTCGACGCCGAAAAAACCCAATTCTGCGCTCCGTAAGGTTGCCCGCGTCCGACTGACCACAGGGATCGAGGTGACTGCCTATATCCCGGGCATCGGCCACAACCTGCAGGAGCACTCAGTGGTTCTGGTGCGGGGAGGCCGTGTCAAAGACCTTCCCGGGGTTCGTTATCACATCGTCCGCGGAACGCTGGACACTCTCGGTGTGCAGGACCGGAAGCAGGGGCGGTCCAAATACGGGGCGAAGAGACCGAAATAGCGTCGCCATGGTTTCCAAAATGCATGAAGCCTGTTTTCGTTCATGCATTTTGCGTATGGACATTCATTCATTGGAGCAGGGGTAGCAGATGCCGAGAAGAAGAGAGGTGCCGGTTCGGATCGTGGTTCCTGATTCGCGGCACAACAGCAAACTGGTTGCCAAGTTTATCAATTCGTTGATGCATGACGGGAAAAAGAGCACTGCCGAGGGAATTCTTTACGGTGCGTTTGACCAAATCGAGCAAAAGGCCAAGGAGTCTCCGCTGAAGATTTTCGAGGCCGCCGTTGAAAATGTTCGGCCGATGATCGAGGTCAAGTCCCGGCGTGTGGGGGGCTCCACCTACCAGGTGCCCACCGAGATCCGGCCCCAGCGGCGCACCGCTTTGGCCATCCGCTGGCTGATCATTTATGCCCGGGGCCGATCGGAAAAAGGTTTGGTGCCGAAGCTCGCTGGAGAATTGCTCGATGCGGCCAACAGCCGCGGAGCGGCGGTCAAGAAGAAGGAAGACACCCACCGCATGGCAGAGGCCAACAAGGCATTCGCCCACTACAGGTGGTAGCACCGGTTTTCAGCCGGAACAATCCAACAAATCATCCCGGATGTGGGGGAGGTTGACGAGATGGCGAAGGAGAAGTTTGAGCGGAAGAAGCCGCACGTAAACGTAGGGACGATCGGCCATATTGACCACGGCAAGACGACTTTGACGGCGGCGGTCACCAAGCACATGGGGTTGAAGGGGATGGC
>JAIPEL010000131.1 GCA_021737185.1 Desulfobacterales bacterium | reverse complement strand
CCAGATTGATCAAAAATGAAACTTTGCCTCGAAGCCTCTGCCTATGTAGGGAACGGCCTCCGTGCCGTTCCGAAAGGCACGACACGGAGGTCGTGCCCTACAAAAACCCCGGCTTCGACCGAAGTTTCACATAAGGATCCAGCATCCAGGATCCAGGATCCAGAAACCAGCATTTAGGAACAGCATCAATGGCAACCATCACCGTAGACGGAAGACAGCTCGAAGCCGAAGAAGGCGCCAACCTGCTCAAGACCTGCCTGGAAAACGGGATTTACATCCCCAACCTCTGCTATCTGGAACAGCGGCCGGCGCCGGCGGCTTCCTGCCGGATGTGTTTCGTCCAGATCGATGACATGCCCCGGCCGGTGACCTCCTGCACCGTTTCGGTGGCAGACGGGATGACCGTGAAAACCGACACCGAGGAGGTCCGGCGGCTGCAGCGCGCCGGATTGGAACTGCTGCTGTCGGTGCACGACGTGGCCTGCAAGACCTGTCCGGCCAACCGGAGCTGCGCCCTCCAGGACATCGCCCGGTTTTTAAAGGTCGGGTTGAAAAGCCGGCGGCTGCCCAAGTGCCTGAAGGCCGAATCCATCGTTTATGACCATCCCTTTGTCGACTACTACCCCAACCGCTGCGTGCTCTGCGGAAAGTGCGTTGCCGTGTGCCGTTCCCAAAGCGGGCTCCCGCGGCTGGCTTTTGCCGGCCGGGGCTTTTCTACGGTCGTTTCGGCATTCGGCGCCGACGAAACCGAATGCGCCGACTGCGGGGCCTGCATCGAGATCTGCCCGGTGGGGGCCTTGGTGGCCCGCACCGGTTCCCCCCTGCAGCAAGCCTCCTGAGGGTATTTATGTTATTGTCACCCCCACCCTGACCCTCCCCCATCCAGGGGGAGGGAAATGCATCACCCTTCCCTATCGATAGGGGGAATGGAAGGCAATCTCCATCGAAGGGAAAGGAAAAAGGCAATGAGTTTTCGAAGAACCTTGGGTTTTTACTTTATACTGTATAACGGTTCACGGTTGCGAACCTTTTCCCCCTGCGCTAAGATTTCCTGCCATGGCAGGCCACAGCATCATCATGGGGGAGATCGAAGGGATTTCCCGGCGGGATTTTCTCGAGATCGAACCCGAACTGAAGAAGGCGTTCGACACCTTCCAATGGAAGGAGGGAAGGGTCGTTATCCGAAGCGAGCGCTACCACGAAAAGGTGCGCGCGCTTTTCCAGAAAATCGCCGACCGTATCGCCGAAGGAAATTTCGGCTCCCTGCTGTACATCGGAAACGGGCGGGTGGCTGCCATCTACTTCGGACCGGCCCGCTTCAAGGCCATCTCCTATAGAGAGCCGACCCCGCCGGAGTGGTGGGGGACGGCAAGGTCAAATGGTTGATTGGTCGATTCGTTGAATGGTTGCGTGTTTGGCTGTGGGGATGGGAAATGGGTGTCGACGGACCATCCATCTTTTGTCACTGTGCGCTCGAGTTGTCTTTCCCATTTGACGAATCAACCATTCGACCAATCAACCCGTGCAGTGATAAAAAGCAGCGGTTCAGTCTAGAATTGTGCTGCCTGCAACAGCGTACCGTCGGGAGTTGAAACGTGAAGCTAGGAATCGTCGGTCTCCCCGGGGCCGGAAAAAAGACCGTGTTCGAGGCGTTGACCGGCAATCCGGCAGCGGTGCATCTGACCGAGAGTCAGATCGGCACCGTAAAGGTGCCGGATCCGCGGGTGGACGTGCTCAGCCGGATGTACCATCCGAAAAAGACCATCTACGCCCAGGTGGAGTATTTTCTTCCGGCCGCGGCCCTGCAGCAGAAGGAAAAGGGCAGGGAGCAGAGCATCTGGGTGCAGGTGCGTGACTGCGACGCACTGCTGCATGTGATCCGCAACTTTGCGCCCCCCGGAATGCCGGCCCCGGCCCCGGCCGCCGACTTTGCCGAAATCGACCAGGAGCTGATTCTCTCGGACCTGGTGGTTGTCGAAAAGCGCCTGGAGCGTCTGGCGGCGGATATCCAGCGAGGCAAAAAGCCCGACCCCGAGGAACAGCCCCTTTTGGCACGATGCCGGGAGCATTTGGAAGCAGACAAGCCCCTTCGTCGCGACGCCGAGCTTTGCCAGGCGCCGGCCCTGCGGGGGTACGCTTTTTTGTCGGCCAAACCGATGCTGGTCCTGTTCAACAACGAAGATGAAGACGATGCCGCCCCTTCGGCCGGAGCGTTTGCCGAAACCGAAACCTGCGCCGTGATCAAAGGAAGGCTTGAACAGGAGCTTGCCCAGATGGACGCCGAGGAGGCCGGCGCCTTTTTGGAGGAGTTCAACATCACCGCCTCTGCCATGGACAGAATCATCGACCAATCCTACCGCCTCCAGGGACTGATCTCCTTTTTCACCGTGGGTGAAGACGAGGTCCGGGCCTGGACCATACGGAAAGGAACCCCGGCCGTGGAAGCGGCCGGCGCCATCCACTCGGACATTCAAAAAGGATTCATTCGGGCGGAGGCCCTTGCCTACGACGACCTGATGGACGCCGGCACCTTCAAGGACGCCCGGTCCAAAGGAACGGTGCGCCTGGAGGGAAAGACCTACGAAGTCCGGGACGGAGACATCATCACCTTCCGCTTCAACGTGTAATCCAATCGCTGCCGCGCTTGGATTACTATGATGCGTTCCGCGCAAAACACTCAAATGTTATTCCCCCTGTCGAACTGTTTTTGTTTTGTTTGCGGTCCATTATAATATTCCTATATTTAGCTGCCTGATTTTTGCAGGCTTGAATCGAAAATGGAGAAGTGCCGCACTTGCTGCCCCTTCGAACCCGGAAGATTCTGATCGCGGTCATGGTGTGCTCGATCCTTGGAGCCGCCTGCAGTCCGTTTGCCCCCCGGCCCAGAGCCGTTCCCGAAGAGGATTTGCCCCAGACCTATTCGCTTTACACCGGCGAATCCGAGCCGGAACGCCGCTGGTGGCATTCTTTTGCCGATCCGGAGCTGAACCGGCTCGTGGAAACCGCCATGGCCGACGGGCTTTCCATTCAGGAAGCCTGGGCCCGGTTGAACCAGGCCCGGGCGGTTGCCGTGCAGGCAGGGGCGGCACGGTATCCGGATTTGACCGCCGAGGGCAGCGCCCTGGTGGGCCGGCAAAAATCGAGCGCCGCTGCAGAGAGCAGACAGCTCGAACAGACCGGCATCGGCCTGGCGAGCCGATACGAAATCGATCTCTGGGGGCGGGTCGCGGCCGGAAGGGAAGCCGCCCTGCTGGGTGCGGCCGCAGCCCGGGAGGATCTCAACACTGCGGCCGTCACACTCTCGGCCGAAGTGGCCAGCCGATGGATCGGGATCATCTCCCAGCGGATGCAAAAAGACCTCATCGAAGAGCAGTTGAAGATCAACAGGACCCTTTTTGAGCTGGTAAAGCTTCGGTTCAAGACGGCCATGGTCTCCGCCCTGGACGTCTACCAGCAAAAGCAGGTGGTGGAAAACCTCGAGACTGAACTTCCACTGGTGGAAGAGCGCGAGGCCCTGTTGAACCACCAGCTGGCCGTGCTGCTTGGAAAGCCGCCCCGGACGGAACTGGCGGTTCGACGGCAGTCTCTGCCGGATCCGGCCCCCCTGCCGCCCGCGGGCCTGCCGGCCGATCTGCTCTCGGCGAGGCCGGATGTCCGCTCCGCCGGCCTCAGGCTGGAAGCCGCCGATTGGCAGGTGGCCGAAGCCAGGGCCAACCGGCTGCCGGCCTTGAGCCTGGCGGCAAACGCTCGTTACGGCGAAGGAGACCTGGATGTGATTTTCGACCGCTGGCTGCTCAGTCTGGCGGCCAACCTAACGGCGCCGATCTTCGACGGGGGACGGCGGGCCGCAGAGGTCGAACGGAGCGTCTCCGTCGCAGACGAACGCCTGGCCGTCTACCGACGCACGGTGCTGACCGCTGTCAAGGAAGTCGAAGACGCCCTGGTCAGCGAGGCCAGACAAAAAGAGCATATCGAAGGGATCGCCAGAGTGATCGCCACCGCCCGGCAGGCGCTGGAGGAGGCTGGAAACCGGTATCGAAACGGCCTGAACGACTATCTGCCGGTGCTGACCCAGCTGTTGTCGGTTCAGAGACTGGAGCGGGAGCTGGTCCAGCGCAAAGCGGACCTGCTCGCCACCAGAATCCAGCTTCACCGCGCCTTGGGTGGGACCTGGGCAGAGGAAATGACCCCGCCGCCGATGACCGGAAACCGGGTTCGCCCGCCGGTCAAAGATACTGGAAGTTGAGCCATGGACGAGCGTATCGAAGACAAGCCCGAACTGCCCCGTGAACCGGAGCCGGTGCGTTGGTGGAAGCGGATGATCCGCATTTTTCTGGCGCTGATGATCGTCGGTGCCGGCATCGCGGGCGCTGCCTACCTGAACAAGACAGCCCCCCGGACCGCAAAGCGTCCGCCGGCAGAGTGGGTGCCGGTGGTCCAGGTGGAACCGCTGCGTCCGGCCCCCTATACGGTGACGGTCAAGGCCATGGGCACGGTCGTGCCTGCCCGCCGGATCGTGCTTCGATCTAGGGTGTTGGGACAGGTGGACGCAGGGCATCCGGAATTCGTCGAAGGCGGATTTTTGAACCGGGGCGAGCGCATCCTTCAGCTCGAAGACGCCGACTACAGGCTGGCCTTGCAGCAGGCTAAAAGCCGGCTGGTGGAAAGCCAGTATGCACTGAAGCTGGAGCTCGGCCGCCAGGAGGTGGCCAAAAAAGAGTGGGCCCTGCTCCAGGGGGACTGGGGAACAGATCCTGGCGACTCCGACCTGGCCCTGCGAAAACCGCATCTGGAGAAGGCCATGGCCGACGTGGCCGCCGCCGAGGCGTCGGTGGAAAAGGCCGCTTTGGACCTTGCCCGGACCCGGATCGAGGCGCCGTTTAACGCCATGGTCCTGTCTCGGTCGGTGGACCTCGGCTCCCAGGTGTCTCCCCAGGAGCCGCTGGCGGAACTGGTGGGCACCGATATCTACTGGGTGCAGGCCTCGATTCCGGTCGACCGGCTCGACTGGATCCGGATTCCTCAACACAATGAGGGAAGCGGTTCTCCGGCCGCCATTGTCTACGCTGTAAGCCATCGGATCGAAGGCCGGGTGGCCCGGCTCATGGGAGACCTGACCAGTGAAGGCCGTATGGCCCAGGTCCTGATCGAAATCGAAGACCCGCTGCGCCTGAAGCAGTCCGGCGGCGGCGTTCCCCCGCTTCTCATCGGCGAATACGTGAGGGTGGAGATCGAAGGAAGAAAACTTGCAGATGTGTTTGTCGTTCCCCGCACCGCCCTGCGGGACAACGACACGATCTGGATGTTTTCAGAAGATTCGACCCTGGAGATCCGGAAGGTTTCTCCGATCTGGCGGGATGCGGAAACAGTGGTGCTCGAAAATAAAGTTCAGGCCGGGGACCGGCTCGTGGTGTCCGGTCTTCCTGCGCCGGTGGCGGGGATGAAGGTCCGGCTGGAGGAAGCGGCAAAAGGCGGCAACTCGCCCCCGCTTTCGGCGCCGGCAATGAGAGAAGGCGGGAGCCATGGCGGATAAAAGCGCGGCAACGCAGCCTGCCGGCGGACCGATCCGCTGGATGGCCGGCCATTCAGTGGCGGCCAACCTGCTCATGCTGCTTCTTCTTCTGGGAGGCCTCTTTTTGGGGACCCGGATCAAGCAGGAGGTTTTCCCGGATTTCGAACTCGACATGGTGAGCATCACCGTTCCCTATCCCGGGGCAAGCCCCCAGGAGGTGGAGCAGGGCATCCTTCTCGCCGTCGAAGAGGCGGTGGAAGGCCTGGAGGGAATCGAGAAGATCACCTCCACGGCCCGGGAAGGTGCCGGTACCGTGACCGTGGAGATGATCGAAGGCGAAGACATCCAGCGGCTTTCCCAGGAGATCCAGGCCGAGGTGGACCGGATCGTCTCCTTTCCGGAAGAAGCCGAAGACCCTCAGGTGAGCATAGTCTCCCGTAAGCGCTACGTCGTCTCCCTGGCCCTGCACGGCGACCAGAGCGAGCTTGTGCTGCGGGAACTGGCCGAGCGTCTCCGGGACCGGCTCCTGGAAGACCCGGAAATCACCCAGGTGGAGCTCGCCGCCGTCCGGGACTTCGAGATCAGCGTGGAGGTCCCCCAGCAGCAGCTCCGTACCTATGGGCTCACCCTGGAAGAAGTGGCCGACCGGATTCGGCGGGCGAGCGTGGAGCTGCCCGGCGGCGCCATCAAGACCCCCGGCGGCGACGTGCTCATCCGCATGAAGGAGCGGCGGGATTTCGGCCAGGAATTCGGCCGCATTCCGATCATCACCGCCAAAGGTGGAACCCGTGTCCTGCTGGAAGACATCGCCACCGTCAAGGACGGGTTCGAGGAGACCGACTACGAGTCGACCTACAACGGCCAGCCTGCGGTGCTGGTCGAGGTCTACCGGGTCGGAGAGCAGACCCCGGTCCAGGTTTCCGATGCGGTCAAAAAAGCGGTGGCCGCGTTCGAGCCGAGTCTTCCTCCCGGTATAGGCATCGACCTTCAGAACGATCGGTCCGACATCTACCGCCAGCGTCTGGGGCTGCTTCTCAACAACGGGTATCTGGGGCTCTGCCTGGTTTTTCTGCTGTTGGCGCTTTTCCTGGAGCCGAGGCTGGCATTCTGGGTCAGCCTGGGGATTCCGATCTCCTTTCTCGGCTCTTTGCTCATTCTCCCGGCCGCAGGGGTGAGCATCAACATGGTGTCCATGTTCGCCTTTATCGTCACCTTAGGCATCGTGGTCGACGACGCCATCGTGGTCGGAGAAAACGTCTACCATCATCGCCAGCAGGGAAAGCCCTGGTTTTTCGCGGCCGTGACCGGGGCCCGGGAGATCGCCATGCCGGTGACCTTCGGCGTGCTCACCAACATGGTGGCCTTCGTCCCGATGTTCTTCGTCCCGGGGATCATGGGCAAGGTCTTCCGGCAGATTCCGGTTGTGGTGATCTTCGTCTTTGCCGTTTCCCTGGTGGAAAGCCTGTTCATTTTACCCGCCCACCTGGGCCATCAGAAAGATCGCCGCTCCTATGGAGTGTTTGCCCGCCTGGAGCAGCTGCAGGCCCGGTTCAGCCGGGCCTTTGTCCGGGCCGTTCATCGGTTTTACCGGCCGGCTCTCGGTCTGGTGCTGCGCTGGCGCTACGTGTCGGTAGGCGTCGCTGTCGCCGTGCTGATTCTCACCGTCGGCTATGTCCGCAGCGGCCGGCTCGGATTCGAGCTGTTCCCCAAGGTGGAGTCCGATTATGCCATGGCCACGGCCACCCTTCCTTTCGGCAGCGCTTTCGAGCGGACCCAGCGCGTTCAGCGGCGCCTGGTGGACGAAGCCAAGGCGGTGGCGGCAGCGGGCAACGGTGAGCGGCTCGTGGAGGGGATCTTTGCCACCATCGAGGGCAATGTGGCCACGGTAAGGGTCTATCTGCCCCCGCCGGACGTTCGGCCCGTGTCCACCTCGGCGTTCACCGACCGGTGGCGGCAGCGGGTAGGCCTGATTCCAGGCCTGGAATCTCTGCGGTTCGAATCCGATGCCGGCGGACCCGGCCGGGGTGCGGCCATTTCCCTGGAGCTGAGCCATCACGACTTGAACGTTCTGGAAAAGGCGAGCGCCGACTTGGCCGATGCCATGTCGTTTTACCCCACCGTGGTGGACGTGGACGACGGATTTTCCCCGGGCAAGCAGCAGATCGACTTTCAGGTGCTGCCCGAGGCCCGCAGCCTCGGGCTCAGGGCGAGGGAAATCGCCCGCCAGGTGAGAAGCGCGTATTACGGCGCCGAGGCCCTTCGCCAGCAGCGGGGGAGAAACGAGGTCAAGGTCATGGTTCGGCTGCCCAAAGGCGAGCGGATCTCCGAATACAACCTGGAAGAATTGATGCTGCGCACCCCGGCCGGCGGCGAGCTGCCGTTGCAGCAGGGGGTTACGGTTCAGCGGGGCAGGTCATACACCAGCATCGATCGGCGGGGCGGCCGCCGGGTGGTGACCGTATCGGCCGATGTGCGTCCCCGGAGCAAGGCCGACGAGGTGCTGCGCGATGTCATCGGCGAGGTCCTGCCCTCTTTGCAGGGCAAATATTCCGGGCTTGGCTACAGCCTGGAAGGAAGCCAGGCCGACCGGCGCGAGAGCATGCAGGCCCTGTTTCAGGGGCTGGCGGCGGTCCTGGTGGTGATCTACGCCATGCTGGCCGTTCCCCTGAACAGCTACGTGCAGCCGGCCATTATCATGGTCTCGATCCCCTTCGGCATCGTGGGTGCTGTCATCGGTCATCTCATCATGGGGTACAGTCTCAGCGTCATGAGCATGTTCGGGGTGCTGGCCCTGACAGGGGTCGTGGTCAACGATTCGCTGGTGCTCATCGACAGGGCCAACATCGAAAGAAGGGACGGGGCCTCTGCCTACGCGGCCATTCTTGCGGCAGGCCAGCTGCGCTTTCGCCCCATCTTGCTGACGACCCTGACCACCTTCGGCGGCCTGACGCCGATGATCTTCGAAACCTCCCGCCAGGCGCGGTTTCTGATTCCCATGGCGGTCTCGCTGGGCTTCGGCGTCCTGTTTGCCACCGTGATCACCCTGGCGCTGGTCCCCTCGATCTACATGATCGTAGAGGATTTCAAGCGAATTGCCAAGAAGGCAGAAGGCGGCAGAGCGCTGGGAGAGTCTGCCGATGCTTCGGCCAGGAAAGGCCTGATGAGTCAGGTGAAAAAGGGTTGATTGGTTGAATAGTCGAATAGTCAAATGGATATTTTCACCGCGCTGGCCCATTTTTGATGCTTTCGTAAAAAGTGCCCGAAACGTCATTCCGGACCCCGGATCGAGTCCGGGGCAAGCTTTTTTGACCCGGAATCCAGAATTTATCGAAATCACTGGATTCCGGATCTCGCTCCGCTCGTCCGGAATGACGAATAGGGGCCGATTCGGACTTTTTACGAAGTCGTCATTTTTAACCAGTTGACGAATCAACCAATCAGCCAATTAATCATCTTCTCTGCATTGCAAGACCACCGAAAGGCGCACCGCGTTTCGATTCCCTTGAGGTTCGGTTCAAAGGAGTCCTCGACGGTCAGACAGTTTCCGGCATGCTTGACCACCGCTTCTGAAACGACCACTTGGCCGCCTTCTGCCGCCGCCTGGATCCGCTGCGTCAGGTTGACCGCCCTTCCGACGATGCCATATTTCGCCCGGGCCTCCGAGCCGATGTTGCCCACCACGACCTCGCCGGCATGGATTCCGATGCCCATCTGGAAGGTCGGCAACGCTTCGGCACCCATCTCTCGGTTGATGCGGTCCATCTCTTTTTGCTCGGAAGCCAGGACCACCGTTTTCGCATCCTGTTCGGCATTGTATTCGGGAAGCGTCAGGCGGCTGAGCCGTCCACGGGAAAATTGCATCATCGGTCCCATCGGCCGCCTCATCCCCATGGCTCGGCCGGGCATTTCCATGCGGCCGCCTGCCTCGTCCCGCCATTGAAGCTCGGCGCGAACGACTCCTTCCAGGCTTTGCAGCTGTTCGAAAACCTGTTGCTGCGAAAAGCGGCTTCCACTGAGGCTTCCGCTTTTATGGAAAACCTCAATCCACTCGATGGGCCGGTCCAGGCGCATATCGATGAAGTGGGCGGCCCGCTGAAGCCTGAGGACCGCCGCCTCGCGCCACTGATCCAGGAGGGCCTGCCGAGCGAAATACCAGCCGAACCCGCCGACGGTGAACAACAGTACAGCGACCGGAAGCAGCAAAAAAAGAATGAACCGACGCTGAATAGAGATGTTGAAACCCATTTTCACCGGATGGTGTCACTCTTCTTCGGATCTTTTGGCTCAAAGAAAAAACACGCTTTTTTGAAAGTTCATTATACCCAGCCCGTCATCCAGGCCGCACCCTTGCCGCAAGGTAGCATAGCGAGATACGGAATCCGGCGGGTATAAAATTCCCAAGCACCAAACACCAAATTTCAAACAAGCACCAAATCACAATATCCAAACAAGGGCCAAAGCCTTTCTGGGGTGTCTTGTTTTGAATTTGGTGCTTGGAATTTGGATTTTGTTTGTGATTTGGTGCTTGAGATTTGAAAATTTTCTTCCCTGTCGCATTTGCCTGCGATCGAAGTTTCATACGAGCCCCGCCGCTGGCGCGGGGTTCAGGGTTCAAGGTTCAAGGGTTGCCGTAGGGAATTCTATCGGAATTTTTTGGCATTAGCCTGCCAGTTTGATCAAACCTGAAACTTGTGTCGAAGCCTCTGCCGGTGGAGGGACGCGCTCTGTCGCGTCCGTGTTGCCAGCAATGACCCAATACCGGCCACGACGGAGCGTGGCCCTCCAACCTCCAAAACCCAAGGCGGGGACAGGTCGGTTATTGCCGCCGGCCTCGGTCGAAGTT
>JAIPEL010000026.1 GCA_021737185.1 Desulfobacterales bacterium | reverse complement strand
CCGTTGCCGCCACTCCCCCCTTGCAGCCCACCGAAGGCGACACCGCCCCCCTGGCCCGGCTCTGCCGCCTCCGAGACAGGGACGCTTTCGTTGCCGTGGGAGGCGGACCGGCGGCCGCGGCCGCCGGAGCGGCCGCGTTTCGCCTCTCGGAGGAAAAAAAGCGGATCCCCTGGATCTATCTGCCTGTCGGCGTGGAAGACGGAAGCGAACTTCGATGTCGGCAAACGGCGGCAGAGAACGACCCCGGCGGTGCGCTGCCGCGGTCGATGCCGGATCTGGCCGTCGTCGATCCGCGCCTGCTGTCCTGGGCGGGGCCGAAGGAAACCGCCGACACCGGGCTCCTGGCGCTGGCCAGGGGCGCCGAAGCGTTTGTCCGCGCATTTGAAAACCCCTACTGCACGGCCTATGCCGCCGCCGCGGTTCAACTGGCGGTGAATCATCTGCAAGAGGCCCTGGCCGGGGCCCATGCGGCCCGGGGACGAACGGCGGTGGCCTCGGCATCGGTCATGGCGGCCGTGGCCGGCCAAGCCTCGGCAGCCGAAGAGATCCTCTGTGCGGCAACGGCCCTGGCCGAACGCGCTGAAGCGGGCGCCGGGGCTTTTGCCGGCCTGCTGCTGCCGTTTTTTCTGGCCGGGGTCCTTCAGCAAAACCCCCTTCCGGTGGGGGCGCTGCTTCTGCCCGCAGCCGGCCAGGATCGGTATGCCGAGGCCTCGATCCGCTTGCGTCCCGGGTTGGCCGTGCGCCGGCTTGCCGATGCATACCACCGGCTTTCGGCCCGGCGGCCCGGCCTTTTCCCCCGGACCCTTGCTACCGCCGGCATCTCGGCTGCCGCCTTGCCGTCGATCGCAGAGGCCGCCGGAAAGGCAGGCTCCGGGCCGTCCCCGGCGCATTTCACGGCCCTGCTGAAAGCCGCCTGGGAAAACCGTTTGACGCACATGAACCAAGAGGCAGGTTCGAATGACCCTACCCGGCTACTTTGAATTCTGCTGCCCGGTGCGGATCGTTTCCGGCCACCGGGCCCTTGAGCAGATCCCGCCGCTATTGCGGGGCCTTGCGGCTTCGCGCCCGCTGATCGTTACCGACGCCGGCGTTTCCGGCGCCGGCCTGGTGGAAACGGTCGTCGCCGCGGTGAAGGCTGAAATCGACATCGTCGGCGTGGAAGACGATGTGCCCCCCGATTCGGATCTGGATGCCGTCAAACGAATCGCCGGCGCCTACCGCAGCGCAAATGCCGATGCGATCATTGCCGTAGGCGGGGGGTCCGTGATGGACACGGCCAAGGGGGTCAACATCATGGTTTCGGAAAACAGCGGCGACCTGATGAACTTTACAGGGGCCGGCGCCTTGAAGCGCCGCCTCAACCCCCTGGTGGCGGTGCCCACCACCGCGGGAACCGGTTCGGAGGTCACCCTGGTGGCGGTCATCAAAAACCGGGAGCGTCGCTTGAAGATGATTTTTACCTCGACGTTTCTGCTTCCCGATGCCGCGGTTCTCGACTCCCGGATGACCCTTTCCCTGCCGCCGGCCCTGACGGCGGCAACCGCGATGGACGCCCTGACCCATGCGGTGGAGGCCTATACCTGCCTGCAGAAAAATCCGCTCAGCGACGCCCATGCCACGGCTGCGGTCGAACTGATCCGGCGCCATCTGCTGCGGGTCGTCGGACATCCCGAAGACAGGGAGGGCCGGCTGGCCCTGGCCAATGCCGCCACCCTGGCCGGCATCGCCTTTTCCAACGCCATGGTGGGCATGGTGCACACCCTGGGCCACTCGGTCGGGGCGGTCTGCCGGGCGCCCCACGGCGTGTGCATGGCGGTGCTGCTCCCCTACGGCCTGGAGTACAACTTTCACAGGAACGCCCACCTGACCGCCGAGCTCCTCCTGCCCCTGGCCGGCGTCGAACCGGCGGCGACCACCCCGGTGCACCTGCGGGCCGAACGGGTCATCGCAACCATCCGGCAGCTCAACCAGAACCTTCACGAAGCCACCGGAGGGCGCCATCCCCGGAATCTGGCCGAAATTCGGGATCGAAACGACCGGCCCATGGTGCCTGCCGAGCGCCTTGCCGACATCGCCGAAAAGGCCCTGGAGGACGGTTCGATTTTCTATAATCCGGAGGATCTCGACTTTGCGGATTTTCTCATGGTTCTGGAGGCGGCTTGGCGGGGCGACCCCCTGGATCGGGATCGAATCCGGAAAGGATGAGGCCGCTTGATCTGCGGCATCAAATTGCTCGAACGCATAATTTCGGTGACGTTCCTCAGCCCAATGAAAACTCACCGCGGAGGCACCGAGGACGCAGAGAAAACCCTCTTAAAATCATCTTTGCGCACATCTTCTGCGACCTCTGCGCCTCTGCGGTGAAAAAGACGTCATCATAATTGCGCTTGAATCCAACAGGGGCCGGCTTCCTTCCCTTCAACCCTGACCGGCCCGCCGGGCTCGCGCTGAGGTTAACGGCCGGGGATGATGATCCCGGAATCCGAAGAACTCTTCGGCTGCCCCTGCTGTTCTGCCTGGGCCTTCTGGGCCTGCTCGACGATCCGCTCCACCTCGCCGGCGACGGCCTTGGGAAAGCGCTCCATCGCCTCGGAAAGCGTTTCGGCTTCGATCTCGCAGCTCACCGGCAGGGGGCCGTTGGGCGACATCAGCTGGGTGTGCCCCAGGTAGAGCTTCGACCGATTTTCATCGGGCGAACCGTCGGCCAGCACCGGGGTCAGTCGGCGGATCGTACCGACTTTCATGTCCGTAAATGACTCTTCGATGTATAGGTTGTCCGTATCCATGGACAGGTCGATGCCCAAATCCATCATGATGCCTCCTTTTTGGCAAAAAAACGGCGGTGCACCGTGCAACCGCCGAATTGATCGTAACCACCATCGGTGCTACAGCACCTTGACTCTAACCGCCTGCCTTCCCCTGGGTGTATCCTTGATCTCGAACGTCACCCGCTCCATCTTTTGAATGCCGAAAAAACCGGGATCCTCCACCCCGTTTCGGTGAAAAAAGATATCGCCCTGGGCATCGGTTTCGATAAACCCGTATCCTTTTTTTTCATTGTACCACTTGATCACACCTTCGACCATTGCCTTCCTCCTCGCGTGGACTGTGTTTGGCTTCCAGTGCAAGTCGTCGGAAGTTTACCTGGGTCAAATCAACAGCGGGACCCGGAGGAGGGGAAAATCGGAGGGACCTCACGCCCAAATAATCCCTGAGAAGTGCACAAGAAATGCCGATCAACGCTTCATTGAAGCTTCACGCTGAAGATAGACGCGCCGGTGCTGGAAGTCAAGGGATTCCTTCGGCCGCAGGCCCGGCGCCGGGCCTGCCGGCGGAAAATGAGGGGTCGGGAGGCCCGCATCGGAAATTGCCCCGGAACCGGCGCCGGAATCACGGGAAAAAGAGTGGACGGCGTCGGCGTTTCATTGTCGGGCGGCCCTTTGCATTTGCATGCCGAAGGATTATGATTGAAACGGTTCATGATTTTTGCGGCACCCGGAGGCATGGACAAGCGCTGCGGTAGAAAGCCGCTTCCATGCGGGAAGGGGGTCAGGGGGAATTTTGCCGTTTTCTTGCTCAACCATTCGACCGTATCGGATCGGAGCGGTCGTTTTCGGCCTGGTCTTCGCGCTGCTCATGACAGACAGGGTCGGCTTGATCGACCGGCTTTTACAGCGCCAGAGCCTTCCGGAGGCCAGCGCCTCTGCCGTCTCCGAGCGAAGCACCTGGATGAATATCTTCCAGAACAACCGAAAGATCGGCTTTTCCCATGCCGTCGTCTCCCGGGAGGATCAAGGCATTGTCCTGGAGCAGACCCTGTTTATGCGGATCAACACCATGGGAATGGTCCACAGCATCCATCTGAAAACCGAGGGCCGCATGAACCCGGATCTGACCCTGGCGGGCTTCCGGTTTTCCATGAGTTCGGGCCGGTTCGAATTTTCGGCAACAGGCGCCGTCGAAGGCGACCGCCTGATCGTGCAGACCGAAAACGAAGGAAGCCGCCGGCGCCTGGAGGTCCCCCTGGCGTCCAAACCGTACCTGGCCGCCGGCATATTCGATGCGATTTGGGCGTCGGGAGTCGAGCCCGGCATGCGAAAGGTCGTGCCGGTGTTCGACCCGGCCACCATGGGCCAGGAGCCGGTTGCGGTGGAAGTGATCGGCATCGAACCGGTTCAAATCATGGGCAAGACGGTGCAGGCCCATAAAGTGGTCCTCGATTTCAAAGGCGTCTATCAGGAAGCCTGGATCGGTGAGGGCGGAGAGATTCTTCGCCAGAAAGGATTTCTGGGCATCATGCTCGAGAAGACCGACCGGGAATCGGCCCTGTTCGGTCTGCCGGTGGAAGCCAGCGAAGACATGACAGAAGCGGTGTCGATTTCATCCAACGTCGATCTTTCCCGGGCCCGGGAGCTGGATCGGCTGCGGGTGGAAATCTCCGGCATCGATCTGCAGCGGCTGGATCTCGGCGGCAGCCGGCAGCAGATGACGGGAAGCGTGCTCACCGTAACAAAAGAATCGCTGGAAGGCCTTCCCCAGCGGCTCACCGACGAAGCGCTCGACGCCCTTGCCGACCCATACCTGTCGCCGACGCCGTTTATCCAGTCCGATCACCCGCGGATCCGGAAACTGGCCGGAGAAGTCACCGCAAAGAGCCGAACTCCTTTGGAACGGGTGCGGCTGCTGCTGGCCTGGATCCATTCCAACATCGAACAGCGTCCGGTGGTTTCCATGCCGGATGCGTTGGCCACCCTTCAAAACCGTGTCGGAGACTGCAACGAGCATGCCGTGCTCATGGCCGCCCTGGCGCGTGCCGCCGGGGTTCCCGCCGAAATCGAAGCCGGGCTCGTCTACCTCCGGGGCCGTTTTTTCTACCACGCCTGGAACCGGGTCTACGTGGGCCGGTGGATCACGGTGGACGCCTTGTTCGACCAGATCCCGGCCGACGTGTCCCATATCCGCCTGGCTGCCGGCTCTCCGGAGCAGCAGGTCGACCTGATGTCGGTGATCGGCCGTGTGCGGCTGACCGTGCTCGAACCCGGCGCCGGTGAAGCGCAGAACGCACAACGATAGCGGGAAAAAGATGATCGAGCTGGAGTCTTTGACCAAGACATACGCGGAAATCACCGCCGTAAAAGACCTGACCCTGCAAGTGCCACCGGGGCAGATCTTCGGCTTCATCGGCCCCAACGGCGCCGGCAAGACCACCACCATCAAGATGCTCGGCGGCATCCTGGCCCCGAGCTCGGGCCGGGTGAGGATCTGCGGCTTCGACATGGCAAAAGCTCCGGAAGAGGCCAAGCGCAGAATCGGATTTATTCCGGACCGCCCCTATCTGTATGAAAAGCTCACGGCGATGGAATTTCTCCGCTTCCACGCCGAACTTTACGGCGTCGGCGGAAACGGATTCAAGGCACGCGCCGAAAAAGAGCTCGACCGGTTTTCCCTGCTCGACTGGTCCAACGAACTGATCGAAGCATTTTCCCACGGCATGAAACAGCGGGTCGTCATGGCGGCCGCGCTGCTCATCGATCCGAAGGTGATCGTGGTGGACGAGCCGATGGTGGGCCTCGATCCGATCGCGATCAAAATGGTCAAGGACCTCTTCCGGAATCTCGCCGCAGGCGGCGCGGCCATTTTCATGTCGACCCATACCCTTCAGGTCGCTCAGGATCTATGCCACCGGATCGGCGTCATCCACCGCGGGAGGCTGATCGCCACCGGCTCTCCGGAAGATCTCATGCGCCAGGCGAAAACCACGGAAACCGACCTGGAAGCGGTATTCATCCGGTTGATGGAAGAAGACAGCCTCGGGATCGGCGGAGTCCGCCATGGGTGAGATTGTCACCCTGCTCAAACCCCGCCTATGGTCCTTTCGGGCGCGGGGTACGGCCGGAAAGCGCGATCGCCGTCTGAAGCTGGCGGTGCTGGGCGTCATCGGAGGATTGTTCTGGGCCGGCTTGTTCGCGCTGTCTCTGCGCGTGCTGACCTACTTTAGAAGCGTCGACCAGCTCGGCGAGATGCTCGCCCACAAGCTGCTGTCCATGGTTCTTGTCACTTTTCTTTCCCTGCTGATTTTCAGCAGCATATTGACCCTTCTTTCCAAGCTCTATCTGAGCCGCGACCTGTCGCTGGTCCATGCGACGCCGGTCCCCGGCCGCAAGATCTTTCTGGCGCGGTGGCTCGAAAGCACCGTCGACAGCTCTTGGATGGTCGGGATCTATGCCCTGCCGTTTTTCATCGCATACGGAATCGTCTTTCGGGCCGGTCCCATTTTTTACCTGAACCTTTTCGTGAACCTTGCCTCGCTTTCGGCCATTGCCTCTGCCGTCAGCGCCATGCTGATCATGACCGCCGTCATGATCGTTCCGGCGTCCAGGATACGAACCATATTCGTCTTTTTGACCCTGACCTTCTTTCTCATCCTCTTTTTTGCATTCCGCCTCCTTCGTCCGGAGCGACTGGTCGATCCGGAGTTCTTCGAAACCACCCTGGTCTACCTCCAGGCGCTGCGGGCGCCGCTTCCCGCCTACCTGCCGAGCACCTGGGCCTTTGACAGCTTCACAGCGCTCATCTCGGGGCGGATCCTCACCGGGCTGTATCACGACGCGCTTTCCTTGAGCTGTGTCGGCTTTCTCTGCTGCCTGATGGTTCTTCTTGCCGAATCGGTCTACTTCAAAGGGGTTTCCAAGACCCAAACCGCCGCCGCCCGCCTCTTTAAGCGGTCCATCGGCGGGGAGTTCATTTTTTCCCGCTTTACCGGCCCGCGGGGCGCCATGGCCGCAAAGGAGATCCGCACCTTTTTCAGAGATCAGACCCAGTGGACCCAGCTCTTTTTGATCGGCGCCCTCATCGTGATCTACATTTACAACTTTCGGGTCCTTCCCCTGGAGCGGTCGCCGATCAAGACGGTCTACCTGCAAAATCTGCTGTCATTTCTAAACATGGGGTTGGCCGCTTTCGTGCTGTCTGCGTTGACCGCCCGCTTTGCCTATCCTGCGGTCAGCTTGGAGCGGGAGGCATTCTGGCTGATTCGTACCGCGCCGATCTCCTTGAAGAGTTTTCTGTGGACCAAGTTTTTCATTTACTTTCTGCCCCTGCTGGTATTGACCGAGGTGCTCATCGTCGCCACCAATTTCCTTTTAGAGGTCTCCGCTTTCATGATGGTGCTGTCCACGGTCAACGTGCTCTTCATGGTCCCGGGAGTGGTCGCTCTGGGGGTCGGCTTCGGCGCCGCCTACCCGGATTTTACCTCCGAAAATCCGATGCAGTCGGTGACCAGCTTCGGCGGGCTGCTGTTCATGATCGTGGCGGCCCTCTTTATCGGGGCCGTTCTTGTTCTGGAATCCGGGCCCGTGTATACTATTTTAATGGCCGGATTCCAGGGCCGGTCGCTGACCCTGCTTCAATGGCTCTGGACCGGCGCGTCTTTTTCTGCATCGGCGGCGCTATGCATCGCCGCTTTGCTGCTGCCGATGAGATACGGTGTCCGGCAGCTGGAAACCCAGAGAGATTGACCGTTCCAACGCCGGCTCAGTACACGTAGGCGTATTTATTGCGGCGATGGTTTCAATATACGAGGCGCCGAGGCCGCAGAGAAAACCTTGCACAGCTTCTCTGCACATCCTCTGCGACCTCGGCGGTGAGGTCTCTTTGACCTGAGATGCGTCACCGAAATTATGCGATGGGTACCTATGGATCCTTTTGCCGCCGTATCGAGGGATGCCCGGGGGAAACTGCCGCAGGCAGGATTCAGACGAGCCCTGCCGCTGACCGCGGCGGGATTCAAAATTCCAGATTCAAGATTCTTCGGCGGGAGATTTATACGAATCTTTTGGTCTTAACCGGCCAGTTTGATCAAGGGTGAAACTGTGCCATTTTGGCCTAGTTTCACATGAGAAATGGAGCCTTTATGGGAGACATCAGCGAAGACGGAATCCGGTTCTTGCAGGAACTCTACCATCGGTGCGGCGGGGACCCGGCGGACACCTTTTCCATGTTCGAGATCGGACAAGCCCTCGGCCTGGAACGTGAAACAGCCGGCGCCGTCGGAGAAGAGCTGATCGGCTGGGGGCTGGTGGAGGTGCGGACCCTTTCCGGCGGTGTGGCCATCGCCGAAAGCGGCATCGAAAAAGCACGGCAGCTGGGCGGCCAAAGCACCGGCCCGGACGACCGCCGCATGCGATTGGGAGCCGGCCCGGTTCTGGATACGGAAAAAAGCAACTACCAAAAAATCGCCCGGAACAATCTTCGACGGTTCTATGAAGATCTGGACGCGGATGTTGCCGCACGCCTCGGCGCCGAACGAAAATCGGACGAATTTTTCTTCCGCGCCTTCGGCGGGCGCTGCTGCATTTCACCGGCCGGCATAGTCCTGGACGGACAGTCCGAAACCGGGGTGCTCGGGGTGCTTATTTCCATGTATGTACTTCATGCATCGCACGCTCCGTGCATCATCGAACCGCTCAAAAGCTTCAAGGAGCTTCCAGACAGCATGCCCTACACCGCCGCGTTTGCAGCCAGGACCCAGCAGCCGATCGTTGCCCGCGTCGAAGCCGTCGGGCAGAATACCCGGCGAATCATCGACGCCTTTTCCGGGAAAAACCCGCCTGCTGCAACGGCCGGTGATTTCGGCTTTCTGCTCTATCCCCTTCCCAAAATCGCGCTCTGCTATGTGTTTTACCGAGCAGACGAGGATTTTCCGGCATCGGTGACGTGCCTGTATTCAGCCAACGCCGACGCCCATCTTCCCACAGACGCCCTGGCCGATGTCGGCGAATACACCTCCCGGGAAATTCTGCGCCTCGTCGCAGGAACGGAAATATGACAATCCCTATATCGACCGGAAACCGCCGGCCTGAAGGCTGCGGGTTTCCTCACCCATATAGACTGGAGCGTTGGACGATACGTCGCGAGGTTCTTTTTCAGGAGGAATCGGCGCTCTTGGACCTTGCCGCGCAGGGGATGTCAAACAGCTGAAGCCGATTGCCGGAGGAGAGAATCGCGCAGCTCGTGAGCGCGCCCGCGACGCTGCCCGGCTTCGAGGCAGGATAAAAGGGGCTCGGTTCCAACTGCCGGCCGCAGCAAGGGCACTTCATTTCGGCTTTGCGCAATTGCGCTGCGCGATTGCCGTAAAAACGATAAAAACTGTTGCAACCTGGGCACTGAATCTTCATGGGCAGCATCCCTTCGATGGCATGGATTGAAATGCGATTTAAATATGCAAATCACATGCCTTCCAGAGCTTCACGGCGAGAGCAGGGATGCAGGATGATTACAATATCTCAAGGAAACAATGCCTTGCTCATGTATTACCGCCAAAAACCGACCGAACCACAGATGGGTCAGCTTCCGTCAAAAGCACCTGCTGCCTTACGCTCCTCCAAAAAAACAATTCAAGTCCTGCAAAAAATGGAGGGGATGGGAACCCCCGCATTGGGTCAGATGCTGCATACGGCCCGGGTGGCTGTCACCAACATCCAGCCGCCGACAATCACGAAAAAAAGCCCGGCACCGAGCCGGATGTAATCGGGAGGAACAACCCGGGCGAGGGCGCCGCCGAAGGTCACCGCAAGGGCGGAACTGAGTACCAGCGCCGCCGCCGATCCGATGAAAACCGCCCACTTGGAAGATTCACAATCCGCAGACAGGCAAACCGTAGCCAGCTGGGTTTTGTCCCCCAATTCCGCGAGAAACACCATCCCGAAGGTGATCAGCAAAAATTTGATGTCCATAAACGGGTTCTCCGTTGTGGGGTTCAGAGGTTCAGAGGTTCAGGGTTCGGGGTTCGGGGTTCGGGGTTCGGGGTTCAGGGTTCAGAGGTTGAGAATTACAAAGATTCAACAATCATTAAACCCCTGAACCTTTGGACTTTTGGTCCTTTGAGCCTTTTAACCCTTGAGCCCTTGAACCTCTGAACCCTGAACCCTGGAACCTCTGAACCCAGAACCCTGGAACCTCTGAACCCCTTCCTCTCATTTCCCGAGCAGGGCCATGGCTTTTGCAACCACGTTGTCCACTGTATAGCCGAACCGCTCCATGACGACGCCTCCCGGGGCCGAGGCCCCGAACCGGTTCATGGCGATGACCGCCCCGGCATCGCCCACATATCTTTCCCATCCCATGGCGATGCCGGCTTCTACCGCGAGCCGGACCGTCAATTCCGGTGGGAAAATCGTCCGTCGATAGGCGGAATCCGCTTTTTCAAACAGCTCCCAGCTGGGCATATTGACCACCCGAACGCCGGCGCCCTTTTCCTTTTTCAGCCGCTCGGCGGCGTTTAGGGCCAGGTGCACTTCCGAACCGGAAGCGATCAGAATCAGCTCCGTCGTTCCTTCGTCTTCGGCCAACACATAGGCGCCCAGCTCGAGTCTGGCGTCTTTCTGCGCGGCCTTCGGCAGGACCGGGAGCTTCTGGCGGCTGAGAATCAGCGCCGTGGGGCCGTCGGCGGCGGCCAGGGCCTGCCGCCAGGCATGGACGGTTTCGTTGGCGTCGGCCGGGCGAATCACGGTCAGCCCCGGGATGGTCCGCAGCGAGGCCAGATGCTCCACCGGCTGATGGGTGGGGCCGTCTTCTCCGACAGCGATGCTGTCGTGGGTGAAGACATAGATCACGGGAAGCTTCATCAGCGCCGCCAGCCGGATCGCCGGCCGCATGTAGTCGGCAAAAACCAGGAAGGTCCCCCCGTAAGGCCGCACCCCCCGGTGGAGGGCCATGCCGTTTAAAATCGCGCCCATGGCATGCTCCCGCACCCCGAATCTGATGTTTCTCCCGCCGTAGTTGGCTTTCTGAAAATCTTCTGCGCCGTCGATGATCGTCTTGTTTGACGGGGCAAGGTCAGCGCTTCCGCCGATCAACTCCGGAATCCTCCGGGCAAAGGCGTTAAGCGCCTTTCCCGAGGCGGCCCGGGTGGCCAGAAGCTCGCCTTCGGCAAATTCGGGGAGACCCTGGTCCCACCCTGCTGCAAGGCCGCCTTCCATGGCTGTCTTCCATTCTTTTGCCAGGTCCGCACGCGACGACTCCCAATCGCGGAAAATCCCGCTCCATTCCTTTTCCGCGGCTCGGCCCCGCGCCAGGCATCGTTCCCGGATTTCATGGGTCGCCTCCGGTACACAGAAATCCTGGTCCTCCGGGCAGCCCAGATTTTTTTTGGTTCTGCACACCTCTTCCCTTCCCAAGGGCGCTCCGTGGGCATCTGCAGACCCCTGTTTGCCGGGGCTGCCAAAGGCGATATGGGTGCGCAGCAGAATCAGCGACGGCCGGCCGGATTCGGCCCGAGCCGCGTTGATGGCCGCTTCGATGGCATCGAGATCGTTTCCGTCGGCCACCTCCAGGGTGTGCCATCCCATGGCCGAGAATCTTTCTGCGACATTCTCGGTAAAGGTGATCTCGGTGCTTCCTTCGATGGTGATCCGGTTGTCGTCGTAAAGGCAGATCAGGCGTCCCAGGCCGAGATGGCCGGCCAACGAGGCGGCCTCGTGGGTCACCCCCTCCATCAGGTCGCCGTCTCCACAGATCACATAGGTGTAGTGATCGACGATGTCCTTGCCGGACCGGTTGAACCGGGCTGCCAGATGGCGTTCTGCCATGGCCATGCCCACGGCATTGGCGATCCCCTGGCCCAGCGGTCCGGTGGTGGTTTCCACCCCCGGGGTAAGGCCGTATTCGGGGTGTCCGGGCGTCCGGCTGCCCCACTGCCTGAACTGCCGGATGTCGTCCAGGCTCAGGTCGTATCCGGTCAGGTGCAGCAGCGCATACAGGAGCATGGAGGCATGACCCCCGGAGAGCACGAACCTGTCCCGGTCGGGCCATTGCGGGTTTTCCGGGTTGTGGCGCAGGACCCGGGTCCACAGGACATATCCGGCCGTGGCAAGCCCCATGGGCGCCCCCGGGTGGCCGGAGCGGGCCTCCTCGATGGCGTCCATGGCAAGGGTGCGAATCGTGTTGATGCACAGGTCGTCAAGGGTGCACTGCGGATCGGACGAACCCAGGGTCATGATCGCGCCTCCTTTGTATTGATGGCATTTTTTCAGATTCCAAGCGGATGGGTGGACCTGTTTACACCGATTCTCCCCGGCTTTCAACCCCGGAAATGACTTCAACGGTCAAAGGGCTCTCATCCATTCCGGTTTGAGGCTGACCCGCCCGGCCAGGGCATCGTCGATGAGCGAGAGGGTTTTGTCCTTTTCCTTGGGCAGCCGCGCCTTGATCGGCAGATAGTTGGAGGCATGGTTGGCGTGAAACAGCCCCTGGGAAAGATCGGTGTGGGCGATCATGGTCCGAAGCTCGGCCAGCATTTCGCTCGGCTCGATCAGGACAAAACGGCCTGCCTGCCAGTCATCGTAAAGCGGCGTTTGCGGAATCAGCATCAGGCTCAAGGCGCCGACGTAGTCCGGATCCATCGCCGAAAGAACCCGACCGGTGGCTTCGGCATGGGCCTGGGAGCGCTCTTTTCCGGCGATCCCCAGCAGCACGGTGACCGAGAGCTTCATCCCGGCCTGGCGGGCTTTTTTACCCTCGTCGATCATCGTCTGGGCCGCAGCCCCTTTGTTGATCCGTTTCAGGGCGACATCGTCTCCGGTTTCCAGCCCCATGTACAAAATACCCAGCCCGTGCGCACGGAGCTCTTCCAGTTCTTCTCGGCTTTTCATCTTCAGGCTCTTGGCATTGGCATAGGCCCCGATCCGCGTCACCCAGGGGAGCCGGCGGCCGATTTCGATCAAAAGGGAAAGCAGCCGCTTCTGGGGGATGATCAGGGCGTCGCCGTCGCAAAGAAAGACACGCCGCTGACGGCGGCAGTGCCGGGCTGCAAACGCGATGTCTTCCATGACAATCGAATCCGGCTTGATTCGAAAGCGTTCTCCGGCGTAGGTGCCGCAAAAGGTGCATTTGTTCCTGGAGCATCCCACCGTAACCTGAAGCAGGATGCTGTTGGCCTCGCTTGGGGGTCGAATGATGTTTCCTTCGTAGTGCATGGGTTCGGCTCGTTCTTCCTGGGTTCGCAGGTTCTGGGTTCAGAGGTTCTGGGTTCTGGGTTCAGAGGTTGATGGTTTTGTAAGGATTTCAAATTTTCCGTTTCAGAAGGCGTCTTTAAATTTGTATAATAGGCACGATTCGACAACATTTCAAACGATCCGGGAACGGAAGCTTGACGGCGAAGTCTCTGCGGTTACTATTAGAGCGCTTGGCAAAATAGCGTTCCAATCAATTTTTATAGGGATTGTCATACCGCTTTTCTCGAAGCCCAGGGAACCCTTGCTCTGGGCAAACCGTGACAATCCAGATGGAACGGAATTCTGACAATCCCTATATAGACTCGTTTTCAGGCGCGGCCAATTGCGAAGAACCTACCTTCCCGCGGAGATGATATGGCGATTTGGATCGTATCCCTGATTCTGATCTCGACCCTCGTGCTGCTGATCACCGAGCGGATCCCTGTGGACCTGACGGCCATCGGAATCGTCGTCGCCCTGATGGTCACCGGCATTCTGACCCCGGTCGAAGCGGTCCGGGGATTCGCCAATCCGGCGGTGGTCACGGTTGCCGCGATGTTTCTGATCAGCCGGGCCATGATCCGAACCGGGGCGGTGGGGTTTATCGGCCAGAAGGTGCTGGCCAGTTCCGGCGGCCGCGCCCGGCTGGCATATCTGATGGTCCTGGGGATCGTGGCGGTGGCCTCGGCGTTCATCAACAACACCCCCGTAGTGGTGCTGTTCATTCCGGTGGTGTTGACCCTGAGCTGCGATCTGGAAATCAGCCCGTCGAAGCTGCTGATTCCGGTTTCCTATGCCTCGATTCTGGCCGGCACCTGCACCCTCATCGGAACCTCGACGAACATCATCGTCAGCGATCTGAGCGACATGTACGCATACGGCCAGCTGGGCATGTTCGAACTATCGACCCTGGGGGTGCCCATCGCAATCGTGGGCATAGCGATTCTGTTTTTTCTGGGGCCCCGGATTCTTCCGGGCCTGGTCAGCCCCGTGTGCGAACTGGACGACAGCGAACACCGAATCTACCTGGCCGAGCTGGTGGTGCCCAAGAAAAGCCCGCTGATCGGGCAGGCCCCTGAAACCGTATTCGATGAACGGTTTGCCAGCGTCAAGGTGGCAGAACTGATCCGGTACAACCACATCTACTACCCGCCGCGCGATTCGACCCGCATCTCCGCCGACGATCTGCTGCTGGTGCGGGGTTCGGCCAACGATCTGGTCGAACTGCTCCAGGACGGCGGCGTGGAGCTGACCCCGTCGGAAAAAGACCTGAAGTTCGATCGGAAAGATCAGGAAGCGGTGGTGGTGGAGCTGATCATTCCGCCGCAGTCCAGCCTGATCGGCGAACGCCTCTACGACACCCAGCTCAAAAGAGACCCGGACGTGAAGATCATCGCCATCAAGCGGATCCGCCTGCACTGGAGTGAAAAAAACCTGGAAAACGTTCAGCTGAAAAACGGCGACATCCTCTTGATCCAGTGCGCGGTGGACAAGCTGGATCAAATGCGGGGTCGGGCCGACTTCATCATCGTCGAAGACGTCCACGATGAAATCGTCCTTCGCCGCAAGGCCCGGCAGGCCCTGGTGATCTTTGCCGGCGTCATCGTCGGCGCCAGCACCGGCCTGGCAGACATCTTGACCTGCGCTCTGACCGGAGCGTTTCTGATGATCCTGACCGGATGCCTCCAGCTTCGGGACGCCTACCGGGCGCTTCAGCCCAACGTGCTGCTGCTCATCGCAGGCACCATCGCCTTGGGAACGGCCATGGAAAAAACCGGCGCTTCCCAACTCTACGCCGAACGCTTTTTAGGGCTGTTTGCCGGCGCCGGCCCCGCCGTCGTTCTGGCCGCTTTTCTGCTGCTGACCAGCATCAGCACCCAGCTGCTCAGCAACAACGCCACGGCAGTGCTTCTGATTCCCATTGCCATTTCGACGGCCGTGGGACTGGGGGTGCATCCGAAGCCCTTCATCATTGCGGTCTGCTTCGGCGCCAGCGCCTGCTTTGCCTCCCCCATCGGATATCAGACCAACCTGCTCGTCTACGGCCCCGGCGGCTACCGGTTCAGCGACTACCTGAAGCTGGGAATCCCGCTCAATCTCCTGGTGCTGGTCTTGGGCACGGTCTTCATCCCGGTGATCTGGCCGTTCTAGAACGCTTCGACTTTCAGGAGGCCAGCAAAAAAAGACGGATATAACGGGGGTCGAGCCGCTCGACGGCGACCGCCCCCAACTCGTTTTCGATCTCGGAAAACAGGGCCTCGAAAATACCGCCCATCTCCTTGCCGAGGTCTTCGGCGTCCTGGCCGGTGCGCCGGCCCAGCCATGTCAAAAACGCGGTTTTCACCGAATCTGCAATCCGCCGGGGACGGGTGACGTCTTTGGGCGGCGGGCCCGGGAAAAGCTGCCGGTGCAACCGCGAAAAGGCTTCCCGCGTCAAGGCGGGAGTCAGCGTCGGTCGCTGCCCGGAAGCAGATCCGTCCAGCGTGTCCCGGGCCCAGAGGGTCAGCAGCAGATTCTTGTAGGTCAGGACCTGGGGCGGGCGGCCGTCCAAATCGATCCCGATCCGGGACAGGAGCCGATCCGTGCGGATCATTTTTTCCAGCTCTTTTTCGGTCTCACTGACATCGGCCGGAGAGGAAAATTCCCGGTACAGCACCCCGGCCCGGTAATGATCGAAGTACTGCGGCCGCGGCAGCAAAAGGCCGCCGAGGACCCCCACCCAGGCTTCGTCCCAGAAGCTTAAGGGAAGCCCTGCCGCAGCCTCGAACCAACTGCTTTTCTTCCAGCGCTGGGCCCGCCACTTCAACGCCATCACCAGGCCGAAGCCGACCCGGAAAAGATCGATCAACGGATGGGCCTCGATCCGGCGGGCCGCCACGGCCGGGGAATTTCTTTCTTCGCCTACCAGATGCGCCAACCCGATGGAAAGATAGCCGGCCGCTTTTTCAACGACGGCCCGCAGCGCCTCAGGCTCCCGGATCTCGGCCTGATCCGCCGAGATGATCCGGTTGCAGAGTCCGGCGAACTCCGCCTGCAGCTGGTAAAGCACCGCCACGGAATGGATCGATGCCAAGGCGCGGGCAAAAAGGCTTTCGTTCGGCAAATCTTCCCCGATAAATCGCGGAGCCGGCAGTTCCGAAACGATTTCCTCTTCTGGCAGCAGGCGCTTTCTCCCCCGACGATCCAGATCTTCCGGCGGCAACCGCTGGTAGATTCCCACTGCCTCTTCAGGGGGTAAAAATCCGCTTTCCGCCAGACGGACGTTTCGAAGGCGGTAGGCCTCTTCTTCTGCCTCTGCAGGGATCAGCCCTTGGGCGTCTAGCAGTTCCTGCTGGTAGATCACATGGTCTGCCTCGGCGATCCTTTCAAGCAGCTGCGGCAAAAACTCCTCCCGCTCCTTTTGCCGGTCTTCGAAGACTTCCGGCGGCTCGGACGGCGGTCTGGCCCGAAAGTAGTAAACATTGTCAAGAGTGGAAAAGCCCTCGCCGAAATCAGAAGGGTCCTGGTCGTGTTCACGGATCCGTACTTCCACGGTCCAGAAGAGAAACAGGTCCAGCAGGTCCTTCTTTTCCTTGAGCAGCCATCGGACCAGACGGGGGCTGTCGGCCTCCTGCAGCCGCTTCAACCATCTCTCCACCGAATTCAGGTTGAGCCGATCCCGGTGCCAGCCTTCCATATCCAGCAGGTATTCCCACTGGGCCCTGGAGGCAAGGGCCAAAACCGGCAGGCTGTCGTCGGGTCCGATCTTGTGAACCAGAAAGTAGAAATCTTCTTCGTGAAAAGCGCGAACCAGGGCCCGGGGATCCGGCGCTTCCAAGACGGAATCGAGCAGCTTTTCCGCCGGAAGAGAGGCGATCTCATGCCGCGCCCGGCCCGCTGCGAGGGCCTCTTTGATCTTCTGTTCGGGATGCTCGTGTTGCTCGGTCATTAGTTCAACCTCTCAGAGTCGATCTCTATAATATCCTCAATTCCACGGAAAAGGGGGCATGAAAAATTTTAAGAGAAACGAAAGCATCCATTGGCTTCCGGCGGCCGTGTCAGCCCCTTTGGCGGTTTTCAGGGGTGAATTTCAGCAGCAGCAAAAGGCCCGGGATCGCGATCAGCGTGCAGAAGATGAAAAACGCTTCCCAGCCCATATGCTTTGCAAGCACGCCGGAGGGCGCCGAGGCCATCACCCGGGGAACGCCCATCAGGCTGCTGAGCAGAGCATACTGGGTGGCGGTGAACCGTTTATGGGTGATGCTGGCCATGAAAGCGGCAAAGGCCGCCGTTCCCATGCCGCTGCTCAAATTTTCAAAGGCGATGACCCCGGAAAGAAGGGCCAGGCTGTCGCCGATCCGGGCCAGCAGCGCGAAACCGGCCGTCGAAGCCGCCTGCAAAATCCCGAACAGCCATAGGCTCCGGTAGATATCGAAGCGAACCATCATCAGCCCGCCGATCAGGGCGCCGCCGACGGTGGCCCAGAAGCCGAAAAGCTTCACCACCGCACCGATTTGGGTCTTGGTAAATCCGATGTCCAGGTAAAAAGGGATGGTGATGGCGCTGGCCATGGAATCCCCAAGCTTGTAGAGCAGAATGAAGGCCAGAATCCACAATGCTCCCCGCCGCCGAAAGTATTCCACCAGCGGATCGACGACGGCCTCCCGAAGGCTTACAGGGCTGCCGGCAGAGTGCGTCGGTTCAGGGGCCAGCAGCGTCGCTGCCACCCCCGGAATCAGACAGCCGGCCATGATCAGATAGACCCAGGAAAAGGCGATTCGGTCGGCCAGGATGAGCCCTCCGCCCGAGGCCAGCAGCATTCCGATCCGATACCCGTTGATGTACAGCGAAGAGCCGAGCCCCAGCTCTTTGTCTGGAAGATCCTCGCGCCGGTAGGCATCGATGACGATATCCTGGGAAGCGCTGAAAAACGTCACGAGAAAGGCTGCCCCAGCCGCCAGCACGGGGTAGTGGGGCGGGCTCGTCTGGCCGAGCCCGGCAATGGCGGCCATCAGGGAAAGCTGAATGACCAGCAGCCACCCCCGCCGCCGGCCCAGAAACGGAAGGGTAAACCGATCCAGCAAAGGTGCCCAGAGAAATTTCAACGTGTAGGGAAGGCCGACCAGGGTGACGGCGCCGATCAAGGCAAGATCGACCCCCTCCTCCTTCATCCACGCCTGCAAAACGGTCAGGGTCAGCAAAAGGGGCAGCCCGCTGGAAAAGCCCATGACAAAGGCCACCAGCATCCGACCGCTGAAAAGCACCCGAAAAAGGGATGGTTTTGGTGAAGCCTGCACGGATTCGTTCAGGTCATCCGCGGCGGCTTGCTTCGAGCAGCTGCGCCGGAGACACGATCTCGCCGTAGTGCCGCTTCAGGTCGAGCAGCCCCTTTCTTTGCTCTTCCAGGACCGAAAAAAGACGCTTCGGCGTGCTGGGGTTTTTTCCGTAAGCCTCCATTTGAAGGTCGATGCGGCCGATGATGTTGTCGATATACAAAGAAAACTGCTTGTTGTAGAGCGATTCGGGATAGTCCTTGTCGATAATGGTTCGGAACATTTCCTGTAAGTCTTCGTACCGGGGCAGGTTCCCGATGGGGGTGGAAATCACTTCCACCTCACCGTGGGCATGTCTTTCGAGCCAGCCAAGCCAAGCCTTGACGTCCCGCTTTTCTCCGAGCAGTTTTTTCGTCGTCCCCCCCCGGGCTTCTTCGGTCAGAAAATAGTTGAGCCCGGCCAGCACGGGGCGCTTTTCTTCGGCGATCTTGCCGCTGGCCCAAAATTGAAACTGCGCCTCCATGTAATCGGCCAAAGAGCCGGGAATGAACGGCGCATTGGCCCACGGCGCCCGCTTGACGCCGGTGGCCCCGACCTCGGTGGCCGTCGCCGCGGACACGATGCACGCCCCGATGACCACCCCCTGATCCGAGTTTTTCCCCGCCCATACCGGCGGCATGGTGTCGCTGTCCCGCCCGCTGTAGGTGATCACCCGGGTTTCGACCCCTTCGGCCGCTTCGGCCAGCGCCGAATAGTTCGCCAAAGACGAGGAGGAAACCGTGCACCGGGCGTTGGAATGGGAGATGGGCACCGGTTTGCCGTTTGCATCGGTCATTCCGCGATGCCATTTTCCCTGGAAGTTGACGCCTTTTTCCGGCGGCGGATCGCCGTCGCCGGTCCACCGGGGAACGCCGTTTTCGTCGATGAGCACGTTGGACCAGATGACCTCGTACCCCGGCTTTCTCAACACTTCCATGAGCTTCGGATCTCCATCCCAGTTGACGTCTTCCACGATGCCGAAGATGCCGCATTCCGGGTTGACCGACCGCACGCTGCCGTCTTCGGCGATCCACATCTGGGCCAGATCGTCTCCCACGAAATGATTGCCGGCCATGGCGGTGGTGGTTTTGCCGCATCCGCTGGGGGCCGCTCCGGCGATCCAGGTAATCCGCCCCCCGGGTCCGTCGATGCCGGTGATGAACATGTGCTCGGCCAGTTCTGTTTCCCGGCTTTCATAGACGGCCTTGTCCACGGCAAAGCGATGATTTCCCTTTTTCATCAGCAGGGTGTTTCCAGCGTATGTGCAGTTGAAGCTGTAAGTGGTCCAGTGGCTCCGATCCATCAGGACCCGGGCGTCGGGAAGGTCCTCGGGCCGGTTCAGCCCCTCGCTGTGGATGTTGGTGAAAAAGTGGCCCAGCCTCGCCACCTCTTCGTCGAACACCGGATAGGCGTTGCGGTACAGAATCTCGGCGCTGTGGGACACATAGGCCGAGCTGGTGATCTCCAGCGCGGGATTGGAGACCGGCGCCCCGACAGGACCGCGCATATAGAACCCCACGACCATGGTGTGCCCTTTCATGAGGCCTGCCAGGCGCTTTTTTACCGTCTCCAGGGCGTCTGCGCGGCTCATCCGGTTGGCCAGGGAACTGACCTTTTCTTCCTCGTTGGCGATGTAATACGTCCGATCGATGATCCGGCCCTGCTCCTCTTTCAGGTCGTAGTGAATGGTGTGGCCTTCCAAGGGAAGCCTGGCTTCTTCCCCCTTTTTCAGGGCCAAATCCCGGATGAACTGCCGGTCCGCTTCAGATCCGGTGTTGATAAACACCTTGTCCGGACGGCACATGGAGATCGCGTTGGCGATTTTCTTCAGCACCTCCGGATGCCGAACGCGGCCGATTCGCGAAAGCTGCTCCGGATCGAGTGACTCTTCAAACAGCCGGCGAGCCTCGTCCAAACTGGAGATCCCGCCGATTTCCTCGGCGATGTCAATTCCCTGGTTCCTGGCAAACATAGCGCACGATCCTTTCTGTGGGCAGCAATCTGTGGGCAGCAAGCGGGAAAAACCGATCCGTCTGCAGGCAAAGCGGTACCGCCGCAGAGCGATGTTATTCGTGGATTTCTATGATGATCTCGTCAAGGCTTCTTTTCGGGACGTGATGGATTCGCCTTTCGTCCCGCCAGTATCGGATGCTCCCTCCGGGTTCGACCGGGTCGCAGACCGCGGTTTCCTTCGGCTCTCCCAGGGCAAGCACGAGCAGGATCTGCAGGTGTTCAGCCAGGCCGAGGGCGCGCTGGAGGCGCTTTCGATTCACCGAGCCGATCATGCACCCGGCCAGCCCCTTTTCCCTGGCGCCGAGAAGGATGCTCTGGGCGGCGATGCCATGGTCGCATCCGAAGTCCCGGGCAATCTCCCGGTCGCCCAAAACGACGATATAGGCAGCGGGGCGCTCTCCCGGCTCCGGGCCGGGCCAGTCCTTCAGGTAGCCGGCCCATCCCAGACAGGCAAAAATGGCTTCGTTTGTCTGCCGCCGGCAGCAAAGCACGTATTTCAGCGGCTGCAGGTTGGCCCCGGAAGCCGACAGCCTGGCCAGATTCACCAGCCATCGCAGGGTGATCGCATCCACCGGGCGGTCTTCGGCAAACCGCCGGCAGGAGCGGTTTTTACGCACCAGATCCTCGATCAAGTCTGCTCTCCCGAACAGGGAAACGGCACCGGCTGGGGCATGTGCATCTCGATCCACTGGATGACCTTTTCAAACTCATCCCGGAGCTCGGCGAGCGCTTTTCCCCGATGGCTGACCCGGCCCTTTTCACCGATGGTCATCTGGGCGAAGGCCTTTTCCAGCGGAGGAAAGAAAAAAATCGGATCGTAGCCGAAGCCGCCCTCGCCTGCCGGCGTTTCTGCGATCAAGCCCTCGCATCGCGCCTCGTATGTCAAGGCCTGACCGGCGGGAACCGCAATGGAGATGACGCATTCGAACGCGGCGCGGCGGTTCTTGCGGCCGGCCATCTCGGCAAGCAGTTTTTCACAGCGCTCGGCATCGGTTGCGCCCGCTCCGGCATAGCGCGCCGAAAACACGCCGGGCCGACCGTCGAGCGCCTCGACAACCAGCCCCGAGTCGTCTGCCAAGGCGGGGAGCCCCAATATCCTCGCCGTAAAGCTCGCCTTTTTGTATGCATTTTCATCGAAGGTGTCGCCGTCTTCGGCCACCTCCGGAATGGGCCCGAAGTCTTCCAGGCTTTTGATCTCCACGGGGTAGTCTTTGAGGAGGTCTTTGATCTCGGCAGTTTTTCCGGAATTGCGGGTCGCGATGACGATGCAAAGGGGAGCTGACAAAACGGGCCCTTTCGATCTTTCGATTTGACTCGGGGGGTTTGGCTGCGTCGGGCTCCCCCAGCGCCGATCGGAAACGAACCCGGTTCAACCCCCCGAAAACTGACTCGAAACCATAATTCATGGCGGAAAATTTGTAAAGCCGGAAAACTCTTTACACCTTCACCGGAGCTGATGTAGAAATAGGTAAATACCGGCGCAGACAAAGGATTCGGACATGCTGCTGCCTCCAAACAGCCATGAACGAACAGATTCACTACACCGCCCGCGCCAAAAAAATGACCCACTGACCGAACCTCCGATCAGGGCCGGGACAAACCCCCAACATCAGGCCCGCCCACCTGAGTACGGCCGCTTCCGGCCTGCTCAGGGCGGGTTGCCGCCGGCGCCGAAAAGGCAGCAAGCAGCGCATGCTTCGGGAACTTTCCATCCGCAATTTCGCCATCATCGACGATTTGAAGATTTGTCTCTCTCCGGGATTGACGATCCTCAGCGGGGAGACCGGGGCCGGCAAGTCGATCATCATCAATGCCGTCAACCTCCTGCTGGGCAGCCGGGCATCGGGAAAACTGATCCGCACCGGCGCCGAATCCGCAGAGCTCGAGGCCCTTTTTGAAATCCGCCCCGGAAGCGACACGGCCGCGGTGATCGACCAGTATGGCTATGGTCCGGCCGAAGAGCTGCTGGTTCGCCGGGTGATCTCCAGAAGCGGCCAGAACCGGGTCCACATCAACGGGAAACTGGCCACCATGCAGATCCTCGGTGAACTCACCCAGCGGCAGGCCAGCATCTCAGGCCAGCACGCCCACCAGGGGCTGCTCAAGGAAGAAGAGCATCTGAACATCCTCGACCGCTTCGCGAACCTGACCCCCCTGCGCCAAGAGGTTTATGAACTGTACCACCAGTTGATCCCCCTGACCCGGAAGCTCCAGGAGCTGGAAAACAAAAAACAGCGGCAGGCGGAGCGAATCGAGCTGCTTCGTTACCAGCAGCAGGAAATCCGGTCGGCCGCCGTGGAACCCGGCGAAGACGAGCAACTGGAGCAGGAACTGAACCGGCTGAAAAATGCAGAGGCGCTCTACACAATTGTCCGGGAAAGCGCCGATGCGCTCTACAGCCAAAGGGGCGCCGCCGTCGAACGGCTCACGGAGATCTGCCGATCCCTGAAAAAAGCGGCCGGCATCGATGCAGCGCTGTCTGCTCCGGCCGAAGAAATCGGCGCGGCCTCCTACCACCTCGAGGACATTGCCCGAGAGCTGGAAAGCTATCTGGGTTCTGTCCAGATCGACGAAAGCCGGCTGGAAGCGGTGGAAGAACGCCTCGATGCCCTGCGCAAACTCAAACGAAAATATGGGGCCACCGTAGAAGATGTGTTGACCCGGGCCGAAGCGATCGATCGGGAGCTGGCCCAAGAGGGCAGCCTTTCCAACCAAATCGATGACGTCAGCGAAAAAATCGAAGCGCTTCGCCGGCGGCTCGTCGATGCCGCCAAGACCCTGTCTCAACGCCGGTCGGATGCATCCTCCGACCTGTCGCGGCAGGTAGAGTCGGAACTGGCCTCGCTGAAAATGGAAAAGACGAGATTCGAAGCCGCGGTGGCGCCGATATCCGCGGGCCAGTCCGCCGGCCACCTGCTGACCGCCGGCGGCCGCCTGCTGTCTGAAACCGGAATGGACCGGGTTTTTTTTCAAATCGCCCCCAATGTCGGAGAGGAGATGAAGCCGCTTGCCTCCATCGCATCGGGAGGAGAGCTTTCCCGGGTTGTTCTGGCCCTGATGGCCATCCTTTCCGGAAACGGCTCGGTGGAAACCGTCGTGTTCGACGAAGTCGACGCTGGAATCGGCGGCGGCGTGGCCGAAACCGTCGGAAAAAAACTGGCCGAACTCGCCCGGACCCACCAGGTGCTCTGCATCACCCACCTTCCCCAGATTGCACGGTTCGGTGAGCACCATTTCCGCATTTCAAAACACGTTCAGGCCGGCCGAACCGTCACCCGGATCTCCTCATTGGACCGAAATGAGCGCGTGGAAGAAATCGCCCGCATGCTCGGCGGAGAACAGATCACCGAAACCACCCGGAAGCATGCAAGTGAACTGATTCAAAGCGGCGCCTGAGGGATGCGATGAACGGATTCAACCCATACAGCGTTCCGCCGCTGCTCAATCTCGTCTGTTTCTCCGTGCTGATCGTGGTGACGGCCCTTCGCGGCGCCCGGTCCCGGCTCAACAGGCTGTTTCTTGCCATCTGCCTCTTCGGGATACTGCTCAACATCGACATCGTCTTTGCCCTGCATACCACGTCGGCGGAGGCCGCGCTGGCGGTCAGCCGCGCCGACCATTTTCTTCTTGTCTTCTCGCTGCCGGTGTATATCCAGTTTTTCCACGCCTACCTTCGAATCGAACACCGCAAACGGCTTGAATATGCGGCATGGGGTTTTTCCGCGGTTCTGATGGCGGTTTCGCCCTCCTCCTGGTTCATCGCCTCCATGCAGCGAACCGAGTACGGATTTTTCGCCCGGGCAGGACTCCTTTACCCTTTTTTCGGGCTGGCCGGTCTCATGGTGACCGTTTATGTGCTCGTCCTTTTATACCGCGCCGCGGCATCGGAAACCCTGCCCGGCCGGAAAAACCGCCTTCAGTACCTGCTGATCGGCTTCGGGTTCATGGGATTTCTCAACGGGTTGAACGTTTTTCCGGTAATGGGCTGGGAAATGTATCCCCCCGGCAACCTGAGTTTCATCCCCCTGATCGTCTTTGCCTTTGGCCTGTTTCGCTACGATCTGCTCGATCTGGGGTTTCTGCTCGAAAAAAGCGTCGTCCATGCCGGAATTTCGGCGGTCTTGACCGTCGGATTCGCCCTGGTGCTGCTGGCTTCGGAGATCGTCTTCAGCGGGAGAACCGCGGCGGCTTCGGCGGCGTTTCCGATCGTCCTTTTTTTCATCGTCGCCGGCTTCATCGGACCGCTGCAGGCCCGGCTCCGCAAGGCGGTGGACCGCCGTTTTTTCCCGAGGCGGTATGATTTTCGAAGGACGCTGGCATCGATGAGCCGGAGCATCGTGGCGGTTCTCGACGCAGACCGGATCGGCCGCACCATTGTCAACGCCTTGAAATCTGCACTTCAGGTGGAAAGCTGCGCCCTTTTCGATCGGCGCCACGCCGGAGGACCCTTATTTTTGGCGGCTGCGCAGGCCCCGGAGGGGCATCCGATAATCCAGCCCGAGATCCCGGCGCTGGAGATGCTGGACCGGAGGCTTAGCAAACTTCCGGGCCCCTGGATTCAAAGCAGGATGGAGGGCACAGGCGCCGACACCTCGGCGGGCCGGCTGGCAGCGTCGATGAACACCCTGGGTGCCGAGATCGCCCTTGCCCTCCCTTTCAGCGAAGGAAAACCCGGCCTTTTGCTGCTCGGCAAAAAATGCTCAGGCAGAATGTTCACCCCCGAAGATATCGACCTTTTGGAAACCCTGGCCGGACAGACTTCCACCGCCCTGGAAAATGCCCGCTTCTACCAGGAACTGAGACGCATGAACCGAGCACTGGAGCAAAGGGTGGCTGAAAAAACCCGGGATTTGAAAGCGGCCCTGACGGAAAAAGAGCGCACCCTCGACCAGCTGATCCGGTCCGAGAGCCTGGCCTCCCTCGGACAGCTCGTCGCCGGAGTCGCCCACGAACTGAACAATCCCCTTGCCAGTGTGAAAAGCCTTTTGCAATCCGTCGCCGAAGACCTGGTCGAAGATGCCGCCGCATGCGACCCGGAAGGAGACCGGGTCGACGATTTGCAATTCGCCGACCGCGAGCTTGGCCGGGCGCAGCAGATCGTGGCCAGTCTTCTGGGGCTGTCCCGCCAGGGGCAGACCTACACCGAGGCGGTCGACTTAAACGTTGTCACCCGAGACGCCCTGCGGGTGCTTTATAACCGATATAAGACCCTCAAGATCGAGATCGTCGAGGACCTGGCGCCGGAGCTGCCGCCCATTGAGGGAAATTTTTCCAACCTGGGCCAGGTCGTGTTGAACCTCATCCAAAATGCGGTTCAAGCCATGGAGCGCGCCGCCGGTCAGATCCGCCTGAAAACCCGCCACCTTCCCGATGCCCGGCAGGTGGTTTTCGAATGCATCGACAGCGGGCCGGGAATCGACGCGGCCCTGCACAACGATATCTTCAAACCGTTCTTCACCACGAAGCCCCCGGGACAGGGCACCGGACTCGGGCTCTATATCTGCCATGAAATCGTCCGAAGACACGGCGGCAGGATCCTGCTCTGCTCGTCAGACAAACCGGGAGCCCGCTTTACGGTTCAGCTGCCGGTTTCTTCCAGGCATGAGCATACAGGCAATGATTGACGGCAAAGTCAATTTATGCTCAATTGAACGGTTACATTGCAAGCTAGTTCAAAAATCATCGACAGCGGCCGGAGAGTCATTTTTTTCAGCGATATGAACTCTACCCTGCTTCAACGGAGGTTTTCGTTATGCCGATCTACGAATTTAAATGCGCAAAGTGCAACGATCTGTTTGAAATCCTCGTCAGAAACCAGGAGGAAGAATCAGAGCTGCGCTGCCCCAAGTGCCAATCGACCGAATTCGAGCGGGTCATCAGCGCAACCCGGCACGCCATAGGCGATGTCAAGGGCCAGGGCGGCGCCCATGCCGTCTCGCGAAACTGCGCTTCCGGCTCCTGCACCACCTACACCATCCCGGGCCACAACCGCTGACGGTTTCAAAAGAAACGATGCGTGCTTCGGCAGCGGCTGCCGATTGACAGCCGCCGTCGACGACATTACTTTTTGTGTCCTTCATAGGGATGGAAAACCACGAAATGAAACAGGTCCACAACCACGAAAAAGAGCAGTTCAAGAAGCTGTTCCGACAGGAGCTGATCGACCGATTCGAAGACCGCTTTCTGATACTGGAGGTGTTTCTCCAGACCGAACGCCACATTACCGTCAGCGGCTTGACCGAGCTCCTTCGGAAGCAAGGGGTCGATTTCACCCCCGAATTCGTTCTGGAAACCCTCAAATTGATGTGCCAGTTCGGATTTGCCCAGACAAACACCTTCGACAACGGCGAAGTCTATTATGAACATCGGCATCTCGGACAGCACCACGATCACATGATCTGCACCAAGTGCCGGTCCATCGTGGAGTTCGAGGACGAGGCGCTGGAGGCGCTCCAGCTTCAGATTGCCCGGGCCCGCGGATTTCACATGCTCCAGCACAAAATGGAGATCTACGGCATCTGCGACAGCTGCCTGAAGGAGCGAATTCAGGGCATGCCGTTGTCCATGGCAAAGGCCGGCGAGCGCCTGCAGATCGAAGAGTTTACCGGCGGTGCCAGTTCCCGGATGCGGCTGCGGACAATGGGACTGCGGCCGGGCGACCGGATCGAGGTCATCACGAATCACCGTATGGGTCAGGTGGTGGTCGCCACGGACTTTCACCGGTTTGTACTTGGCCGGGGCCTCGCCCAGAAGGTGATGGTGCAGCCCCTGAATCCTGAGGACAGACGCGGCGGCCGGCAGCCCTCTAAAGAAACCGGATAGGCCGATGAACCTGAGCCAACTGCGGGAGGGACAACGGGCCACGATTCTCCGCGTCGGCGGAAACGGGACGATTCGAAGACGCCTGCTTGAAATGGGGCTTCTGAAAGGCACCGACCTCTACGTTGAAAAATACGCGCCGCTGAAGGACCCGATGGAACTGATCGTCAAGGGCTACCACGTATCGTTGCGGGTGCAGGAGGCCTCCCAAATCAGCGTGGAACCCATCGAATAGGCTGCCCATGCCCGAAAAACCCATCTCCATCGCCCTGGCCGGCAATCCCAACTCCGGCAAGACGACGATATTCAACAACCTCACCGGCACCCGGCAAAAAGTCGGCAACTGGCCCGGGGTCACCGTCGAAAAAAAGGAAGGAAAGATCCGTTATCAGGGAGTCGAACTCCTGATCATGGATCTTCCCGGCACCTACAGCCTCACCCCGTTTTCCATCGAAGAGATCGTCGCCCGAAATTTCATTCTGGACGAACACCCCGAAGTGGTGGTCGACATCATCGATTCGTCGAACCTGGAAAGAAGCCTATATCTGGCCACCCAGCTGCGCGAGCTCGACTGCAAGGTCCTTTTCGTCCTGAACATGACCGATCTGGCCCGCAACCGGGGCATCAAGATCGACACCGAAAAACTCTCCGAACTGCTCGATGTCTCTGTGGTCGCCACGGTGGGCAACAAGAATCAGGGGATGGACCTGCTGCTCGAGACCGCCGTTCGTCTGGCCGAATCGAACACCGATGTCGCCCAAAGGAGGCGGGTTCGCTACAGCAAGGACATCGAGGCGGCTATTGTCGAGCTTCAGCGGCATCTGGAAGCACAATACGGGGATACGCTTCCCTACAATCCGCGATGGACGGCCATCAAACTGCTCGAAGACGACAAGGTCGTCAAGGAGAGGACGGCCGCCGCCGTCGGGGAGCGTGGCGCGGACATTTTCGAATACGTGGTCCGGCTTCGCGAAAGGCTGATGGACCGATACGCAGAAGATCCCGAAATCGTAATGACCGATGAGCGATACGGGTTCATCGCCGGGATCATCAAAGAGGTTCAGGTCCTATCCACACGGAGACGGGTGGATGTCTCCCAAAACATCGACCTCGTTCTGACCAACCGCTTCGTCGGGTTTCCGATATTTCTCTTCTTCATCTGGGCCATGTTTCAGCTCACATTCACCGTGGGCGACTATCCGATGCAGTGGATCGAAGCTGGCGTGGGCATGGTTTCAGCGCTGCTCGACACCTTGCTCCCGCAAGGCCTCTTCAAGAACCTTCTCGTAGAAGGCATCGTGGCCGGCGTAGGCAGCGTGATCGTCTTTTTGCCCAATATCGTCCTCCTGTTTTTTTTCATCGCCCTCTTCGAGGACACGGGCTATATGTCCAGGTGCGCCTTTCTCATGGATAAGATCATGCACCTGATCGGCCTGCACGGAAAGTCGTTCATTCCGATGCTCATGGGATTCGGATGCAACGTGCCGGCGATCATGGCCGCACGCACCTTGGAAAGCGAAAAGGATCGGCTCCTGACGATTCTGATCACCCCCTTTATGTCATGCGCGGCCCGGCTCCCGGTGTACATCGTACTGGCCGGAACCTTTTTCGGCGCCAAGGCCGGAACGGTCATCTTTTCCATCTACCTTCTGGGAATCGCGCTTTCGATTCTGACCGGCCGGCTTTTTCGCTCTACGCTGCTCCGGGGCGCCGACGCCCCCTTCGTCATGGAGCTTCCCCCGTATCGGGTCCCGATGTTCAAGAGCCTGATGATTCACATGTGGGACCGCAGCAAAATGTTTCTCAAAAAGATGGGCGGGGTGATTTTGATCGGTTCGGTCGTGGTCTGGACCTTGTCGGCGTTTCCCCGCGACATCGACTATTCGATCGACTACGATCAAAAGCGGCAGCAGATCGCCGCCGACTACGACCGCCGCATGGCCGAAGCCCAGGGGGCTGAATTAGACGCTCTGAAAAAAGAGAACGCATCGTCTTTGGGGCAGCTGGAGCACCGCCGGCGGTTCGAACGGGCCGAAAAGTCCTACATGGGAAAAATCGGAAAGGCCATTAGCCCGATCTTTTCGCCGCTGGGGATCGACTGGCGAAACAGCGTTGCGCTGGTCACCGGCTTTTTTGCCAAGGAAATTGTTGTCAGCACCCTTGGGGTGTTGTATGCGGTCGGAGACGAAAACGAAAGCGAGGCGCTCCAGCAGGCGCTGCAGGACTCGGACATGACCCCCCTGTCGGCGTATGCCATGATGGCGTTTGTACTGCTCTACGTGCCTTGCATCGCAACGGTGACCACCATACGGCAGGAAACCGGCTCCAGCGGATGGATGCTGTTCAGCGTCGTCTACAGCACTGCACTGGCCTGGGCGGTCGCCTTTGCCATTTACCAGGGCGGTCGCCTTTTCGGTTTGGGCTGATTTCCGGCTTTTCGTTGACCGGTTGATTGGGGAAATGGTCAAGCGGTTGAAGAATCCAGACGATGAAATGGGACCCAGGGATTTGACCAAGAGGCGATTCAACGAATCAACCCATTGACTTCGATGAAACACCATGGCAGCTCCAACGCCCGCATACCTCGAATCGCTTAAAACAGGACTTCTCGAAGAAAAAGCCGCCGCCGCACGGCAGCAGATGCAGCACTGCAATCTTTGTCCACGGCGCTGCGGGGTGAACCGTCTTGCCGGTGAAACCGGATTCTGCCGCACGGCAGACCGCGCCTGGGTTTCGAGCTTTGCTCCGCATTTCGGCGAAGAGGCGCCGCTGGTCGGCAAAGGCGGAAGCGGGACGATTTTTTTCACCCACTGCAACCTGCTCTGCCTGTTTTGCCAGAATTTCGACATCAGCCACGGGGGAAAGGGAGAACCGGTGGAGGATGCGTCCCTGGCTGAAATGATGCTCCAACTTCAAAAGGCCGGCTGCCACAACATCAACTTCGTGACCCCCTCCCACGTTGTCCCGCAGATTCTTTCGGCTGCGGCGCTGGCCGCGGCAAAAGGCCTCCAGGTGCCTCTGGTGTACAACTCGGGCGGATATGACCGGGTCGAAACCTTGAAGCTGCTCGAGGGCGTGGTCGACATCTACATGCCGGACTTCAAATTCTGGGATCCGGACATCGCCGAGCAGGCCTGCCAGGCTGGGGATTATCCGAATGTCGCCCGCCGGGCCCTGATCGAAATGCACCGACAGGTGGGCGACCTGCAGATCGGAAACGACGGAATCGCCTATCGGGGCGTTTTGCTTCGGCACCTGGTGCTTCCCGGAAGGCGGGCCGGCACCTCGAAAATCATGGAATTTGTGGCGCAGCAGGTTTCTGCAAACACCTATGTCAACGTGATGCCCCAATACCGGCCATGTGGAAGGGCCGGCCAAATCGAGGGGCTCGAAAAAAAGCCGACCGATGCGGACATCGAAGAGGCCCTGGCCGCAACCCGAAAGGCCGGCATCTCCCGGATCGATCCGTCCCGGCGGGTTTTCATGCTATGGTAACCGTGAATCTCTTCCGGACAAAACCCATCCGGTTAGCCTTGGCTGCCCTCGCATTCGCCCTGGCCGCTGCCGGCGCAGCGCAAACCGCCTGGGCACAACGGCTTGCGGTGACAGCACCCCTGGCCAACATACGCGGAGGGCCGGGGACCGAATACGATATTCTCTGGCAGGTGGAAAAATATTTTCCCATCGAAACGATCCGTGAAAGCGGACCGTGGATTTTCTTTCAGGATTTCGAAGGCGACCGTGCATGGATTCACCGGTCCCTCGTGGGAGCGGTTCCATCCGTCATCACCAGCGCTTCGACCAGCAACGTAAGGAGCGGGCCGGGAACAGACCATGACATCGTTTTGAAAGCGGAAGCCGGGGTGCCGTTCCGGGTCTTGAAACAAACCGGACAATGGCTCCATGTCGAACACGCAGACGGAGACCGCGGCTGGATCCACCGGTCCTTGGTGTGGTAGACTGCGCTGCCGATCAGACAGGAGAAGGCCGCCGGCCCCGGCAAGAACCGGCGCCGCCGGTACCGTCCCTCACAGCGGCCGGCTGTTCAGCCGACTCGCCCGTTATTTTTTAACGCCGCATATAAAAGGGAGCAAACATGGCCAAGGCAAAAAAGCCCACCCGAAAGGAGCTGCTCAAGGAACCGGATGAATTTCTCACCCTTTCCCGGCGGATGATCCAGTTTTCCGTTGCCCATAAAAAACCGATTTTGTTAGGGATCGTCGCTTTCTTCGGAATTCTGGTGGCGGTGGCAGGGGTTCAATACTATACGGTAAAGGCAGAGAACCGCGCGTTTTCCCTGCTTCATGAAGCGACCGCCGCCTATGAACAGGCGGCTTCCGCCGGAAATCTTCAACACGCGCACGATTCTTCAGCGCAGGCGTTTAAAACCCTGCTCGACCGGCACTCGGGGAGGACCGCGGCCAAGATCGGGCGGGTCATCTATGCCGATATCTGCTATCGCGGCGGTGATCCTGCAACGGCGGCGGCGCTCTATCAAGAAGCGCTCAACGACTTTCGCGACGATCCGGCGCTCCACAGTCTGATCACCACCGGATTGGCATATGCCTGGGAAGCCAGGGGAGACCTGGAAAAAGCCGCCGCCTTTTTCCGCCAGATCCTTGACGGCCCCTCTTCCCTCATGAAAGAGGATGCACAGTTTCAACTGGCAGATCTTTCCATCCGGATGGGGCGTCTGAAGGAGGGGACCGCCCTGTACCAAAAAATCGCAGAAGAGCATCCGGATTCTCTCTATGGACAAATTGCCAAGGAAAAAGCCGCACGGCTCGATGCGTCGGGATAAAACGCTTTGCGAATCAGACAGAAAAGGAAACGGCTAATCGATGCCGATTCGATTAGCCGTTAAGGGGAAAACAGATGAAGATGTTTTTGCCGTTGCCAAAAGGTAATGCAATTTCTTTGCCAGTCAGACCATCTGGCCATGCCGGGGCACCATAAATTTTTATTATGATAAAAATCGCATAGTTATAAAGTAGCCGGCAGCGGCGCCGGCGCCGGCAAGAGGGGCTGGCCGAATCTGAAATCGGCCATCGGATTCAAAAATTTGAACCGTGAAGGATTGAATTCGAGATAACCAACTGATTTCATGGTTTAAGTTTTGATTCCGAAAAAAGTCCAAAAAATTGAACTATCTGAGGGGCTGAACACACAACCTCCTCAATACATTACGTTTTTTAAAAACCCGCCCGATTCAATTTTTTGAACCATGACGGAAAGGATCGAATCCGTCGAGAATGAGCATAAATAAGTCTTTAATTACAAATGGTTAGAAAGACCCTCCAACCGCCGGCGCCGGATTGTCACCGATTAATCCTTGCCTCCGACGTCGAGTTTGAACTTCTTGATCTTCCAGTTCAGCCCGCTCTTTCCGATCCCCAGCAGTTCAGCGGCCTGGGACTGGACATTTCCCGTCATCTGCAGCGCCCTTTCCACCATCTTTTTTTCGATCATGGCCAGGGTCTCGTTGAGTTCCGCTTCGGCCGGGATCCCCTCGATGTGCAGCACATTGTCTGCACTGTGCCGGAACTCCCCTGGCAGGTCTTCCACGGTGATCGTCGGCCCGGCACATAGAATCATGGCCCGTTCGATCACGTTTTCCAGCTCCCTGACGTTCCCAGGCCAAGTGTAATCATAAAACATCCGCTCCACTTTCCGATCCACCCCGATCACCGGGTGCTCAATCCGATACTCTCCGGCATATTTCTTGATGAAGTGGTCCACCAGCGGCCGAATGTCTTCGGGACGCTGCCGAAGGGACGGCAAGAACAAGTGGACCACATTGAGTCGGAAAAACAGATCCTCCCGAAACCGTCCGGCCGCCACCTCCTCCTTCAGATTCTTGTTGGTTGCTGCGATGATCCGGATATCAGTGGACACCGATCGGACGCCTCCCACCCGTTCAAAGGCTTTTTCCTGAAGCACCCGCAGCAGTTTGACCTGCAGATTGGAAGACAGTTCGCCGATTTCGTCCAAGAACAGGGTGCCCCCGTCAGCCAGTTCGAACCGCCCCTTTTTCATGGAAACCGCGCCGGTAAACGCACCTCGCTCGTGGCCGAAGAGCTCGCTTTCAAGAAGGGTCTCGGCCAGGGCCGAGCAGTTGACGGCAATAAACGGTTCATCCCGCCGCGGGCTGTTGAAGTGAATCGCCCGGGCGACGAGCTCCTTGCCGGTGCCGCTTTCTCCTTCGATGAGGACCGTCGCGTTTGCCGGGGCCACCTTCTGAATCGTTTCGAAGATCTCCTGCATCTTGCGGCTTTTGCCGATGATATTGCCAAACCGGTATTTTGCCTCCACATCCTGCCGAAGTCTGCGGTTCTCCTTGACCATTTTATAGATGGAAATGGCTTTTTTGACGTAAACGAGGAGACTTTCATTGTCGAACGGCTTCAGGATGTAATTGTAGGCTCCTTTCTGCATGGCCTCCACCGCTTTTTCCACCGTTCCGTATGCGGTCATCATGATTACCGGCAGATCGGGATTTTTTTCCTTGACCCGCTCCATCAGTTCGATGCCGTCCATGGAAGGCATCTTCATGTCCGTCAACACCAGATCGACGTCGGAATGCTCCAGAATGTCAAGCGCTTCTTGACCGCTGTTGGCCGTCAGCGGCTCGATGCCTTCGTCTTCTAGAACGGCGCTGAGAATCAGCGGATAATTTTTTTCGTCGTCAACGATGAGCACGCTCTGCATGGGGTTCCTCTTGGTTCCGCGGCAGCTCGACGCAGGTAAGCGCCCCGCCTGCCGCCATGTTGCTGATTCGGACCTTTCCCTGGTGGGCCTTGATGATATTTTGAACAACGCCCAACCCCAGGCCGGTTCCCTTTTCCTTGGTGGTAAAAAACGGATCCCAGATCTTGTCGAGCATTTCCTCGGCAATACCCTCTCCCTGATCACGGATATATACTGTAAGGGTGGATTCGCCTTTTTCAAAGCCGATGGCAATATCTCCCCCGTTCGGCATGGCCTGCATGGAGTTCATCAGCAGGTTTAAAAACGCCTGGTAGAGCATTTCTGCGTCGGCTGTGATCGCGGGCAGGGCCTCGGCTCTCTCCAGGTGTATCGAATACCCGTTTTCCGCGAGTTCTGATTCGAGAAATGCGATGTTCTTTTCGAGGATCTCCTCGATCCGGCAAGTCTTGAATTCCGGCTGCCGGGGGCGGGCAAAGTTGAGAAAATCGGTGATGATATGATTGAGGCGGCTCGACTCTTCGACGATGATATCGGGAATCGCATTGCCGTTTCCGGCCATTTTCTTTTTCAGCAGCTCTGCAGAGCTTCGAATGATCCCCAGCGGGTTTCGAATTTCATGGGAGATGGTGGCCACCATTTCCCCGAGAGCCGAAAGATGCCGGGCGCGTGCAAGTTCTTCCTTTAGGCGAAGCCGTTCCTGGGCCCGCTGCTCGATAATCCGCTCCCCCCGTTTGACCACCAGCAAAAGAACCACAAACAGCAGGCCCATGATGATGCTGCAGGTCAGAATTACCAAGATCTGGAAATGAAACACCCGCCGGTCGTCTCCGGAAAGATCCTGCACGATTTCCACCACCCCGATCACGGGCCCGGAAATTCGGGACAGGGGCTTTTCCGCCCTCAACGGCGCAACGGTGATCAGTCTGCTTGCTTCGGGAAACCCGAGGACAAGGCGCAAGAGACTTCCCCGCTGGATCAAACGGGAGGTGGTCCGCCCGGATACGGCGTTCTGGTAGCTGGTTCCGCCGGCGTTTTCCTTGCCGATCAGGGTTTTGTCATAGCTGTAGGCAATCGTGTCTGACATGTCGTAGATATTGACCGTCTCGATTTTGAAGCTGTGAAGGGTGCTGCGAACCACTCGGTCCAGATGCTCAAACTGCTCCTGGTCCCGAAGCTGTATTTTGCCGTATTTCAGGGCGGTGGGGATAATAAACTGCAGAAACACCTGGTGGTTGAGATTTTCCACCAGCACCAGCGCATAATCTTCGCTCTTGTTCAGCTGAAGCGAGCGGGCCCATCGGGTATTGGAGACGGCCAGAACCACGGTTCCAAAAAAAATCACCACCAGGCTTGTAAACGTAAAGTACTTTACAAGACGAAACGGTTTTGCCTTTTCAGATGAAGTCTCCGCCTTCATTCTCCCCGCCGGAAAGCATGGCAGCAGATCGCTGCCGCGATGTTATGAAAAATAAGCGCTCCATGAAACACGACATAGGGATGAACCATGGTAAACTCGGCGTTGCCGAGGACCATAATCCATCCTCCCAAGGGGCCGCTGGCCCGGCCAGCCTACCTTTTTTGGGCCTATATGGAAAGATGAATCTTGATTGCCGCTGCCCTTCAGACACCTCATTTGGGGTTTGATTTCATACCAGATATAGTAATGTTGTCGAATGAAAAATACAATATAAGTCAAGTGCCATTAATTTTAATATAATTATCGTCAATTTGCTTGACTTGCTCATAATGCAGCGCGATACTACTTACGCTCGGCAAGAAAAATCCGCTTCTTCGCGGTCTTTTAACCTAAAAGGTGAAGAAATTAGATGGGCAAAAATTCCTTAAAAAAGATCCGTGAATCATTGCTGATGAGCAAAGCCGAACTTTCCCGGAAAGCAAACGTATCACCGGTAACCATTGCCCGGATCGAAAAAGGGTACCCGTGCAGGATGGAAACGAAGCGGAAACTGCTCCTGGCGCTGGGATTCAAATTGAGCGAAAAAAACAAAATTTTCAGCGACGATGAAGAATAGGCGGAATTATGCGGCTCGGTAAAAAATTCAACCTGGTGGGATTGGACATCGGGTCAAGAACGATCAAAGCCGGCGAAATCGTCGAAGGTAAAAGCGGCCCGACCCTGAAAAGTTTCGGCAGCATCGATATCCCGCCGGGTACGATAGAAGAAGGCAACATCGTCGAACCGGCTCGCGTCGCCGATGCAATCCGCCAAATGTACAAAAAATTCGGCATTAAAGAAAACAATGTCGCCATCTCCATCGGCGGATACTCGGTCATCGTCAAAAAAATTACTGTTCAGAGCATGGAAGAGGAAGAGCTCCAGGAAACGATCAACCTGGAGGCTGAGCAGTATATTCCCTTCGATATTTCCGATGTCAATCTGGACTTTCAAATTCTCGGAGAAAACGAGCACAATGCAAACCAGATGAATGTTTTGCTGGTGGCGGCCAAAAAAGAAATGATCAACGATTATGTGAAATTGATCCAGATGGCCAAGCTCAATCCCTGCGTCATCGACATCGACGCATTTGCGCTGCAGAATATTTACGAGCATGCCTACCTCAAAGATACCACCCCGGAATCCGAAGAAAAAAGTGCAGGAGGCGGTGAAGGAGAAAGCGTTGCGCTGATCGATATCGGCGCCAGCAAAACCTCTTTGAACATCCTCAAGGACCGGTCTTCGGTGTTTATGCGGGACGTCTCCCTCGGCTGCGGGCAGATCAACCAGAAAATCATCCAGATGATCGAATGCACGCCCGAAGAGGCCGAGGACCTGAAATTTGCCCCGGATCCGGAAATGATTTCCGCCGACGATCTTCGGGAGATCGTCTCATCGGTGGTCGCCGATTGGTGCACGGAGATTCGCCGCGCCCTTGATTTTTTTTATTCGACATACCCCGACGACCAGATTCAAAAAATCATCCTGTCCGGTGGCGGAGGAAACATCAGCGAGTTTCGAGAGCTGCTCGCCGTCGAAACCTCCGCCGATGTCGAGACGATCAATCCATTTGCCGGTCTTTATGTCGATCCGGACAAGTTCGATTCGGACTATATCCAGAAAATGGCGCCCCAGGCGGCGATCTGCATGGGGCTTTCCCTTAGAAAAGCAGACGACAAATGATACGCATCAATCTACTGCCTTTTCGTGCGGCCCGGAAAAAGGAGAACATCCGTCGGCAGGTGTTCATCTTCGTGTCTTTGTTTGTGCTGATCGCCTTGGCGCTGGTATACTGGAACATGCGGCTTGGAACCAAACTTGAAGAGATCCAGGCGAAAGTCGAAGAAACCAGGGTCGAGCTCGCCAAGACCATGAAAGCGGCAAACCGGGTCGATCAGATCAAAAAAGAGATCGCCACGCTGGAAAAGAAAATGGCGATCATCGAAGCTCTTGAAAAAGGCAGAATGGCGCCGGTTGAATTTACCGAGGAAATGTCCAGGCTGATCGTCGCCGACCGAATGTGGCTCACGCGGCTCAGTGAAAATGCTGAAAGCGTGGATATGGGCGGATACGCCCTGGACAACAAAACCGTCGCCGTATTCATGACGAGGCTGGAAAAATCGCCTCTTTTCACCGAGATCAATTTGAATCGCCTGCAGCACGCGACTCAAAATGAAGTCAATTTGAAAAATTTCGACATAAAATGTAAAAAGGCGGGAGTTCTCGCGCCGGAGCCCAAGAAAACCACCAAGAAAAAAAAGAAAAAGTAATTTCGCACCGGGCGGTCGGGAGAACCGGAAAAAATGAAAAAAAAGAAGCTACAAATTTCCGCTGACAAACTGGAGCCGTTTTTCGACAAGCTCTCAAAGCTTTCGATGCTCTATCGATTTTTGATATGCATCGTGACCTACGCCCTGCTGGTGGCGCCGTTTGTCTGGTTTTCCTATCTTCCGAAGTATGAGCAGATCGGCAAGCTGGAAAAGGAATTCGAAGATCTCGACAACAAGCTTCGCATTGCGCGGACCAAGGCCCTTCAGCTGGCCCGGATGGAGGCCTTGCTCGAAGAAGCCAAGGACAAATTCGACCTTGCCAAGAAAAAACTTCCCCAGGCGCGCGAAATCCCCGATCTGCTGGCCAATATCACGGCCTCAGGCCAGGAGTCCGGACTACAGTTTTATCTCTTTGAACCTAGGGCGGAATCGCGGAAGGATTTTTACGCCGAAATTCCCGTATCGATCCGGGTCGAGGGAAGCTATAAGGACACGGCCATGTTCTTCTACCGGGTTGCCGGTCTTTCCCGCATCGTCAATTTGAAAAACATCAGTATGGAGCCCAAGGGACCCGATAAAAATATTTCTACGTCGTGCAATGCGGTCACCTATATGTTTGTGGAAGGCAAATAAATGGCTCAACCATACAGAAACAGGACAATCGGCAATAGGGCTGTGCTTTTATCCATGGCCTTCATGCTGGGGTTTCTTATGATGTTCGCCGGGTGCGAAAGCGAACCGCCTCAGAAAGCATCGCAAACGGTGGTTCGGAAAAAGATCAGCACCGCCGCTGACACCGCTCCCAAACAAGGGACCCCAGCCAAGCCGCCGCAGGCCTCCCCCAAACCGGCAGCATCGGCCCAGAAAGCGGAACAAAAGACCGGTCCGGCAGCACCGCCGCCACCCGTGCGGGAAAATGCCAAAACGCCACCGACTGCGGCAAAAGAGGCCGCCACGAGCCCCTCCCAGACCGCGCCGCCGGAACCGGTGATGATGGCCCGTCGGCCGCCCTCGATTCTGGTCGATCCGTTCGAACCGCTTTTCAAGGAAGAAAAGCCTGCACAAGAGCCGTCCGACAAACAGGTTCAAAAACGGAAAAAAAGAGTGCCCCAGACCCCGCTTGAAAAAATCGATCTCGGACAGCTCAAGCTCACCGCGATCATTCGGACTCCGGCCGGCAACAAGGCGCTGGTCGAAGAGTCTTCCGGCAAGGGGTATATTATTGGAAAAGGGACCTGGATCGGCGTTCACTCCGGGCAGGTTCAGCAAATCACCGAAGATGCCGTGATCGTCGAAGAAGAGATCGAAAACGCAATCGGCGAAGTTGCGCTCACAACCCGGGAATTAAAACTTCAGAAACCACCTGGAGAATAACACCATGTTTCACAATGCAGTCACTCGATGGCGGTTCCTCACAGCGATTCTGGCTGTCTCATTGGCCGTTTTGACCGGATGCGCCCAGAGTACCGCAGTCAAACCGACAACGGACGAGGCTTCTTCAGAAGCCGTCGAAGCCGGCAAGAAAATCACCGGAATTCGCAGCGCCGAGAGCGCCGAGGCGGCGACCGTCACCATTGAAGGAAACCAGGGTCTTGCCTATACCTCGGTCAAGCAGCCCTTTCCGGCGGGAGTCGTCTTCTACTTTCCGGACACGGCGCTTTCTTTGACCGATGTCGATACCGATTCGATCCAGGACAGCGCCGTCATCGAATCGATCCAGACGTCGGAGATGACCGAAAAAGGGGTTACGGCAAGGGTCGAGATTTTATTGAAGGAAGACGTTGCCTACGAGGTCGATTCGATTGACGGCCGGTTGAATGTCACGTTTCCGATCGCGGAAAAAGAGGGGGCGATGGACGCTTCCATCGCAGAGACCGAGGCGGAGGCGGAAAAAAAGGCCGGGCCCGAAGCGCAGCTGCCGATGGAGCCTCCCTCCGGGCCCCCGGCAACGAAGCTTGAATCGGTGACGACGGCCGCCATGGAGGACGGACTGAAAGTCTATGTCAATGCAGACGGGGTCATCAAGGATTACAAGACATTTACCGTCACCAACCCCGCCCGCATCGTGTTCGATATATACGGCGTCAAGGCCGATACCCGGAAAGAGGAACAGCAGCAGGTCGGCACCCGATGGGTGCGGCGTGTCCGACATTTCGGCTACCCGGACAGGGTTCGAATGGTATTGGACACCCGCCCGGCTTATCTGGATCAGTACCGCGCTTTTCCCACCAACGACGGCTTGATGGTCCTCGTCGGAAAAGAGACGGGCAAAGAACAGGCCGGTGCTGCGGCCGCAGCTGAACCTGCCGCCGCGCTCACCCAGACCGCCGTCGACGGAAAGCCCGCCTGGGTCAACAGGGTCGACTTCTCCAGCGAGGAGTCCGGATCTTCGACGGTGATCGTCGGCACCACCCGGCCGGTCCGCTACGACATCGAAAAAATCGAGAATCGACGGGTGATGCTAAAACTGTACAATACCCGCTTGCCGAGCTACCAGAAGCGTCCCTTGATCACAACCCGCTTCACCAGCGCCGTCGATCGCATCTCGCCCGCCCAGGCGGACGAAGGGAAAAACCTGACCCTGGTCACCGTGGAGCTACGAGAGAGCGTTCCGTACCGGGTGGAACAGGTCGAAGACCTCTTGATGGTCCATTTCGAGCCTTCGGATATTCCGCCCAAACCGTTTGAACAGGCCCAGCTGCCCGAATGGAAGCGCGTGCTGACCGAATCCACCGCCGAAGCCGCCGTGCAGGCCCCGGAAGCCGTCCCCGGCATGGAAGCCGCCGAGGCGCAGGTGCCGAAGCCGGCGCCGGAAGCTGCCCCAGCGACCCTGACGGCGATTCCTCCCGGGACTCAGGCAGGAGAACAGCGATACACCGGGGAAAAAATCGCCCTGGATTTCTACGAAACCGACATCAAAAACGTGTTTCGGATTCTGCGGGAAATCAGCGGGCGAAACTTTGCCATAGACAAAGACGTCACAGGCAAAGTGACCTTGACCCTCGACGATCCGGTTCCCTGGGATCAGGTGCTGGACCTGGTATTGAAAATGAACCAACTCGGGATGGTGCAGGAGGGCAATATCATCCGAATCGCCACCCTGCAGACCCTGGCCAAGGAAGAAGAGCTCAGAAGGGGCCAGTTGGAAGCCCGCCTCAAGGCCGAAGAACAGAAAGAAGCACTGGATCCCCTGGAAACCGCGTATTTTCCCATCAGCTACGCCAACGCCCAAAGCGATATCCGGCCCCATCTCGAATCCATGTTGACCAAAGGCCGGGGGTCCATCACCGTCGACGATCGAACCAACCTGATCATCTTCACCGACGTTCCGAACAAGGTGGAGCAGGCCCGGCAGCTGGTCAAAAAGCTCGACACGGTGACGCCTCAGGTTCTGATCGAGGCTCGCATCGTGGAGGCGACCACGAGCTTCACCCGAAACTTGGGGGTGAAATGGGATACCACCATCGGCCCGGATGAAAGCACCGCCCTTGGAGGCGAGATCATCTATGATCTGGCAACCGACCTGTCCGTGGCCAGCTTCGGTACCGCCGGTTTCGCCTTCACCAAAATCGGCGGCACCGCGATGACCCTCAATGCCGAGCTCCAGGCCATGGAAGCCTTGAGCGAAGGCAAAATCATCTCCACCCCGAAGGTGATCACCCTGGACAACAAGGCCGCAACGATCAAGCAGGGAACCGAATTTCCCTACAACAAGCTCGATGCCGACGGCAACACGACCACGGAATTTTTGGACATCGTGCTGGAGTTGACGGTCACCCCCCATGTCACCCCGGACGATCGGATTGCCATGACCATCCAGATCACCAAGGCCGACCAGTCGGGGATTATCAACAACGTACCGATCCTGGCGACCAAGGAAGCCCAGACGGAACTTCTGGTCAACGACGGCGAGACCTTCGTGATCGCCGGCATCATCAAAAACACCGTCACCGAAGGGGCGGACGGCATTCCCGGCCTGATGCACGTGCCGCTGCTGGGCTGGCTGTTCAAAAACAAGCAGTTTTCCGATCAGAAAGAGGAGCTGCTGATCTTCATCACCCCGAAAATCATCCGGCTGGAGCAGCGAAGCTTCAGCTAACCCCCAAAAACAAAAAAGCCGGCGGGAAATCCCGCC
>JAIPEL010000025.1 GCA_021737185.1 Desulfobacterales bacterium | reverse complement strand
ACCTCTGGTCCTTTGCCGACATCCGACATCTGACATCTGTCCTCTGGCCTTTGCCGGCATCGGACATCCGACATCGGATTTCTAATCCCCTACACTCTCTTCCACCGGCATCACCGTGACTGTCATGTGGCGGTGGGATTTTTTGTCTTCCCGGAAATCCTTCAGCTTTTCAAGCAGCTTTTCCATCTTGTCGTCAGGCACCTGGGCCTGGACGACGGTGGTGCTGCCGGGAAACACTTTGTTTCCGAAGTGTTTTCCCTCCCTGTCTTTTCCTTCGACCATGGCGTAGCGCACGTAGGACTCGATTCCCGCCTCGTCAAGGATCTTCTCAACCTGCTCGGAGAATTCGAAGTGAAAGGTGATGTGGAGGAATTTCATGGTGCCTCCTGAGGGCGGTTATTGGTCGGTAAAAAGCCAGATGTCGGATGTCGGATGTCGGTAAAAACCAGATGTCAGATGTCCCGTCTTGAGTCTTCGCTCTATGAGCTACGCCCCACAGGTCGCCTTTGGCTTCGCCGGGCAGGCAGATGTCGGATGTCAGCAAAAAACGAAGACAGCCCTGCCGTCCCGTTCGCGAACGGGATTTGATCAAGAATGAAATGTTGCCTCGAAGCCTCTGCCTCTGTAGTGAACGGCCTCCGCGTGCCGCGGCGAAATTGCGGAGCAACGAAGACTGGCCTGTCTCGCCGAAGCTGCAATGCAGCGAAGACGGATGCCGTTTTTTGAATCGGACATCCGACATCGGACATCTGATATCTGTTCCCATGCCCTATGCTCTATGCCTACCCAGCGCCGTTTCCGAACGCCAACCATGCCGTCAATGCTGCAGCCCCGGCAATGATCAGCCCGACGATCAGCGAAACACGCGGATGCCGGAGCACTTTTTGCTGAAGCTCGTCGACCAGGGTGTAGACCACCGGGATCACCAAAAGAGTCAGGGCCGTGGAAACCAGGTTGCCCAGGCAGATCACCACGCCCATCGATGCCCTGGCGTTTCCCCCGGCCCCGTAGCCCAGGGCGATGGGAAGCATTCCCAGAATCGTGGACGACGCGGTCATGACCACGGGCCGAAACCGCGTTTCTCCCGCCTTTTGAGCGGCCTCCAGGATCGTGTCGCCCCGGGCCCTGAGCACGTTGGCATAGTCCACCAGCAAAATGCCGGTCTTGGTGACCAGCCCCACCAAAAAGATCAGGCCGATGAAGGCGAAGATGGAAAAGGTCATGTCGAACAGGACCAGCGGGCCGAAAACACCGATGCTGGCCAAAGGCAGGGTCAACAGGATCGTCATGGGATGGAGGAACGACTCGAACTGACCCGCCAGAACCAGGTAGACAAACAAGACGGCAAAACCGAGGGTGATGGTCAGGTAGAAAAATGACTCTTTGAAGTCCTGGGTCCTACCGGAGAGCTCCCTGTCAAAAGAGGGAGGCAGTTGACCCGCCAGGTAGCCTATGAGCTTGTCCGTGGCCGGCCCCATCGCCACCCCGGCCGGCAGCTGGGACTGGACGGTCACCGAACGGCTCCGGTTGTAATGGTGGATTTCGCTGGGCGCCACCCCTTCTTCGATGTTCACCAGGTTTGCCATGGACACCATCTGACCGCTTTCGTTTCGGAGATAGAGCCGGTAGATGGTTTCCGGAGTGTGGGCGGCGCCTTCAATCTCGGTGATGACGTCATAGCGCCTGTTCTCCCGTTGGATGGTGGAGATCTGCGGATCGCCAAAGATGTATCGAAGCGTATTTCCGATTTCCGCGGCCGATACGTTCATCTCGCCGGCCTTGTTCCGGTTGATCTGTACCCGGACCTCGGGCTTGTCGAGCTTCATGTTGGCATTGACGCCGGTATACTCCGGCTGCTGCCGCATCCAGGCCATGACCCGGTCCTTTCGGCGGGCCAACTCCAGGAGGTCCGGATGCTTCAGCACTACCTGGAGGGGGGCTTCGGTTCGGGCCGGTCCGCCCTGCTGCATCACGAAGGCCCTGAGGCCGGTCAGTTCCCGCAGCTTTTCACGCACTGCCTGCATGATCTGCTCCTGGGAGCGGCGCCGCTCTTCCCGGGGAGTCAGCCGGACGAAGCTGATTCCTTCATTGACCCTCCCCGGCCCTGCCCGGGCAAGGCCGATGGCCAGAAAATAGCTTCGGATTTCAGAAACCTGGGAAAAAACCGCCTCGATTTTCTTGGCGTGCCGGTCGGTGGCATAGATGGAGGCGCCTTCCACGGCTTCGAATGCGACGGCAAACTCCCCACGGTCCACCGACGGGGCAAACTCGGTTTCTACCAGCTTAAACAGCAGCACCCCGCAGACGAATACCGCCGCTGCGGTCAGCACCGTGATCCAGCGATGGTTCAGGCAGGCGGCGAGCATTCGCCGGTACACGGCTTCCATGACCGAAAAGACCGCCCCGGTCCACCGCAGCAGCACAGGCCGCTGCATGACCGACGCCGGGGTGAGAATGCGCGAGCAGAGCATGGCCGTCAGCGTCAGGGCGGTAAAAGTGGATACCGCCACGGTGACTGCCACCGTGAGGCCGAATTCGTAAAAGAACCGCCCGATCATCCCGGGGGTGAAGGCCACCGGAATGAATACCGCGGCCAGAGACAGGGTGTTGGCCATGGCGGCGAATGCGATTTCGGTGGTGCCGGTCCGGGCCGCGGGCTTGGCCTCGGAGCCTGCCTGCATATGCCGATAAACGCTTTCCAACACGATGATCGCATCGTCGACCACGATGCCGATGACCAGGAGCAGACCGAGCATGGACAGGACGTTGAGGCTGAAGCCGAAGTAGTGCATGGCTGCCATGCCGCCGGCCAGCGACGTGGGGATCGCTATACTGGTAATCAAGGTTCCCCGGACGGTACCCAGAAAAAAGAGAATCACCGCCACCACCAGGGCCGTGGCGATGAAAATGGTCAGCAGCAGATCCCGGATATTTTCTTTCACGTACAGAGAATCGTCGGAGGCAACCTGATAGGTCAGGCCGGGGGGAAGGCCCTTTTCGATTTCGGAAAGTCTTTGCCGCACCCGCTCGACGAGTTCGACCATGTTGGCGTCGGATTGTTTGACGATCCCCAACCCCACCGAAGGCTCTCCGGTAAACCTCGCCCGGGTGCGTTCGTTTTCCACGCCGTCGACTGCCCGGCCCACGTCGGCCAGGCGCACCGGAGCCCCCAGCCGGTAGGCCAGAATCAGGTCGTTGAAGGGCTCGGCACTGGAAAACCGCCCGCGGGTGTTGACAGTGAACTCCCGCATTTGGCTGACCACCTGGCCGGAAGGGATTTCCACATTCTCACGCTGGATCACCTGCACCACCTCGGCCACGGTCAGCCGGTATGCGGCCAGCTTGTCCGGATCGAGTGCGATGCGCACGGCGTAGCGTCGGCTGCCGCCGATCTGGACCTGACCGACGCCGGGAAGCCCTTCCAACGCTTCCTGGATATGGTCTTCGGCATACTCGGTCATGCGGACCTGATCCCAGCGGTGGTCCCCGGTCAGGGCGATCCACATCACCGCCTGGGCATCGGGGTCGATCTTGCGGACGATCGGTTCTTCGATGTCGTCGGCCATATCCGGCCGGGCGCGGGAAACCCGGTCTCTCACGTCCTGGGCGGCGACGTCGATGTCCCGATACAGCTCGAATTCCGCCATCACGGTGCCCACGTTCTGGCGGCTGGTCGAAGAGATGTTCTTGATCCCTTCTATGGTGTTCAGGCTCTCTTCCAGCGGTTCGACCACTTCGGCTTCCACCACTTCCGGACCGGCCCCCTGCAGAACCACGCTCACACTGACCACGGGAAATTCCACATCCGGGTATTCACGCACCGGAAGCTGGGTGTAGCCGTAGATGCCGAAAACCGCCAGGGCCAGGAAAACCACAGCGGTCAAAACAGGCCTTCGTATGGCAAGGTTCCAGATCATGGAGCGGAAACCACCTTGACCGGATCACCGTCGGCCAGGTTGATGTGACCGGTTCGGACCACGATTTCTCCGGGTTCCAGTCCCTGGCGGATTTCGACGGTCCCCGGTCTGCGCAGCCCGATGTTCACCTCACGCCAGCGAGCCATGCCGTCTTCCACGACAAAAATCCCGTAGCCATCCCGGGTGGGCACCAGGGCCTCTTCGGGGATCAGCACGGCATTGTTTCGGGTCTCGATGATCAGTTCAACGGCGGCATATGCCCCGGGCAGAAGGGTTCGGTCGGGATTTTCGACCCATGCCTTGAGGGGAAGGCTGCGGGTGGTCTCGACAATCTGTGGGCTTACATAATAGATTTTGCCCTGATAGAATTTTTCCGGATGCGAGGGGAGCTCGATCCTGGCGAGCTGGCCCGGCTTCACCTGGCCGGCAAAGCGCTCCGGAACGGTAAAAGAAAGAGAAAGCCGGTCGATTTTGAACACGGTCGTCAGCAGGTCGCCCACCGATGCGTAATCACCCGGATCCACCCGATGCGCCCCGGCGATGCCGTCGATCGGCGAAGCCAGCCGCGTTTTTTTCAAGGTTTCTTTGGCTTCGAGGATTTGCGCTTCGATCTGATCCACCCGGGAGTTGGCTGAAAGGTAGTCGGCCAGGGCCTTGTCGCGGGTTTCGGCTGAAATGACGTTTCGCGAAAACAGTTCCCGTCGGCGTTGGTAAAATCGCCGCGCCCTTTCGGCTTCGGCCTCGGCGCCGTCAAGCTGCGCCTGCAGGCTTTGAAGGCGGCGCCGGATCTCGTCGCTTTCCAGGGTGAACAGCAGTTCTCCTGCGGAAACCTGCGCTCCTTCCTGGAAATGAATTTTTTCGACAATGGCGCTGATCTCCGGCCGGATCTCAACGTCCTTCATGGCCTCCATGGTCCCCACGGCATGGACCACTTCCTGAATTTTGCCGGTCTCCGCCGTGAAGGTGGTCACCGAAACGCTTCTTTGCCGGGGCGGTGAATCGGCATCGTCCTGTTTCCCGGACTCACAGCCGTTTGTCACGAGTCCAATTGCGGCAAAGAGGATGGCGGCGATCAACAACCGTATTCGAAAACAAGGCAGATACATATTCCAGACGATGAGGGATCGGAGAGTTTTTGTCATGACGGTGGAGATTGATGGTTTCGTAAAAAGTCCGAATTTCCCTTTTTTTTGTCATGCCCGAGAAGGCGGGCAGCCAGTCGCCTTTTCTAAGACTCCGTCTGGATGCCCGCCTTCGCGGGCATGACGGGTATTTTACAGAAATTTGCGGGTATGACGACGCTTTTACAGGAAGCCGCCCGACTGACGATTTAGAGCGCTTGTCAAACGGAACGGAAATGTGACAATCCCTATAAAATTTATTCAATACGCTGCTTCATGAAAATGGGGCATTGAATGTAGGAAGGGAAAAAAAGAAGCGTATTTCCCAGGATAGGCAGTAATGCAGAAATTGCAGGCAGATGTAAAAGAAAGGGCTGTTGAGCCGCTTTCCAATTGTTTCGCGGAACGCGAAAACCTATCAAATCGCGTTAGCGATTTGATCAGTCTTCGCTTACCAGACCCTTGCGCGTGGCATAGGCCGCCAGGGCGGCGGCGTTGTGAAGGTCCAGCTTTTTCATGATATTGGCCCGGTGCTTTTCAACGGTCTTGATGCTGATGCTCAAAAAGTCGGAAATTTCCTTGTTCTGGTACCCTTCGGCGAGAAGCTTGAGCACTTCCCGTTCCCTTCGGGTGACGGTATCCCAGGCGGACTGGGTCTTGAGCTGCTTTCTCCGGTCCAGGTATCCCTCAAGTACATTGTCGGCAATCCCGGCGCTGATATAGCGCTTTCCGGAAAGAACGCTGTCGATGGCCACCTCCAGTTCGTGGCGGCTCGCATCCTTGATGCAGTATCCGTCCGCGCCGGCCTCGAAGGCTTCCAGCACATGTTCGTCCGATTCGTGGATGGTCAAAACCAGGATGATCGTCTCGGGGCGGAGGCTCTTGACGTCTTTGATGACGCCAAAGCCGTTCATCCTCGGCATGGAAAGGTCCAGTAGAAGAAAATCGGGCTGGTTGCGCTGGACCGCACGGTAGGCCTCGATCCCGTCCCTGGCTTCGGCCACCACCTCCAGATCCTTCCGGGAGCTCAGCATGGATTTAAGCCCTTCCCGGAACAGTTGGTTGTCCTCGGCAATCACCACTTTCAGTTTTTCTTCCATAATAGTGTCCGCTTCTTAAAAAGTTCATGCAGGAGGGCGAAAGCAAACGATGTCGAAGACCACCAAGACCAGAGAATGTTTCGATTCATCCCCGATCAGACTATTTTATAAAGGAAAATCGGATTTTTGTAAAGAGCACTTTTTTTCCTGAACAGCGATGTATACGTCCTCATATAATGCCCGGGCCGCAGGCTGATAATACGGGATTCCACGTATTGAAGCCTCGATGAGTTTGGCAGAATATTTTTATAGCTTTGCCGCCGGCCGGTGGGGCCGACCGGTTTGATCAATGGTGAAACTTCTATCGAAGTCTCTGCCGCTGTAGTGAACGGCTTGTCATGAGCCCAGTCGAATGGCCTCCGTGCCGTTCAGACCGGAACGACACGGAGGTCGTGCCCTACAAAAACCCCGGCTTCGGGCGAAGTTTCATACGATGAACCACAGATTGTTCAAAGAGAGGAATACCATGCATCGAAGCATCAGGGAGCTTCAAAAATATCATCTCAGGGCCACCGACGGGGAAATCGGCCGCTGCAAGGACTTCTTGTTCGACGATCAAAAATGGATCGTTCGATACCTGGTGGCCGACACCCGAAGGTGGCTCCCGGGCAGAAAGGTGCTTGTACCGCCGCCGGTGCTGAAAAAGCCGGACGCGGAAAGTCGCCTGCTGTCCGTGGATAACACGAAAGACGACATCCGGCAGAGTCCCCCGCTGGAGGCGGACGAACCCGTTTCCCGGAAATACGAAAAAAAATGGTTCGACTATTACCGGCTGCCCTATTACTGGGTGGGGCCGGCAGGGGTCGGTGTCGTACCGAACCCGGTCCCTCTGCGCGACTCTCCGGTTCCCCTGGAAGAGGGGGCGACCCCGAAGCCGCCGGTTGCTGAGGACATCGAAAAAACGCACCTGCGATCGGCCGACGAGGTAATCGGATACAAAGTGGAGGCCATTGACGGTCACATCGGTCACGTGGAAGATCTGCTCATTGAGGACGAGGACTGGCCGATTGCCTACCTGTTGATCGATACCCGGGATTGGCTGCCGGGCAAGAAGGTGGTCATGCTCCCGGATTTGGTCGAGGAAATCTCCTGGCCGAAGGAGACGGTGCAGTTCGACAGAAGCAAAGAAGAAATCGAAAACGCGCCGCCCTACAATCCCGACATGGAACTGACCAGCGCATACGAAAAAGCCCTGGAGCTGTACTACGGCCTTCCCCCGCACACAAAGTGACCGAGCCTGAAATGGTATGATTAGCAGTTATTCGGGAAGATCCAACATGGGCAGGAAGGCCAAGGGGTATCGGCTCTCCTGCCGGCCAAAATACTTGGCCGGCATACGATCCGACACCCCTTGGCCTCCGCTTTGGGCAAACTGGAGCTTTGTAGAGATCAGCTCAGCATTGTTTTTTTGACTGCGGAGAAAATCGCGCCAGCGATTTTATCCGCCGGGGTAGATCCTGCGCGAAGCGATAAACAATTCGGAGACCAGCCGGTCAAGGGGGCGGGTGGTGTCCGCGTGAAGGCGAGCAGGCGGCGGGATTTCCTCCGGAGGCTCGTAGTTTTTGCGAAAATCCTCCAACAGGGACAGCCGGGCGTCCGAGATCGATTTTCCCTTTTCCCGTTCTTTGAGTCGGCTGCGAAGGACCTCGTCAGGACAGGTGCATTCGATAAAAACGATCGCTGCACCGTTGTCGGCGGCCAGTCGAACGGCTTCGGCACGCTGCTTTTGACGGCTGTATGTGGCGTCGAGGATCACCGAACGATGGTCTTTAAGCCGCTCCTGGGCCGCCAACAACATTCTCGCATACACCCTGGCCCGGGCCTCCCGGCGGTAGATGCCCTGTTCGAAGTCTCCCCCGGGCGCCGCCTTCTCGAAGAGTTCTTTTCGAATCCGGTCCGAGGAGAGCAGCTCTGCACCGAAGGCGTCTGCCAACGCCCGGGCGACGGTGCTCTTCCCGGCGGCAATCATGCCCATCACCACGTAGACTGTGGGCCGGACAAACCGTTTCGCATACCGGCAGGCCAGAGCCGCGAAGGTTCGGGTCCGTTCGAGGAGAAAACGGCGCTGATCTGTTTCGAGACTTTCCTGCTGCAGCCGAAAGCAGGTGACTTTCAGGCGAACGCAGGCGCGATAGCAGAGGTAAAAATCGATCAGGGAAAAAATCCGGAAATCGTCAAATCGGGCAACGAAGGCGCCAAGCAGCTCTTCCGAAATGTGAAACGCCCCCTGGTAGTCGAGGTCCATGGTCAGAAAAGCGATGTCCGAAGCCACGTCATTATATCTCATCCGTTCGTTGAATTCGATGCAGTCTATAATCTGAATGCCGTCGGGAGTGAAATAAACATGTTCGGAGCGAAGGTCGCCGTGACCTTCCCGAACGCTTCCTTCCTGTAGACGTTCTTCGAAGAGCAAATGCCGCCGCTCCAAAAAGCCGGTTGTCGCCGTCCGGATCAGTTCGAAGCGGGAAGGGGCGATGATTCTGCCCGCAAAGGGCTTCATCTGGATAAAGTTTTCTTCGCAGTTTTGATGCACTGTTTCCCAGCCGCCGACCCTCTCTGCCCGAGGCGCGGTCCGGTAAAATTCCGCGAGTGTTGCAGCCAGCCGCTGGAGATCTGCGGCGTCCAGCGTGTTTTTGGCAAGCAGTCGACCCATGGTGTACCGGTCGGGCAGCCGACGCATCTTCACGGCATACTCCACCGGATTTCCATCTCCGTTCAGGGTCAGGCGCCCGTTGGATTCGGTGACGGCAATCACCCCTTCGTAGATGTCTTCTGTAAGACGCCGGTTCAGACGGACCTCCTCCCGGCAGAAGCGGCGGCGTTTTTCGAGGGTGCTGAAGTCGAGAAATCCCAGAGAGACCGGTTTTTTAATCTTGTAAACGCTTTCCCCGGCAAGAAAAACGATCGATATGTGGGTTTCGACGCGCTCGACCCGGTCTACCGGATGCGGATAAAACTCCGGCTGCATCATGACGCGCTCGAGGTCCGGATGCTGATTTTCGACCATCTATTCTCCTTTTCAAAATTAGGAGGTTCAAGGTTGACGGTTTCGTAAAAAGTCCGAAATTCTCTTTTTTCGTCATTCCCGCCCCGGATCGAGTCCGGGGTAAACTGCAGCGGGAATCCAGTGATTTCGATAAGTTCTGGATTCCCCCGGATCGAGTCCGGGGCAGGCTTATCAAGCCCGGAATGACGCTTCGGGCACTTTTTACGATTTCATCAAGGTTAGGTGTTCAAGGTTGCCGGTCTATCCCGGATATTTCATGTAAGCTGAATGATTCTGTCGAGAAATAGGGTGTATAGAGTATATCCCGATCGCTGAAGATTCGCCATAGTTTTTGCAGTCTGGAAATTCTGGCCCTCAGGACCAGTTCAGAGGCATATGGCCCTGCCTTAGGAGATGAAGAATGAAAAATACGAAGCTCGAAATCCGAAATTCGAAACAATCCCAAATGATCAAAATTAGAATGACCCAAACAACAGCAGATATTCAAAAGGATATCCGCTTTTTGCTCTTCGACGTTGTTTTGGTCATTTGAAAATTCGGATTTTGAATTTGTTTCGGATTTCGATATTTGGATTTCGTATTTCATATGTAACTTGTCCAACGGAACAACGAAAAATGCAAAAAAATCGAGTTCATATCGGAACCTCCGGCTGGCATTACGGCCATTGGGTCGGTCCCTTCTATCCGGAAAAGACGGCCAAAAGCGAATTTTTGACCCATTATCAAAGTCATTTCGACGCGGTGGAGATCAACAACTCCTTTTATCGGCTGCCGTCGGAAAAAACATTGAAACACTGGCGGGAAGCTGCCGGACCGGAATTTACCTTTACGGCCAAGGCCAGCCGCTACATTACCCACATGAAGAAGCTCAAAGATCCGGAGGATGCCGTTTCCGCCTTCTTCGAGCGGATCGATGTCCTTTCGCCGAAACTCGGGCCGATCCTGTTTCAGCTTCCGCCGAACTGGCGGTTCGACCCGGAGCGGCTGGAGCGCTTTTTGACGGCATTGCCCCCCGGGCACCGATATACGTTCGAGTTCCGCGATACTAGCTGGTTCGCCGATCCATGCCTGGAGATTCTCGCCCGCCATGAGGCCGCATTTTGCATCTATCACCTGGCCGGGGAGTTATCTCCCCGTGCAGTGACCGCCGACTTCATTTACGTGCGGCTTCATGGGCCGGGAGATGCCTATCAGGGACGATATGAAAAAACGGAGCTGGCTGGCTGGGCCGGTGCTTTTTCCACCTGGTCCGACCAGGGAAAGGAGATTTTCTGTTTTTTCGACAACGATCAGAAAGGCTTTGCGGCCGTAAATGCAATGGAGTTGAAGGAGATGGTCGAGGGAAACAGCGCATAGGGCATAGCGCATGGGGCATAGAGTAAATTATAGAGGACAGCCCTGCCGCCGGTCGGTGGGATTCAAGATTCCAAATTCCAAATTCAAAATTAGACCGAGCAGAAAGGAATAATCCGGGCCCGGAGGTCCTGAGGACCAGGATTTGCAGACTGCATTAAACAGATCACCTGAGTGGAATCAGTTATTCGAGATCTCTATACAGATCGATAAATTCCGATGGAGATACGATTTTCACACCCTGGCAGGATTTTTTGGGGAAATGGACCCTGTTTCCGGTAATCAGGCATGCTGCTTTTGCCGAGACGGCGATTTCAAGAAACGGCTCGTCATCCGGGTCGGGAAGTGGCTTTTTCAGGGGGACGGCAGAAACGATCCGGCTGCTCAGTCGGATATAGTCCAGAAGGTCATCGACCTGGTCATGATTGAATTGGAATTTCGGCCGATGGAGCACTTCCCGGTACTCGGAAAGGATTCGGGCATCGACCATCAGTGTCAAAAGACCCGCCGAAATCATTCGGACGATTTCTCCGCTCGGGCCAAACGGAGTCAGCAGGCCGGAGACGAGAACATTGGTATCCAGAACGATATTCATAAAAAATCGCTCCCACGACTCTTAAAGACGGGTTCCGGAAAGCCGAACCTTAGCCTTTATTCCGCTTGGCGCGAACCGCTTTGATTTCTCGGTCGATCTCTTCTTGGCTGATTCGATCCGCCCCTTTGCGCACAGAGTCTTCCTGGATGAAAGCGACCGCTCTCATGGCCCTCGCCTGCCGATAAGCTGACAATACCTGATCCAAGTTGTTCTCCGTGATCGATGACAGAATGGCGATCGGCCGGCCGTTGCTGGTAATGACCATGTCTTTCTGATCCGGCAGCTCTTTCCAAACCTGTGCCGACTTTGTTTTCAAATCTCTGACACTGAGAAATTTCATAACGCCACCTCCAATTGAGTCTCGATTATATATCATAATGAGACTCGAAACAAGTGGCCGAATTCAAATTCACCTCGAATAAAATCGTCTCACGATTTTATTGCCCTATGCGCCCTTTCCCCCATACAACTCCTCCACGTATCGCTTTGCCGTGTACGCCCAGGAAAATCGGGCTTTCGCTGCGCGGCGGCGGATGTCCATGAACCGCTCGGGTTTATCCCGTCGCAGGGCAAGCGCACCGATGGTGGTGTCTGCAAAGGCGTCGACCTGCTCTGCGACCGTTTCCCCGGAAAAGGAAAACCCGTCGATACCGTCATGGACCGTGTCCTTCAACCCTCCGACGGAATGGACCACACAGGGCTGGCCGGCCCTCATGGCCATCATCTGGCTGATGCCGCACGGTTCGTAAGAGCTCGGCATCAGGAACAGATCGCCGGAAGCGTAAAGGGCACGGGCGCAAGCGTCCGAGTAACCGTTGAGGAAAATGAAATTGTCCCACCGGGCGGCGATGTCCAGCAATTTTCGCTCCCAGACAGGATCTCCCGTGCCAAGCAGCATCAATTTCCCGCGGCTGCCGATGTCTTCCAGAATGCGGTCCAGCGCCGACCTCCCGTCTGAACCGGGGGCGCACATCAGCAGCATTTTCTGTTCTGCCACCCGCCCGACACAGGTGAGCAGCACCTCGGGCGGATTCGAAGAAAAGATCTCCTCGGTCAGGCGGCTGTGTGCCAGAAAATGCGCCGACGGCACACGGGCGTATGGGGCCGCCCAACGAGCCACCCGGTTCCGGCACAACGCCACCAGATCGGTAAACGAGGTTGTCGGCGGCTTTCCGTCTTCCGGGTATTCGCAGCCGTTGAGAATCCCGGTCAGACGTCCCTTGTTTTCGGCATCCTGGAGGACCGATTCGAGTCCCTCTGCGCCGTAAAACCGCGGCGGATCGCTGGGCTGCAAAATTTCCCGGCTGTAGGACGGTGAAACCGTATGGACCATGTCGGCCAGACGGATGCCGGCGGCCATCAGGTTGACGCAGTCGTGCCATCGCGGATCCGACACCCCCAGCCAGTCGTAGGAGAGCCCGGGGAACCATGCTTCCAGCGACGAATCGCTGCCTCGAAGCGGGCGGATTCCCTGCAGGCCGAGATTGTGAATCGAAAAAACCGTCCTCACCGACTCCAATCCGGTCCCGCTTCCGGAATAGCGCTGCAAAATTGCCGCGCATCCTGCATGCCAGTCGTGAAGATGTGCAACGTCGACGATGCCGAAAGCACCCTGTCCGGCCGCGGCGGAGGCAGCGGCACAAAACAGGGCGAAGCGGGAGGCGTCTGAAGAAAAAGGTCGGTTCGGGTCGTCGTGTACATAGATTCTCGGGGTGCCGTGAAACGGATCGACGGCATGAAGCAGGGGATGATCGATGACAATGTGGCCCACACCGGGCATCGTTTTTTTGCCCGGCAGCTCGTATAGGTCCGCCCAATGCGTGAAGCCCCGAAAGCGACATTGGAAAGGAGGAAGCTTCTTCGCTTCCGGTCCCTTGTGGAGGAAACCATGGGATGGGGTGACCACCGTGACGGTGCAGCCGAAATCGGCCAGCGCCGGCGGAAGCTGGCCGACCACATCGCCGATTCCCCCGACCTTTCCGCCTTCCAGGGCGCCGTTTTCCGCTGCCAGAAACAGGATGTGCATATAGGTAACTCCGCCTGAAGGCAAATACGCTGCTCAAAGCAAAAAGGCGAAACAGCTAAATTGGGCTGAACTTGTGAAGTCCAACATTCTTGGCGTAAAGACAGACGATTGGTTTTCGTCGGGCAATTTCATTGTTGGGCTTCGCTTCTCTCAGCCCAACCTACGAGCTTCATCCCATGGCGTCATTCCGGACGAGCGGAGCGAAGATCCGGAATCCAGGAAATTCAAAAACCCTCTGGATTCCCCCGGATCAAGTCCGGGGCAGGCTTGTCAAGCCAGGAATGACGGTCTGAAAAATTCAAGTTTGATGAAATCGTAAAAAGTAGCCGAAACCTCCGTCGGGCTTTATTCGGTTTTCATAAGTATCAGAAAACACTGGATTCCCGCTTTCGCGGGAATGACGGAAAAAAAGAATATTCGGCCTTTTTACGAGACCATCAAGTTTGATCAAACTGGTCGGCTCAGGGCAAAAAGTTACTATAGAATTCCTTCCGGCAAACCCTGAACCCTGCCTGTGCGGCGAAGCGCGCAGCGCGAAGACGTAAACCCTGAACGCCGCGCCAGCGGCCGGGCTCGTATGAAACTTTACTTCCACCGATACCACCGAAATTCTTCGCCGCTCAACCGTGTGGTTTGCTCTTGGGGCCGCAGGCCCCGGGCGCGGCCGTCGAGGGTGAAGACGACTTCCGAAAACCGGTCCACGGTGTAGGGGGTTATCTGCACCGGGCCGAACCCCGAAGACAGCGTCTTAGCCTCGACGCAAAGGCGCCCTTTTTCGACCCGGGCCGAAACCGCGATCTCGGATCGCTTGCCTTTTCTGTAAGCGTAGGTCTCTCCGTCGTCGCAACGGTAGATCATCTGCGCCCTTCCGGAGAATCGTAAAGACAGGCAGCACAGAAGCCCGATCCGGCTCAGGTCGCATCGGTTGTCGGTCCGGATCCCGGGCTGAAAGGGAACAAGACCGCCTTCGCGGAAAAAGACCGGAGTCGATGCGGCCGTGCGCGATGCCGTGGTGCGCCGGCCGCCGGAAAGCCAGCTTCCGTCGATTCCGCAAAGCCACCGTCCATCCGGCAGGACCACCTGCCGCTGCAGTTGCTTTTCCTCGACAAACGGCGCCTGCATGATGAAGGGACCCACCAAATACTGGTCATCGATCCGGCCGAGGGCAAGGGCGTCGGTGTCTGAAAAATCGTAAAACAGGGGCCGCAGGATTGCCTCGCCGCTTTCTTCCTGTTCTGCGAAAAGATTGTACAGATACGGCAGGAAGGCGTAACGCAGCCGCACGAAATGCCGGATGATCGAAAGCGCCGTCTTCGAATAGGCCCACGGCTCCTGGGGCCGGCTTGCACGCATGGTATGGTTTCGCAAAAAGGGAAATAAAAAGGCCGCCTTGATCCAGTCGACGAGCAGGGCTTCGGTGCAGTCGCCGCCGAATCCACCCACATCCGGCCCGTTGAAGGGCATCCCCGACAGGGCCAGGTTCAAGCTCTTTCCGATCGACCGGTGCAGGTGGCCGTAGTTGGAATAATTGTCCCCGGTCCAGTGGGCGGCGTATTTCTGAGCGCCGGTACAGCCCGATCGGGAGAGAAGAAACGGCCTCCGGCCGGGCCGGGCGGCGGCATAGCCTTCCAAAGTGGCCTTTGCCATCAGCAGGGCATACTGGTTGCGGAAGGCCTGGTGGTCATACCGGCCCCGGCCGAAACGCATGCTGGTCGGATCGACGGATCCGGTGGACGGATCGTTCATGTCGAGCCATGCCCCGGAAAATCCGGCTTCGAAAAAAATCCTGGCATGATCCGCCCACCAGCTGCGGGCTTCCGGCAGGGAAAAATCCGGAAACACGGTAAGTCCGGGCCACACTTCCCCGATGAACTCGGTGCCGGCGCCGGTGCGGCAGAAGACGTCCGCCTCGCTGCCGCTTTCGTAAACGCCGTATCCCTTTTCTTTTTTGACCCCCGGATCGAGGATCGGGACGACCCTGAAACCTCTGGATCCGAGGGCGGCCGCGGTTTCGGACGGCCGAGGCAGATGTTCGGCATCGAAGGTAAAGACCCGGTAGCCGTCCATGTAGTCGATGTCGAGCCACAGGCCGTCTGCAGGGAACCGGTAGGCTTCGAATTTTTCGGCCAGTGCGAACAGTTCGTTGTCGCCCCGGTAGCCCCACCGGCTTTGATGGAATCCCAGGGCCCACAGCGGCGGAAGAGGGGTGACGCCGGTCATGCGTTGAAGCTTCCGGGTCAGCGCCGCCAGAGAAGGCCCCACAATGCAATACAGCGAAGGGATGCCGTCTTCGGCGCCGATCAGCACCTCGGATGGGCCCTGTCTATGCCGGTCTTTGAAATGAGCCGGATCGCTGATCGAGACCATGGCGGCCCCGGGGCAGTCGGCCAGCAGACCTGCGTAGGTGTTTCTGCGCTTGACGATCAGGTAGGGAATCGAGATGTAGTCCGGATCGTAGTCTCCGTGTTCGATCCGTTCTATGGGATGGTCTGCCCAAGCGTCCACATTCCAGAAGCGGTAGGCGCGTCCGGAGCGCTCAAATGGGGTGTGCTTTTCCCCGAGGCCGTAAAACTCCATGTCCGGCTGCTGCTCGAACCGGAAAAGCCATGCCCTTTCGCAGGTCCCAAACCAGCGGCCGTCTTGCGCGCAAAGAAGCTTCCGGCCTTTTCCCAGGGTCAGAGCCATGCCTGCGCCGGCGGTGACGGTCAGATCCGTTTCCGGTTCCGGCGATCCGTCCCTGGCCTCCGCCGGGGTCGGCGGCTCGATTCGAAAATCTTCCGGCCAAACGGAGGGATTGGTTATTTCCACGTGATATACGCCGGGAGCCGCCGTTTCGATGCGAATATCGAAGCCTTTCTTTCCTGAGAAAATTCTCCCGCGGCGCAGCCGGTCGGCAAAGACGAAGTTGGCCGGATGGAAATACTTGGTAAAAAGGTACACGAGGCTTTTCCTTAGGTGCAGGCGTCGGGTTCGATTTGCCTGGATCCGGGGGGTAGGGTTCTGCAGATCAAATATACAAAAAACACCGTATTGTAAATGAGGGAAGAAAATGACAGGGTAATCGGGTACGGTCCTGAAGGCGCGGGTTCTCAAGAGTGAAAATCCCCGGCGGCCGGCCGATCTGAAATCACCATACAGGATACAGAAACGACAACGGAAACACTTGGGCAGGGTCGCCATGCAGGAAAAAACCAGAAGGGTCATCATCGAAAACGTTCAGCCGCAGATCGACGGGGGTCGTTTTCCCATCCGCAGGGCCTTCGGCGAGAAAGTGCAGGTCACGGCCGGGATTTTCGTCGACGGACACGACAGTCTGGCCGGTGAGCTTGTATATCGCGTCGACGGCCGCGAGACTTGGCACGTCCGTCCGATGAAACTGCTGGGCAACGACCTGTGGAAGGCGTCCTTTCGCGCCACAGAGACGGCCGATTATCTATACACGGTGCGGGCATGGATCGACCGCTTTCGCACATGGCTCGACAAGGTGAAAAAAAAGCATGGGGCCGGGCAGAATGTGTCCGTGGAGATGCAGGAAGGGGCCATCATCGTGGAGGAGGCCGCAGAGCGCGCGGACGGAGAAAACCGCGAGCGTCTTCTGGCCCGGGCCCGGTTTTTGAAAGGAGAGGAAAGAACGCTGGACAAAATCCAGCTCGCGACGGAGCCCGAACTGATCCGGCTGATGGACACCTATCCGGACCGGGGAACGATGACCGAATACGACAAACGGCTGCGGGTTTCTGTAGAGCCTTTACGGGCGCGCTTCAGCTCCTGGTACGAGATGTTTCCCCGGTCCTGCTCCGAAAGTCCCGGATCCCACGGCACTTTCCAGGATTGCATCGAACTACTTCCGTACATTGCAGACATGGGATTCGACGTTCTGTATTTGCCGCCGATACACCCCATCGGCCTCACCCACCGGAAAGGAAGAAACAACATCACCCAGGCCGATCCGCAGGACCCAGGAAGCCCATGGGCCATCGGTTCGTCCGACGGCGGACACCGCTCGGTGCACCCCCTTCTGGGCACCATGGACGATTTCAAGGCGCTGGTCAAAGAAGCCCGTCGCAGGGAAATCGAAGTGGCCTTGGACATCGCCTTCCAGTGCAGCCCGGACCACCCGTATGTGGGCGAGCACCCGGACTGGTTTCGAAGCCGCCCCGACGGCAGCATCCAGTATGCGGAAAATCCTCCGAAGAAATACGAGGACATATACCCGTTCGATTTCGATTCGAATCAGACCGAGAGCTTGTGCAACGAGCTGCTCGACGTGGTCCGGTTTTGGATCGACAAGGGCGTGCGGATTTTCCGGGTGGACAACCCGCACACCAAGCCGCTGCGGTTCTGGGAGTGGCTGATTGCAGAGGTCAAACGGGGGCATCCGGAAACGATCTTTCTGGCCGAAGCCTTTACCCGGCCCAAGACCATGTATCGCCTGGCCAAGGGGGGATTCACCCAGTCTTACACGTATTTTACCTGGCGGAACCTGAAGTGGGAGATCCAGAAGTACATGGAGGAACTGACCCAGACCGAGGTTGCCGAGTTTTTTTGGCCCAGCTTCTGGCCCAACACGCCGGATATTCTTCCCGAATATCTCCAGGTCGGCGGCCGGCTCGCCTTCGTTGTCCGGCTTGCACTTGCCGCGACCCTGTCTTCCAACTACGGCATCTACGGGCCGGCCTTCGAGCTTTGCGAAAACGAGGCCAAAGAGCCGTTCAGCGAGGAATATCTCAATTCGGAAAAATACGAGATCCGGCATTGGGATCGGAACCGGAGCGACAGTCTCAAGGCACTGATCAAGCGGATCAACATCATCCGAAAAGAAAATCCGGCCCTGCAGCAGACGCGGAATCTGATGTTCCACAAAGTCGAGCGCAAAGAGATCATCTGCTACAGCAAATACACCGACGACTTGAAGAACGTGATTCTCACGGCCGTCAACCTGGACCCGCACCACACTCACTCCACCTGGCTGACACTGCCGGCAAAGGCGCTGGGCCTGGATTCGAACAAACCGTATCAGATGCACGAACTGATCGGAGACGCCCGATACTTGTGGGGTGCCGGTGAAAACTACATTGAACTCGATCCCCAAGTGATGCCGGTACAGATTTTTCGGATCCGAAAGCATCTCCGCTCGGAGCATGATTTCGACTACTTCATGTGATGCACAGGATGCCCAGCAAAACCATGACAAATCAGACGTCGAAAGAGACCGAAAATCCGCTCTGGTACAAAGACGCCGTGATCTATCAGCTTCACGTGAAGACCTTCTATGACGCCGACGGCGACGGGGTAGGCGACTTCAAGGGACTTCGCCAGAAGCTGGACTATTTCCAGGAACTCGGGGTGACCGCCCTGTGGCTGCTGCCGTTCTACCCCTCGCCGCTCAAAGACGACGGCTACGACATTGCCGATTTCAGGGGGATTCACCCCAGCTACGGGACGCTGCGGGATTTCAAGGTCTTTCTCCGGGAAGCCCACAAGCGCGGCCTGAAGGTCATCACCGAGCTGGTCATCAACCACACATCGGACCAGCATCCCTGGTTTCAGCGGGCGCGCCGGGCCAAGCCGGGCAGTGTGCGGCGAAATTTCTATGTCTGGAGCGACACCCAGGAAAAATATTCCGAAGCCCGGATCATCTTCCAGGACTTTGAAACCAGCAACTGGACCTGGGACCCGGTGGCCGGAGCCTATTACTGGCACCGGTTCTATTCGCACCAGCCGGACCTGAACTTCGACAATCCCAAGGTGCACGAGGCGGTGTTCAAGGCCCTCGACTTCTGGCTCGAGATGGGTGTGGACGGCCTGCGTCTGGACGCCGTGCCCTACCTGTATGAGCGGGAGGGAACCAACTGCGAAAACCTGCCCGAGACCCATGCGTTTTTAAAGAGGCTCCGGGCCCGAATGGACGAAAAATACACCGGACGGATGTTCCTGGCCGAAGCCAACCAGTGGCCGGAAGATGCGGTGGAGTATTTCGGAGACGGCGACGAATGCCACATGAGCTTTCACTTCCCCCTGATGCCGCGGCTGTACATGGCCCTGCACATGGAAAACCGGTATCCGGTTACCGACATTCTCGAACAGACACCCGAAATTCCGGAATCGAGCCAGTGGGCCATTTTCCTGCGCAACCACGACGAACTGACCCTGGAGATGGTCACCGACGAAGAACGCGACTACATGTACCGCGTCTACGCCCAGGATCCCCGGATGCGGCTCAACCTGGGCATTCGCAGGCGCCTGGCTCCGCTGATGGGAAACCACCGGAGGCGCATGGAGGTGATGAACGGTCTGCTGCTTTCACTGCCCGGCACCCCGGTGATCTACTACGGGGATGAGATCGGCATGGGAGACAACATCTACCTGGGAGACCGAAACGGCGTGCGCACTCCCATGCAGTGGAGCCCGGACCGGAATGCCGGCTTTTCCCTGGCAAATCCTCAGAAGCTGTATCTGCCGGTGATCATCGACCCGGAGTACCACTTCGAGGTGGTCAACGTGGAGAGTCAAAAAAAGAACCGCCACTCGCTGCTGTGGTCGATGCGGAGGCTGATTACCCTCCGCGGCCGGATCGAGGCCTTCAGCCGGGGCAGTCTCGATTTTCTCTACCCTGAAAATCCGAAAATACTGGCCTTTATCCGGTGCTACGAGGAGCAGTGCATTCTGGTGGTGGTCAATTTCTCCCGGTATGCCCAGTTCGTGGAACTCGACCTGGAACGTTACAAGGGGCGGGTGCCGGTGGAAATTTTCGGCAACACCCCCTTTCCGAAAATCGAAGACGAGCCGTACTTTCTCTCCACGGGACCGCATTCTTTCTTCTGGTTCAGTCTGCAGCCCGAAGAGACACTGGCGTTTCAGCCGGATACTCCCGTGGAGCCCGGCAGTGCCCCGTTGTTCAGCGTTTGGCAGCGGTGGGAGGAGCTGTTCGAAAGCGGCGTGTCCGGCCGCCTGGCAGGCCGCATCTCCACCTACCTGGGCGCTCAGCGCTGGTTCGGCGCCAAGGGTCGAAGAATCAAGAACCTCTCGGTATCCGAAACGATTCCCGTAAACGGAGACGGGCTTTCGGCGGTGTTTTTATTCGTGGATCTTCAGTACACGGACGGTACCGGAGAATCCTACGTGCTGCCGGTGGCTCATCTCTCATTGGAAGCGGCCGAAGAATTGATTGACAGACATCCCCGTGTGATCCTGGCCCATGTACATAACCGGGCGGAAAACCGCCAGGGGGTCCTGGTAGACGCCCTCTACCGCCCTGAATTCTGTATGGCCCTTCTCAAAATGATTTCCCGGAGGGCTATGGCCAGGGGAGGGAAGGGGAAGATAACAGCGGCTCCCTCCCAGGCGTTTAGGACGATTCAGCGCGGCAAAGAGATGCCCGGGGAGGTCGCCCTGATGAAGGCCGAGCAGAGCAACTCATCGGTGGTGTACTCGGAGCGCTTCATTCTCAAGCTCTTCCGCCGGGTGCAGGAAGGCACCAACCCGGATCTGGAGATCGGCCGTTTTCTGACCCGAAAGGGCTTTGCCCATCTGCCGAAGGTGGCCGGCGCCCTGGAATACGCCGGAAAAGGAAAAGAGCCGGCAACCCTGGGGATCCTGCAGGCCTACGTTCCCAATCAGGGAGACGCCTGGGAGTTCACCCTCAACAGTCTCTCCCGTTTTTTCGAAACCCTTCTGGAGGAGCCGGGGCAGCAGCCCCCGGACCTTCCCGGCGGCAGTCTTCTTTCCGCCGCCCGGGAGCCGATTCCCGAGGAGACCGTGGAACGGATCGGCGTTTATCTCGATTCAGTCGGGCTTCTGGCCCGCCGAAGCGCCCAGATGCACACCGTGCTTGCCTCCGACAGCGACGATCCCCTATTCGCTCCGGAGCGTTTCACCAAACTCTACCAGCGCTCCCTTTACCAGTCGATGCGGTCGCTGGCCGGACGCACCCTTTCCCAGCTCGAAAAGGGGACCGCTCATCTGCCAAAGAATTCCCGTACCGCCGCCGAGCGGATTCTCGCGCGAAAAGAACAGATATTCGCCAAATTCGGGGCGATGACGACCCGGAAGATTACCGGCAAGCGGATCCGGTGCCACGGCGACTATCACCTGGGACAGGTGCTTTATACCGGCAAGGACTTCGTCATCATCGACTTCGAAGGAGAACCGGCCCGGCCGGTGAGCGAGCGCCGGATCAAGCGTTCGGCACTGCGCGACGTGGCCGGGATGCTGCGGTCCTTTCACTACGCGGCCCGAAGCGCGCTGATGACCGAAAGGGATCGGGGGCTGTTTCACGACGATGACGCTCGGGTGATGGCCGCCTGGGCGGACTATTGGTACTGGTGGGTCGGGGCAACTTTTTTGAGAACCTATATCGAGGTCGGCTCAGAGGGGAACTTTTTGCCGGAAACCCCCGAAGAATTCGAAGTGCTCCTGGACGCCCTTTTGATGGAAAAGGCCGTCTATGAAATCGGATACGAGATGAACAACCGCCCGGACTGGATCGACATCCCCATCGAAGGAATCGAACAGCTGCTGGGCAGGCAAGCATAACAGACAGCGAGGCAACCATGGCTGACACAACCAATCCGGCCCACGAAGCGGCCGAAGAATCGCGTCCCACGGTCCACGCCGGCACTCGTCTGCTTACCGGCGACGACCTGTACCTGTTCAACGAAGGAAACCACTTCCGCCTCTACGAAAAGCTGGGAGCGCACCCGATGTCGCACCGGGACCGGCAGGGGATCCACTTCGGGGTGTGGGCTCCCAACGCCGAGCAGGTATCTGTCATCGGAGAGTTCAACGGTTGGAACAAGGAGACGCACCGGCTTTATCCGCGGGAAGATTCGGGCATCTGGGAGGGGTTCATTCCAGACCTCGTTCCGGGCAGCCTGTACAAGTACCACGTCCGCTCCCGGCACCGGGGGTACAGCGCGGACAAGGCAGACCCCTTCGCCTTTTTCACCGAGCTGTCGCCCCAGACCGCTTCGGTGGCCTGGAACCTTTCCTATGAATGGAACGACCGGCAATGGATGGAAAGCCGCAATGAGGCGAATGCCCTCGATGCACCGATTTCCATCTACGAAATGCATCCGGGTTCCTGGATGCGGGTTCCGGAAGAGGGAAATCGATATCTGAACTGGCGGGAGATGGCCCCGAAGCTGGTGGAATACCTTCACAAGACCGGGTTCACCCACGTGGAATTTCTGCCGATCATGGAACATCCCTTCTACGGAAGCTGGGGATACCAGTGCCTCGGTTACTTTGCTCCGACCAGCCGGTACGGAACCCCCCAGGATTTCATGTTCCTCGTCGAGCAGCTTCACCAAAACGGCATCGGCGTGATCCTGGACTGGGTTCCCTCCCACTTTCCCTCCGACGAGCACGGGCTGGGCTATTTCGACGGCACCCATCTTTTCGAGCACGAAGACGCCCGCAAGGGCTTTCATCCGGACTGGAACAGCTACATTTTCAACTACGGGCGAAACGAGGTGAGAAGTTTTCTGATCAGCAGCGCGCTGTTCTGGCTCGATAAGTACCACATCGACGGCTTTCGGGTGGACGCCGTGGCTTCCATGCTCTACCTGGACTACTCCCGCAAGGAGGGCGAGTGGATACCCAACGAATACGGCGGAAACGAAAACCTGGAGGCCATCTCCTTTCTGCAGCGGTTCAATGAAGAAATCCACAAAAACTATCCGGGCACCATTACCGTGGCCGAAGAGTCGACCGCATGGCCGCAGGTCTCCCGGCCGGTCTACCGGGGCGGGCTCGGTTTCGACATGAAATGGGACATGGGCTGGATGCACGACACCTTGCACTACCTGGCCCAGAATCCAGTCTACAGAAGCTACCATCACAACCATCTGACCTTCCGGATGGTCTACACCTTCCAGGAAAACTACGTGCTGCCTCTTTCCCACGACGAGGTGGTCCATGGAAAAGGGTCTCTGCTGGACAAGATGCCGGGAGACGACTGGCAGAAGTTTGCCAATCTCAGACTGCTCTATGGCTACATGTACGCCCAGCCTGGAAAGAACCTGCTTTTCATGGGAGCGGAGATCGGACAGCGCCGGGAATGGTCACACGACCGCAGCCTGGACTGGCACCTGCTCGACGACTTCGCGCATCGCGGCCTTCAGAGATGGGTGGAGGACCTGAACCAGTTTTACCGGAGACATCCGGCCATGCACGCAAAGGATTTCTCTGCCGAGGGCTTTTCCTGGATCGACTGCAACGACGCCCCCCAGTCGACGCTGAGCCTGCTCCGCCGGGGTGGATCACCCCGGCAAGAGGTGGTCGCCGTGTGCAACTTCACCCCGGTGCCGCGGCACAACTACCGGGTGGGGGTGCCCAGGGAAGGAAGCTGGAAAGAAGCCCTCAACAGCGATGCCCGGCATTACGGCGGAAGCAACCAGGGAAGCCTGGGCGATTTGGAGGCAACGCCGGTGCCCTTTCACGGGCACCCCTATTCCCTGAATTTGGTTTTACCGCCCCTGGCGGTGGTGTTTTTTACACCGCAGAGGGCATAGGGCAAGGAGCAAAGAGCAGATGGCAGCAATGGCCGCACTGCAGAGGCGCTGAGGCAGCAGAGTCTGCCAGGCAGTATTCCATAATTTTAGGCATTTAAGCTCATTTTAGGCATTTTAGGCATTTCCAATCTCGGCGTCTCGGCGGTGAGTTTTCTTTGAGGAGAGATGCGTCATTCTCACTTTTTATCGGCTTATGTGGAAGGAGTCATCGACCATGCGGATTCTGATGCTGACCAACGAATATCCGCCCAACATCTACGGAGGTGCGGGGGTGCACGTGGAGCACCTGAGCCGGGAGATCCTGCAGCTCGAAGACGGGGTGAAACGTCTCGACATCCACTGTTTCGGGGACCAGGAGCAGGCCGGGGAAAAAGGCTCCGTCAGGGGGGCCGCAGGCCCGGATGCACGGCTTTCCGGGCTGCGCCATCCCAAGCTTCTGGACGCTCTTTACCGGAATCTTTCCATGGTGGGGGCAGCCGACGATGCCGACCTGATCCACTGCCACACCTGGTACACCTATCTGGCAGGCTGTCTTTTGAAGCAGATCCAGGCCATCCCCCTGGTGGCGACTATTCATTCCCTGGAGCCCCATCGCCCCTGGAAAAAGGAGCAGCTGGGCAACGCCTACTATGCCACCTCCTGGCTGGAAAAAACGGCGCTCGAAGGCGCAGACGGCGTTATCGCCGTGTCCGAGGCCATGAAAAAGGACGTCTCCAGGTTATACAGCGTCAACGAGGACAAGATCCGGGTCATATACAACGGCATCGACAAGGACCGATTTCGAAAGGTGGAGCGCCCCGACATCCCGGCCTCCTACGGCATAGACCCCGACAAGCCTTATGTGCTGTTCGTGGGCCGGATCACCCGGCAAAAGGGCATTCTGCATCTTGTCCGGGCGCTTCCCATGCTCGACCGCGGCGTGCAGGCGGTGCTCTGCGCCGGCGCTCCGGACACTGCGGAAATCGGCCGGGAAATGGAAACCCGGGTAAAGGACGCGCGCGGCAGAACGAAAAACGAGATCCTCTGGATCCCGGAAACGATACCGGTGCACGATCTTGCCGCCCTTTACAGCCATGCGGCGGTGTTCGTCTGCCCCTCGGTATATGAACCTTTCGGCATCATCAACCTGGAGGCCATGGCCTGCGCCACGCCGGTGGTGGCTGCAGCGGTGGGCGGAATTCCCGAAGTGGTGGCCCACGACCAGACCGGTCTTCTGGTTCCCTTTGAACCGGGTCCGGGACCGGAGCCCAAAGATCCGGAAAAGTTTGCCGCAGACCTTGCCGGCTCGATCAACCTGCTGCTCCGGCATCCGGAGAAACGGAACCGGATGGGAATCGCAGCCCGGAAGCGGGTCGAGGAGCGGTTCGCCTGGGACCGAATCGCCGGGCTGACCGTTTCATATTACAAGGAGCTGGCCGCTCTCTGCGGCCGGGAAAGGAGAAGCGCGTGATAAAGCTGTTTTCCGATTCGCGCCTGGGGGCTGAAGTCATCGGAAAAGGAAATGTGTGCTTCACCGTGTGGGCGCCGTTTGCAGAAGCCGCCACCGTGGAGGTCGTCTCTTCTCCGCAGCGGATGGTTTCCCTGAAAGCCATGGAAGACGGATACCATCAGGGTGTCGGCGAGTCGATCGAAGCAGGCGCTCGGTATTTCATCCGGCTTCACAAGCCGGGACCGGAGGGCGAAACCACAATCGAACGCTTTGCGGACCCCGCCTCCCGGTATCAGCCGGACGGGGTCCACGGCCCTTCCCAAGTGGTGAACAAAGCGTTTGGCTGGCGGGACGGGCAGTGGTCCGGTATTGCCCTTTCCCGGTATATCATCGCTGAAATTCATGTCGGAACGTTTACGCCGGCGGGCAGCTTCGATGGGGTCATCGGCGAGCTGGATCGCTTGAAAGCGGCAGGCTTCACGGCGCTGGAACTGATGCCGGTTGCCCAGTTTCCGGGAAACCGGAACTGGGGCTACGACGGCGTCTATCCCTTTGCGGTGCAGGATTCCTACGGCGGGCCCGAGGGGCTCAAACGCCTGGTGAATGCCTGTCACCGGGCCGGCCTGGCCGTCATCCTGGACGTGGTCTACAATCACCTGGGCCCGGAAGGCAACTACCTGAGGGATTTCGGACCGTATTTTACCGATGCCTATAAGACGCCCTGGGGCGACGCCGTCAACTTCGAGGGACCGGACAGCGACCCGGTCCGTCGGTTTTTCATCGAAAACGCCCTTCAATGGGTTTCCGAATTCCGCATCGATGCACTGAGGCTCGATGCGGTTCACGCAATCTGTGATTTTTCCGCCAAACCCTTTCTCCAGGAATTGGGCCTGGCCGTCTGTAAGGCGGCCGAAACCGAAAACCGTCGGATTTACTGCATTGCCGAAAGCGCGCTGAACGATGCGAAGATCGTCCGCAGCAGGGATCTCGGCGGCATCGGGCTGGACGCGCAGTGGAACGACGACTTTCACCACAGCCTGCACGTGCTTCTTACCGGGGAAAAAGACGGCTACTACCGTGATTACGGCGGGATTGAGGATCTGGCAAAGGCCTGGCGGGAAGGCTTCGTCTATTCCGGCCAGTACTCTGATTTACGCCGCCGAAGGTTCGGCAATTCTTCCCGAAACATTCCGGCCGGCCGCTTCGTCGTTTCCGCCCAGAACCACGATCAGATAGGCAACCGGATACGTGGAGACCGCCTCTCCACGCTGGTTTCCTTCGAACAGCAGAAGCTCGCTGCCGCCGTTGTTCTGCTGTCTCCGTTCATCCCGCTGCTGTTTATGGGGGAAGAATACGGAGAGACCGCTCCGTTTCCGTATTTTGTCAGCCACTCGGACCCCGAACTTGTTGCCGCCGTGCGGGAAGGCCGCCGGAAAGAGTTCGAGTCTTTCGGCTGGAACCAGGAGCCCCCGGATCCTCAGAGCGAGGCCGCCTTTCTCCAGGCACGGCCGGATCCGTCAAAAGCCGAATCCGGAGAGCATCGCCACCTGCTGGCGTTTCACCGGGAGCTGATCCGGCTGCGAACCGAGATCTTGAGCCTCTCGAGTCTGAGCAAAAAGTCGATGAAGGTGGATTTTACGGAAAGCAGCAGGATGTTGCGGGTACACCGCTGGAGTTTGCGGGACGAAGTCACGATCGTGTTTTGCTTCGGCGCCGAAGATCGAAAAGAAGAGATTCATCTGCCGCCTGGACGCTGGGAAAAAGTCATCGAGTCGTGCGACGCTCGCTGGGGTGGTCCGGGCGGAAAAGTGCCCGATGCTGTGGGATCGAAAGAGGGGGGAGGAGGAAGGATTTTACCTGCCCCTACCAGCGCCGTTTTGCTTTACCGGGCAACAGGACCATTTAGAGAGATTCCTGAAATTCCCCGCTATTGAAGGGGGCTGCCCACCTAAAAGGACGTGACAATGGAAGAAAAATACATTTGCATCCATGGGCATTTTTATCAGCCGCCGCGTGAAAATGCCTGGCTGGAGGCGGTGGAGGTCCAGGACTCGGCCCATCCGTACCACGACTGGAACCAGCGCATCACCGCGGAATGCTATTCGACCAACGCCTATTCCCGCATTCTGGATGGAGAGGATCGGATCGAAGAAATCGTCAACAACTATGAAAAAATCTCTTTCAACTTCGGACCTACGCTTCTTGCCTGGATGGAGCGAAACGTCCCGGATGTATACGGGGCCATTCTAGAGGCCGACAAAAACAGCGCTGACCGGTATTCCGAGCACGGCTCTGCCCTGGCGCAGGCGTACAACCACATGATCATGCCGCTGGCCAACCGCCGGGACAAGCGCACCCAGGTTTTGTGGGGCATTCGCGACTTTTCCAGGCGCTTCGGCCGCGAGCCGGAAGGTATGTGGCTTCCGGAAACGGCCGTAGACATCGAAACCCTGGAAGTTTTATCAGAACTGGGCCTTTCATTTACAATTTTGAGCCCATATCAGGCGGCGCGAACCCGGTCCGAAGGCGATACGGATTGGGAGGATGTGTCCGACGGCACCATCGATCCGAAAGAGCCCTATCGGCAAAATCTGCCCGGCGGCAAAAGCATCGGCATCTTCTTCTACGACGGACCGATTTCCCGGGCCGTTGCCTTCGAAGATCTGCTCAAAGACGGAGAGGCTTTTGCCGAGCGGCTCAGCAGCGGCTTCGCCGAGCCAATGGCGCCCCAGCTTCTTCACATCGCCACAGACGGAGAAAGCTACGGCCACCACAGTCCGCACGGAGACATGGCCCTGGCCTATGCGCTGCACTTCATCGAATCTGAAAAACTGGCCCGACTGACCAACTACGGCGAGTTTCTCGAGAAGCACCCGCCGACCCGGGAGGTCGAGATCAAGGAAAACTCCTCCTGGAGCTGCAATCATGGTGTGGAGCGCTGGCGCAGCGACTGCGGATGCCATTCCGGTGCGAATCCGGAGTGGCATCAACGCTGGCGGGCCCCTTTGCGGGATGCCCTGGATTTTCTGCGCGACGAACTGGCCCAAATCTATGAAAGCAAGGTCGGAGAATTTCTCAAAGACCCCTGGAAGGCCAGAGACGATTACATCCACGTAGTGCTCGACCGGTCGGCAGAGTCGATCGAAGGCTTCATGGACCGGCATTGCAAAGGCGCTCGCAGACCGTCAGACAACGTACGGATTTTGAAGCTGCTGGAGATCCAGCGCCATGCCCTTCTGATGTACACGAGCTGCGGTTGGTTTTTCGACGAAATTTCCGGGATCGAAACGGTTCAAATCATTCAGTACGCCGGCCGCGCGATCCAGCTCCACGAAGATTTGTACGGCGGCGACCTGGAATCCCGCTTTCTTGACAAGCTGTCGGCGGCCAAGAGCAACCTCCCCGAGCACGGCAACGGCCGGAAAATTTACCAGAAGTTCGTCCAGCCGGCCATGGTCGATCTGAAGCGGGTGGCGGCCCATTACGCCATCAGCTCCTTGTTCGAAAATCATGCCGAGCGTGTTTCCGTGTTTTGCTGTTCTGTATCGCAGAAGGAATATCGAGGCTCAGAGGCGGGCAGGGCCCGCCTGGCAGCCGGACAGGTGGAAATTACTTCCGACATTACCCAGGAGTCGGAAAATATCCGCTTCGTCGTGTTTTACACGGGAGATCATCAGCTTAGCTGCGGGCTTTCCAGAGATATATTGGAGGGCGTGTTCAGTGATTTAATGGCGCAGCTCTTCGATACCTTCGATCGAGCCGATTTCACCGAAGTCATGCAGTTGACTGGCGAAGCATTCGAAGGATCGCTACACTCTTTAAAATCCCTTTTCAAAGACGGACAACGGAAGATATTGAATGTCATTCTCGAAAAAAAGATCGCCGACGCCCTTTCGGTATACCGGCATGTCTACGAACCGAACGTTCCCCTCATCCGTTTTCTCAAAGGTTCGGCCACGCCGATACCTCCTCCTCTTTATGCATCGGGGCAGTTCGTTCTCAACAGCGAATTGAACACGGAGCTTGGCCGTCAGGACATCGACTATCAAAAGATCACAGACCAGCTTCGAGAAGCCGAACTGGCCGGGATTTCCCTGGATGCCAAAACCCTGGAATACACCCTTCGAAAGAACCTGGAGAAAAAGGCCGACGCATTTGACGAGAATCCGAAGAGCCAAGTTATTTTAGAAGATATCGCAAACGGGGTCGAGCTCGTATACGCGCTTCCCTTCGATGTGAACCTGCGCAAACTTCAGAATATCGGCCACCAAGTAAAAATAGGAAACTACCCGGACATGCAACGCAAGACAGAGAAGGGAGACAGAGAGGCAGCAGCCTGGGTCGAGCTTTTCGAGAATTTGTGCGGGCAGCTGAATCTTCGGATATAAGGGTATACTTTGGTTGGGCGTTGGAAAATGCATAGCGCATAGGGCATGGAGCATAGGGAAGAACACAGAGGACGGATGACAGAGGACAGACGGCAGAAGAACGAAGATCCTGCTTCCAACTTTGTCCGATTTTGCTTTTGCTGTCCTCTGTCCTCTGTCTTCTGTCATCTTTTTCTGATATCTGACATCCGACATCTGACATCTGACATCTGACATCCGACCTCTATATTTGCCTTATGCTCCATGCCCCATGCCCTATGCGCTATGCGATTCACTATCGTCCAATAGCTGGCAACAAGTGGAAGGAACCATGAAAATCCCTAACGCGACATACCGCGACGTCGTTCCAAATCACCTGGCCTACACCGGCGAAAATCCGATGATGGCCGATTTTCTGCCCTTCGCAGACAGGATCTCCCGTTTCGGCGTCTGCAATTCGCTTTCCCAAACCCTGATCAAAATCACCGTACCGGGCGTTCCCGACTTTTATCAGGGCACGGAGATGTTCGACTTTTCCTTGGTGGATCCGGACAACCGCCGGGCGGTTTGCCGCCCATGTGGTGGCCTTTGCCCGGATCCATGGCGGGCAGTATAGCCTGACTGCGGTTCCCCGCTGGCTGACAACAGTGGTGCCCGACGGCCGGGAGCCCCTGGGCGATGTATGGGAGGACACGGCGTTGATGCTTGACCACGGTTTTCCAGCGACCTGGACGAACGCAGTTTCCGGAGAAAGATACAATTCCGTAGAAACCCTGCCGCTGGAACAGATTTTCGGGCGATTTCCGGCGGCGCTGCTGACCGGGGAGATCGAACCATGAGCATTCGAACCAGCGGCATTCTGCTTCACCCTACCAGCTTGCCGAGCCGGTTCTGCATCGGAGACATGGGGCCCGGCGCCTATCGCTTTGCCGACCTGCTCGCGGCAATCGGCCAGCAGTACTGGCAGATATTGCCGGTGACGCCCACCGACGCGGCCCACGATCATTCTCCTTACCACGGCGTTTCCGCCTTTGCCGGAGACCCGCTGTGGATCAGCCCGGAACTGCTGGTAAAAAATGGATGGTTGAAGACCTCTGATCTTGCAGAAGCACCGGACGCTCCAACCGACCGGGTCGAATTTAAAAAAGTGCGGGACATGAAGAACCCGATGCTGGAAAAGGCGTTCGCCCGATTCGAAAACGGCTGGAAAAGGGATGCGGTCGCAAACTTTGCCCGGCAAACCCGGTGGCTTTCCGATGCGGCCCTTTTCCGGGTGCTGACCCGGCAATACGGGGGACCCTGGTCCGAGTGGCCGCAGCCGCTCCGGGATCGTCGCAAGGATGCTTTGAAAGAGGCCGGCCGGCGGTTCAGCGCGGCTCTTCGGCGGGAAGTCTTCTTCCAATATCTTTTTTTCGACCAGTGGCGGGCACTGAAACGACACTGCAACCGTCAAGGCGTCCAGTTGATCGGCGATATGCCGATCTATTTACCGTTTCACAGTGCAGACGTCTGGAGCAGTCCGCATCTATACAAACTGGCCCCCGACCGGACCCCGGCAGCCGTCTCCGGCGTTCCCCCCGACTATTTCAGCAGAACCGGACAGCTCTGGGGCCATCCGGTATACGACTGGGATGCGCTGTTGCAGGCCGGCTTCGATTGGTGGATTCGGAGAACTGCCCACAACCTGGACCTGTTCGATCGGCTGCGCATCGACCATTTCCGGGGCTGGGTCGCCTGTTGGGAAGTCCCGGCCGGGGAGAAGACAGCCGTGAACGGCAAATGGGTTCCGGTTCCCGGAGACTGCCTGCTCGATGCCCTGTCCCGACGGTTTTCCTGTCTGCCCCTGATCGCCGAGGACCTGGGCACCATCACGGCCGATGTTCGGGAAACCATGTCCCGGTTCGACCTTCCCGGCATGCGGGTCCTTCAGTTCGCCTTTGGCGGGGATTTTCCCCACGGTTCGTTTCTGCCTCACAATTATGTCCGCAACTGCGTGGCCTACACCGGAACCCACGACAACAACACCACCTGCGGCTGGTTCGAATCCGAAGCCGGGCAGCGGGAGCAGAAAAATCTCGTTCGATACCTGGGACGGGAGCCGGCGCCCGAAGAGCTTCATTGGGAGATGATTCGGCTTGCGATGCAGTCGGTCGCGGACACCGCGGTCATACCGCTCCAGGATCTGCTGGGGTTGGGTGAAAGCGCCCGGATGAACCGGCCCGCCGGGGGAGGCGGAAACTGGCGCTGGCGCGCCCCCGAAGAACTTCTCCCCCAGGAGACCGCAGACCGGTTTGCGGAGATGACCCGCAATTATGGCAGGGCGCCGGCGGGAAACAGCGCATAGGGCATAAAGAACCGGATGTCCGATGTCGGAAGTCGGATGTCTGAAAGACCAAATACGGCGCCATCTGGCATGAAATTTAACCAAAGATGGTGATATTTTGTGAGTTGCACTGCATGCATTTACGGCACGGCCTGTTTATAGTGTGCCCGTAAGGGCGTCGAGCATGGCCTTCCCAAAACCAAACGCCTACGGCGTCACTACACACGGAAGTGGTTTCGAACAAATCTTTTCACATTTGATTATCTCAAGGCCCCTGCGAACAACCGCATGGCTGCTCTCTGTTTTTTTCCGACATCTGACATCCGACATCAGATATCTGGAACTTCCAATGACCAATGACTCAAACATAACCACCGACTCTCCCCACAGCCGTTCCGTCGAGGACGTGCTCGCGGCGATGGAAGTCTCGCCGGAGCAGGGGCTTTCAGAAGATGAGGTCCGCCGCCGGCTCGAGCGACATGGGCGCAACAAACTTCGCGAGGAAAAGGGACCAAGCGCTTGGCTCATCTTGCTGGATCAGTTCAAAAGCGTGGTCATTCTCGTACTGGTGGCAGCCGGCGCCGTGGCCATAATCTTTGGGCAGTGGCCGGAAGGGATTGCCATCGCCGCCGTGCTCTTTGTCAACGCCGCTTTAGGGTTTGTGACGGAATGGAAGGCTTTGCGTTCCATGGAGGCCCTGCGGCAAATGGGGGGCGATGTTATCCGGGTGCGGCGCGGCGGTCAAGAAAGGGAAATCGATGCCGAAAAGCTGGTGCCGGGGGATATCGTCATCGTGGACGCTGGAGACATCGTCCCGGCCGACATGAGGATCATTGAGTCGAATGATTTGCGAGTGAGCGAGGCGGCCCTGACCGGTGAATCGGTGCCCGTCCGGAAAATCACCGAAACAGTGGAAGAAGATGCCCCGCTGGCCGAAAGAACCTGTCTTCTTTACAAAGGAACCACCATTGCCGAAGGCTCCGGCCAAGGGGTGGTGTTCGGCACGGGTATGGCAACCGAACTGGGGCGGATTTCAGAACTGGCCGAAAGCGCTGAAAAGGAAGCCACTCCGCTCCAGAAGCGTCTGGATCGACTCGGACGCCGCCTGGCCTGGATCACGCTGGCCATCGCGGCGGTTATCGCCGGGGTGGGGCTTTTGGCCGGCCAGGAACCGCTCAAAATGATTGAAACCGCCATTGCACTGGGGGTTGCGGCGATCCCCGAGGGCCTTCCCATCGTGGCGACCATCGCCCTGGCCCGGGGGATGCATCTGATGGCAAGACGCAACGTGCTCATCAAGCGGCTGCCGGCGGTGGAGACCCTTGGCGCAACCCAGACCATCTTCACTGACAAAACCGGCACCCTGACTTTGAACCGGATGACCCTGCAGCGGGTGATTACCCCTGCCGGAGAGTTCGACATCGGCGAAGAACAGGAGCGCGGCAATGAAAACGGCCATCCGCTGCTTCGGCGCGTCATCGAAGTCGGCGTGCTCTGCAACAATGCCTACCTGCTGGACGAGGACAAAGACCGGGTTCCGGAAGAAGAACAGGGGGACCCCACCGAAACGGCTCTGCTGAGGGCCGGTCTTCTGTTCGACATCGACCGCAGGGAGCTGCTCGAACAAAAGCCCGAGGAGCGGGAGGTGGCCTTCGATGCCGATCGTATGATGATGGCCACCTACCACCGCGGGCCAAGCGGGCTCGAAGTCGCCGTGAAAGGCGCTCCTGAATCGGTTCTGAAAGTGTGCCGCCGAATTGCGGCAGACGGACCCGAAGAAGCCCGACCCCTGGAAGACGACGAGCGGGATCAGTGGATCCAGCGGGGGGAATCGCTGGCCGCAGAAGGCCTTCGGTTGCTCGCCGTCGCAGATCGAAAGGTGGAAAGCACAGACGAAGGGCCTTACGATAACCTGCGTTTTCTCGGCCTGGTGGGGCTGGAGGATCCGCCCCGGGAAAAGGTGCGAAACGCCGTCAGCGAATGCCGCGCAGCCGGTATCCGGGTGGTCATGGTCACCGGCGACAAGCCGGCCACCGCGGCGGCCATTGCGCAAAAAACGGGCGTTACAGACGAAAAAGACCCGAGAGTGATTCATGGCAGCGAACTGACCGACCCCGACGAAATGTCCGACGAACAGCGGCAAGCAGTTTCTGGATCTTTGATTTTTGCCCGGGTCAGTCCTGAGCAGAAGCTTCACCTGATCAAGCTGATGCAGGAAAAACGTCAGACGGTAGCCATGACCGGGGACGGAGTCAACGACGCGCCGGCGCTCAAAAAAGCCGACATCGGTGTGGCCATGGGGCAGCGCGGTACGGACGTGGCCCGCCAGGCAGCCGACATGGTGCTCAGAGACGACGCTTTTTCCTCCATCGTAGCCGCCGTCCGGCAGGGCCGGATTATCTTCGGAAACATCCGCCAATCGGTGATGTTCATGCTGTGCACCAACGTGGCGGAGGTCATGGCGGTGGCCGCCGCCGCAGCCGTCGGCGGCTTTTCGACGCTGCCGATTCCGCTGCTGCCGCTTCAAATCCTTTATCTGAACGTGATCACCGATGTCTTTCCGGCCCTGGCCCTGGGGATGGGAAAAGGCGAGGCAGACATCATGGAGCGGCCCCCGAGGCCGCGGCGTGAGGCGGTGCTCACCAGAACTCATTGGTCCGCCATCGGTGGATGGGCGGCCCTCATGGCAGCGTGCGTTCTGACGAGCCTTTCCATTGCCTTTTACGGGCTCGGTTTTGACCAAAGGCACGCTGTGACGATCTCCTTTCTGACCCTTGCCTTCGGAAAACTGTGGTTTGTCTTCAATCTTCGAAGTCCCGGAAGCGCTTTTTTCGACAACGCAGTTGTCAAAAACCCTTACGTGGCAGGATCGATCCTTTTATGTATTTTTTTGTTGCTGGCGGCGGCCTATCTACCCGGCCTTTCCGATCTGCTCAAGACCGTCTATCCAACGCCGGCGGGCTGGCTGGTGATTCTCGGCTCGAGCCTGATACCGTTTTTCGTGGGTCAGATAATGCGGGCATTTCAGAAAAATACAGGATCGCACCGATAGCGGAAATAAAATCGCTGCGCGATTTTATGTCGAAGCCCCTGCCGGTGGAGGGACGCGCTCTGTCGCGTCCGTGTTGCCAGCAATGACCCAGTACCGGCCACGACGGAGCGTGGCCCTCAAACCCCCAAAACCCAAGGCGGGGACAGGTCGGTTTTTGCCGCCGGCTTCGGCCGAAGTTTCACATAAGAAAACAGGAGTGGCGTAGAGCGCCTCAAAGGAGTCATCAATGCGTAAAGATTCAGTTTTCCGATATGATGCATCGAGACAATGGATTGGCCTTGTACTGATTGGTTTTGTGGCTGCAGCACTGGCCTTTGCGGCAGGAACGATCCCGGCCGCCGCCGTGGAGGCCCCTTCTTATGCGGATTTGGCAGAGGAAGTGAAACACGCCGTGGTCAATATTTCCACGACAAAGATCATGGAAAGCGGTCAGGGACAGGGGTTGGGTGGACCGAGCTCTCCCCTGGAGGAGTTTTTCAACCGGTTTTTCGGGCAGATGCCCCGCACCCGTCGAAAAGCCAACGCCCTGGGCTCTGGATTCCTGATCGATGACAAAGGACTGATTCTGACCAACAACCATGTGGTGGCTCAGGCCGACAAGATCCAGGTGGTGCTGCAGAACCAGCAGGAGTTCGATGCAAAAGTCGTAGGCCGCGATCCGAAAACCGATCTTGCCCTCATTCAGATCGAATCTTCCAAAGGAAATCTTCCGGACCCGGCTCCCCTGGGTGATTCCGATGAACTTCGGGTCGGCGACGCCGTCATGGCGGTGGGAAATCCCTTCGGGTTGGGTCACACAGTCACCGTGGGCATCATCAGCGCCAAGGGCCGGGTGATCGGCGCCGGCCCCTATGATGACTTTTTACAGACCGATGCGGCCATCAACCCCGGAAACAGCGGGGGGCCGTTGTTCAACATGGACGGTGAAGTGGTCGGGATCAACACGGCCATCGTGGCCACCGGCCAGGGAATCGGCTTTGCCATCCCCGTCAACCTGGCAAAGGAGCTGCTGCCTCAGCTGAAAACCGGCCGCGTCACCCGCGGCTGGCTTGGGATTGTCATTCAGGACCTGACGCCGGAGCTGGCCGAATCTTTCGGCATGGAGACAAGCGAAGGCGTTTTGATCGCTAACGTCGTGGAGGATGGGCCCGCGGAAAAGGCAGGACTCCAGCGGGGTGATGTCATTACCGCGTTGGACGGCACACCGGTGAAAAGCGCCCAGGAGCTTTCCCGAAAGGTGGCCGGCAACAAGCCCGGCCAACGCATCGAGCTGCGCGTTCACCGCAACGGGGAAAAGCAAACCGTGAACGTGCGCATCGGTGAAATGCCCGATGCCGAGGGTGCCAGGGAAGGCGGCATGGAAGAGGTGCTTCCTGACGCGAAATGGGGATTGACCGTTCAGCCGCTGACGCCGGACCTCGCCCGCCGGCTCGGCCTCAAGCAAGACGAAGCCGGCGTGGTGGTCACCGGGGTCGAGCCCGACAGTCCGGCAGGCAAAGCCGGCTTGACTCCCGGTGATCTAATCAAGGAAATCAATCGCAAACCGATCGAAAGCCGGGAGGACCTGACCCAGGCAATCCGCGAGGCAGAAGGCAAAGGAAGCCTTCTGCTCCTGGTAAAACGAGGCCGAAACACCTTCTATGTAGTGCTTGAAGCAGAGGGGGAAAAATAAAAGGAGATTATCGTGTTCGGAAGAAAATTTACGCTTTTTCGCCTTTTCGGATTCGAGGTCGGGATCGATCCGACCTGGATCATCCTTGCCATTCTGGTGGCCTGGTCGCTCTCCACCGGATATTTCCCGTTTTACTATCGGAACCTGTCCACTGAAGCCTACTGGATCATGGGCATCATCGGCGCGATAGGGCTTTTTTTGTCCATCATTTTCCATGAGTTCTCCCATTCCCTGGTGGCACGGCGCAGCGGCATGCCCATGAAAGGGATCACCCTCTTTATTTTCGGCGGGGTGGCGGAAATGAACGAAGAGCCGCCCGGAGCCAGGGAAGAATTCTGGATGGCGGTGGCCGGGCCGGTTTCCAGCTTTGTCGCTGCCGGGGTTTTCTATGGTCTGGAGGGTCTTGGAAACGCCGTCGGCTGGCCGATTTACATCACGGCGGTAGTGGGATATCTGGCCCTGATCAACTTCATTTTGGCTGTTTTCAACTTGATACCGGCCTATCCTCTGGACGGCGGCCGTATTCTTCGCGCCATCCTTTGGGGGTGGAAGAAAAACATACGTTGGGCCACCCGGGTGTCGTCTCAAATCGGTGCGGGGTTCGGCATAGGCCTGATTATCCTCGGGGTGTTCCGGGTGCTCACGGGCTATTTTATCGGCGGCATGTGGCTGTTTCTCATCGGCATGTTTATCCGGGGCGCTGCCAGGGCGAGCTACCAGCAGCTTCTGACCCGGCGAGCCCTGGAAGGAGAACCGGTGAGCCGTTTTATGAATGAAAATCCGATCACGGTGCCGCCCGCCATCACCCTGGACAAGTTGGTGGAGGATTACGTCTACCGTCACCACCACAAGCTGTATCCGGTGGTCGACGGGGATAAACTTGTTGGCTGCATTACCACTCGGCAGGTCAAGGCAATCTCCCGGGAAGAATGGCCCAGTACCACCACCGGTCAACTCGCAGTGGACTGCTCTTCGGAAAATACCGTTTCGCCGGAAACCGACGCCGTCGAGGCCCTTGCCGCCATGCAGAAAAACAGTGCCAGCCGGATGATGGTCGTGAGCGACGGGCGCTTGAAAGGAATCATTTCCTTAAAAGACCTGCTTGACTTTCTATCCATGAAGGTCGAGTTCGAGCAATAAAATTGCTTGCGCAATTTTCTTGCTTGGTCGCGTCCCGCGAACTAGGACAGATAGGCGTTATTTTGTCATTCCCGCGCAGGCGGGAATCCAGATGTTATTTTCATGGACTCCCGCCTACGCGGGAGTGACCGTCTTTTCAGGGTTATTTTTGAAAAACCACGCTGGAAGCGATTTCAAAAAAACCTTGTTAGCCCGACAAAAAGGGAATTAAGAAGAAAATTTTTCGCATCAAAAAAGGAGGAAGCGATGCTGCCCATCAAAAAAATCGTCACGACTACCGATTTCAGCGATCCTTCGCGCGTTGGGGTCAAAGCCGCCGTGGAGGTGGCCGAAAAATTCGGCGCCGAGTTGATTTTGGTTCACGTGCTTCCGCCGCTGCGAAGCGCTGCCGGCGCCACAACCGTAGCCGGGTATTATTTGCCAACCGTCGAAGAGGAAATGGCCGTGGAGGCCGCCGGTTTGGCGGAAGACCTTCTCAAAGAGGCGGTCCCGGAAACGATTACCTCCGGATTTCGGGTCCTCAATGGCAGGCCCGCCGAACAGATCGCCGACCTGGCGGAGAAGGAAAGCGCCGACCTGATCGTGATCGCCACCCACGGAGAATCGAACTGGAAGGACTTTTTCACCGGGTCGGTGACCGAACGGGTGATCCGCCGCGCAAAATGCCCCGTACTGGCAGTGACCCGGCCGGAATAATGGAAAGCGCTTATCCAGAATCCTCCGGCGTTGAACCGCCGGAGCCCGATGGGGGTCAGCTCTCCAGCCGGCCAAAACTCGCCGGCAAGGCCGCGTAAAGACGGCCGCTGATCAGGATGCAGAAAAATGTCGGCGGCACATGGGGATCGCCACAGAAATCCAAGTGTTTGCATTACGGCCGTCTTAACGCGGCCTAACCAGCTCAAACAGTTGCCCGGCTTCCGATCTGACCCCATCGGTCTCCGGCTCAGTCTTACTGGAGTTTTATGGAGAACCGCTTAATGGAATAGTATTCTTCAGGAAAACGGGAATGACGGGTAAGAGGAAAGTCAATGGCATCTAAAAAGCATGATGTAAGCCCCGAAGAAATCGAGTTCGAAAACCGGGAATGGCGCGAATCCCTGGACTATGTATTTCAACGCCAGGGGCCGGACCGGGTGGAAGTGCTTTTGGAGCACCTTCAGCGCAGGGCTGTGAAATACGGGGTCAGACCCTGCTATGCGGCCCGCACCCCTTACGTGAATACCATTCCCGTCGGGGAGCAGGCGGTGTTTCCGGGCAGCCGGGAGATCGAGCGCCGGATCAAAAGCATCGTGCGCTGGAACGCCATGGCCATGGTGGTGCGGGCCAACCGGGAGAAGCCCGGCATCGGCGGCCATATATCGACCTATGCCTCCTGTGCGACGCTGTTTGAAGTCGGGTTCAATCATTTTTTCCGGGCGCCGAACGCCGGTCATCCCGGAGACATCGTTTATTTTCAGGGGCATGCCGCGCCCGGGGTCTACGCCCGGGCCTTTTTGGAGGGGCGGCTCGAAGAAAAGGACCTGGCGCACTTTCGGCAGGAGCTTCAGCCGGGCGGTGGTTTGCCCTCCTATCCCCATCCTCATCTCATGTCCGAGTTCTGGCAGCTGCCGACCGTCTCCATGGGCTTGTCCCCGATCATGGCCATATACCAGGCAAGATTCAATCACTACCTGGAAGACCGGGGCATCAAGGAGCCCGACGACCAGAAGGTCTGGGCCTTCCTCGGAGACGGCGAGCTGGACGAACCCGAGTCTTTGGGTGCGATCACCCTGGCCTCCCGGGAGCAGCTCGACAACCTCATTTTCGTGGTCAACTGCAATCTCCAGCGACTCGACGGCCCGGTGCGCGGCAACGGCAAGATCATCCAGGAGCTGGAGGCCGCGTTCAAGGGGGCAGGGTGGAACGTTATCAAGGTGATCTGGGGCGAAGACTGGGACCCGCTTCTGGCAAAGGATGAAGAGGGACTTCTGGTCAGCCGCATGGAGGAAGTTCCCGACGGACAGTTCCAGCTTTACTCGGTGGCCGGTGGAGACTTCATCCGGAAGGATTTTTTTGGAAAGTATCCCGAACTCGAAAAGATGGTCATCCATTACACCGACGAGCAGCTCTACAAGCTTCGCAGGGGCGGGCATGACCCGCAGAAGGTGTACGCCGCATACCATGCGGCCGTGAACCACAAAGGATCGCCCACCGTCATCCTGGCCAAGACGATCAAGGGCTACGGCCTTGGCGAGGCGGGCGAAGGCAGAAACGTGACCCACCAGCAGAAAAAGCTCAACGAACAGGAGTTGAGGCAGTTCCGGAGTCGTTTCGGCATTCCGATTTCCGATGCGGATATCAAGGAGACCCCGTTTTATCGTCCGGCCGAAGACAGCGAGGAGATGAAATACCTGAAGGAGCGGAGGAAGGCACTCGGTGGCTTCGTTCCCTCCCGGAGCGTGTCCGTGCCGGCCTTCCGTCCGCCGGGAAAAGAGCTTTACAAAGAGCTCGAAAAAGGTTCGGGAAGCCGGGAGGTGGCCACCACCATGGCCGCCGTGCACCTGCTGGGCAAGCTCCTGGCCGACAAGAAAATCGGGCCGTACATCGTTCCCATCGTTCCGGACGAGGCCCGCACCTTCGGCATGGAGTCGCTTTTTCGCAAAGTGGGCATATACTCGCATGTGGGACAGAACTACGAACCGGTCGACAGGGAAAGCCTTCTCTACTACGAGGAGGCAAAAGACGGACAGATACTGGAAGAAGGGATCACCGAGGCGGGCGCCATGTCTTCCTTTATCGCCGCCGGAACCGCCTATTCGTCTTTCGGCATCAACATGGTCCCCTTCTTTTTCTTCTACTCGATGTTCGGGTTCCAGCGCATCGGCGACCTGATATGGGCTGCCGGAGACGCCCAGGCGCGAGGGTTTCTCATCGGAGCGACATCCGGGAGAACCACCCTTGCAGGCGAGGGGCTGCAGCACCAGGATGGACACAGCCACATGCTGGCCTACGGCAGCCCGACGATCCAGGCATACGACCCGGCGTTCGGCTACGAGATCGCGGTCATCGTTCGGGAGGGTCTGCGGCGGATGCTAGAAGAAGGCGATCCGGTTATGTACTATCTGACCGTCACCAACGAGTTTTACAAGATGCCGGCCATGCCCGAAAACGTGGAAGAAGGGATCCTCAAGGGAATGTACAAATTTCGTCCCTCGGCAAACTCACGCGCCAAAGTGAAGGCCCACCTCCTGGGCAGCGGAGCGATCCTCAACGAAGCCCTCGAAGCTCAGAAAATCCTGGAGGAAGAATATGATGTACCGGCCGATGTCTGGAGCGTGACCAGCTACAAAAACCTCTACTGGGACGGCATCGAGACCGAACGCGATAACATCCGTCACCCGGGTGAAGACCGTCGGCCTTCTTTTGTTGCGCAGCAGTTTGCCGAAGAAAAAGGCGTCTATGTGGCCGCATCCGACTACCTGAAGGCGCTTCCGGCTTCCATTGCCAAGTGGGTTCCCGGACCGATGGTCGTGCTCGGCACCGACGGCTTCGGCCGAAGCGATACCCGGAAAGCCCTGCGGGACTTTTTCGAGGTCGATGCCCGGCACATCGCCTTTGCCGCCTTGAGCGAAATGGCCCGGCAAAAACGGGTCAAGGCATCGGTGGTGAAAAAGGCCGTCAAGAACCTGGAGATCGATCCAGAGAAAATAAACCCGTTGATTGGTTAATGGGTCGATTGGTCAAGTGGGAAAAGAAGGAAAAAACCGCTTGCCGCCGGCACCCTCGACTGCAGCGGTGTAGAAATCGCTATGTCCCCAAATTAACGATTCAACCAATCAACCAATTAACCACTCATCCAATCAACCGGACCGGAAAACAACAACAACCCATCCCAAAGGGGACGGAACCATGATCAAAGACATCAAAATTCCCGAAATCAGCGAAAACGTCGAATCCGGTACCGTCATAAGCATCCTGGTCAAGGTCGGCGACAGGGTCGAAGCCGACGGCCCGGTCATCGAGTTCGAAACCGACAAGGCCGTGGTGGAGATTCCCTCTCCGGTTGCCGGCAAGATCACCGAGATCCTGGTCGAAGAAGGCGAAGAAAAGAATGTGGGAGACGTGATCGCCAAGGTCGATACCGAAGGTAAAGCTGAAGAGTCGGAAAAGGAGCCGGCAGAGGTAGAAGAACCTCAGGCCGAAAAAGAAGCCCCGGAAGAAGAAGAAAAGGAGACGGAGGAAAGGAAAGAAGCACCCGAGAGGGCGGAATCGGCAAAAGAAGAAGAGGAGCCCTCCGAAAAAGCAGAGCTGGAAAAAGAGGCAGCGGGAACCGAAGCCGAACCTGCCGAGAAAACGACTACACCGGAGGCTGAGGAAAAAGCCGGAAAAGAGCCCGAAAAGAAAAAAGGGGAGGAAAAAATGGCGGCCCCCGCCCCGGCTGGGCCTTCGGTGCGCCGGCTGGCCCGTGAGCTCGGGGTCGAGGTCGGACAAGTGCAAGGCACCGGGCCCGGAGGCCGCATCACCGAAGCCGACGTCAAGGGCTTTGTCAAAGAGGGTCGTGAGAAGCAGCAGCCCCGGGAAAAAGGAGCGC
>JAIPEL010000024.1 GCA_021737185.1 Desulfobacterales bacterium | reverse complement strand
GGACGCCCGCCTCGTGGTCTGCAGACGAGGAGGGGGAGCGCTACGAGAAGATGACCGTCCGCTGGGCACGGCTGAAACAGCTTTTCTCCGAGGACCCATGGGGAGCCGAAGGGCCGGAAGGGCCCCGGGCGAAGATGGCCTTCATGGCCACATACAACATCGACCGGTTCAGGGAGTTTGTTTTTGAAAGCTCCTTTTCCCGGCGCTACAAGATTAAAAAGGAAACCCTCATGCGGTGCCGCGCGGATGACAGCGCGCTGCTGGGGCTCGGCTTCGAATGGGTGAAGCTTTTTTTGTTCGGGATGCCATCGAAGAAGATGCGGCCCAGGTAGGTTCGGATGCCAGGTATCATCGCAGCCGGTTGATTGGTCAAATGGGAGCAGAATTCCGTCTTTTTTCAAAAGTCTTGCAAAAATATCCGGAAGGCCGAATCAACCATTCGACCATTTAACCAATCAACTACCCCCCTCGACGCCGGGCGGCATCGGCGCCACCTCCTCCCCTCCCAGCACATACCCGCCGTCCAGCCGAATGACGCTGCCGGTCATGTATGGGGCGTCTGCGATGACGAACCGCACGGCCATGGCCACCTCCCCCGGGGTGCCGGCTCTTCCGAGGGGAATATGGTCGATGACGGCCCGGCGCTGGGATTCGGTGAGCAGATTCCATCCGCGGGTTCCCTGTGCGTTCCGCGTCTCGAAAATGCCGAGCATGATCTCGTTGACCCGGACTTGCGGGGCGCCGATTCGCGCCCAGGTTTCGGTGAGAAGAGAAATGCCTCGGTTGGCGGCAGCGTACCCGTCGTTGAAAAGATAGCTGGCCGGCCCGCTGCGGCCGACCACCCCGGCGATGGAGGAGATATTGACCACGGCGGCGTCGCCTGCGGCCTTCAACATCGGCAGCGCCTTGTCAAAAACCCACCACTTGGCCCTCAGGGTCGTGGCCATTTCCAGATCCCACTGCGGCCGCTTGTAAGGGCCGTGAACGATCGGCCATCCTCCCCGCTCAATGTTGTTGACGAGGATGTCGAGCCGGCCGAACCGGTCTCGGATACGGTCCATGAGCCCCTGGATCCGGTCGGTGTCCAGCAGATCGATTTTTTCGATCACCGCATCGGCCCCGAACTTGTCAAACACCGACCGCATCTCGGGAAGATGCTCTTCCCAGTCGTTATAGGTCAGGACCACCCGCACCCCGGATTCGGCCAGAGAAAGGCCGATCTCCCGTCCGATCCCCTTGATGCTGCCGAGCACCAGCGCTACCTTGCCGCTCAGTTTCATGATATGCGCCTTTCCATGTGAAAAATACGGGCCTATGCTGGAGAAGAGACCATGAGTCTTTAAATTAAAAAATCCGAATATCGAAATCCGAATTTCGAAACAATCTCGAATGACCAAAATTCAAATGCCCGAAACAGGAAATTCCCAAATGACTGGAAATGGCCAGCAGGGTTTTTGTTTCTGTCATTTGAACATTCGAATTTTGAATTTTTCCTCTTGCTTATTTTCCCGGAGCCGGCATTCAATACTGCGCCTGAAATAGCTCCTCCTTCACCCATTCCACCGCCAGCTTCAGCAGTTCGACATCATCGCTTTTGGCCGCCTGACGCAACCCTGGATCGAACCGGTCGTCGCCGGCCAGGATCGGTTCGAAAATCTGCTTGCGGAATCCGTCCAAATCGTAGAGGGCCATGGTAAACCGATGCCGTGCGGCCATGTCCAGGGGGCCGGGCCGGCAGCGCTTTTTCAGGCTGATCAACTCGAGAATCCGGTCGTTCATCTCATTGTAAACGGCCAGGCCCTGGCCGGCAATCCATTGACCCGCGGTTTGGATTCGGCTTGATTCGAAACCCCGGCAGTGGGGTTCTTTCAGCAGGAAGAACCGCTCGGTGATCCGTCCCGTTTCGCGGTTGCGGGAAGCCAGCCGCATCAAGGGATAGCTCCGGCACGAGGAGGGGCGGTCTTCATACACGCGGCATCCCAGCTCGGTGACAAAGGGGCAAAGATGGCCGTCTGGCGCCCGGGTCCGGAAAGAGACCACCGGAAGACCGGTTTCGGGGCCGTCGTGAACCGAGGCGTAGCGAGACAGAAACTCGCCGGAAGAAAGGGACAGCCCCTGCTTCACGCGCAGGATGTCGTACGGGGTTAAAAACTGGTTCAGATCCCGGCAGCAGTGGTTGAAACAGGAGACCGCCGGACCACAGGAGAAGGCAAACGGCTGCCCGGGGAATATCTCGACCATATCGGCGTCCATCTTCGAAGATCCTTTCATTGAGAGGCTGACGATCGGTTATCATGCCGGAAGGTTCTGTCAAGGTGCAATACGAAACGTCGTTTTCCATACTGAAAATACCATATATGGTGTTTCCGATATTTACAAATTCCAGATGTTGTTTTCAGCCCTTTCAATGATGTAACCCTCTGCATCTGTTTGAAAATCCCGGGCCGAAAATTCTTGACAAGGCCCAAGGCGGGTGATATTTAATTCTATCTGGCGATAGGCTCTATCTAATTGATTTTATAGAAAAAAATTACCAACATCCGACATCTTGCCCAGTCGATAAAAAATTCAAAATGACGTCTGACAACCCCTGCGAACAACCGGACGACAAAAAAAGGATTCCGGTGCCATTGATGATGATCAGCAAGAAAAAAGCGGCAAGAGCCGCAGACGACGAGCTACTTAGGAAGGGAGGTGTGAAAGAGTTCTGAGGTCAGTGTAACGGCTGTAGAAAGTCGCGTCGTGTAACTGCTCAATCTAAAACTTAGGAGGGTTCATTAATGCCAAGCTTCGTAATTGATGAAAAATGTGACGGCTGCAAGGGCGGGGACAAAACGGCTTGTATGTACATTTGTCCCAACGACTTGATGGTGCTCGAGCCAAACCAGATGAAGGCCTACAACCAGGAACCGGATCAATGCTGGGAGTGCTTCTCCTGCGTCAAGATCTGCCCGACCCAGGCCATTGAAGTCCGCGGCTATGCCGACTTCGTGCCGCTGGGAAGCAGCATCATGCCGATGATGGGCACCGAGGACGTGATGTGGACCTGCAAGTTCCGCAACGGTCTCATCAAACGCTTTAAGTTCCCCATCCGCACCACCCCCGAAGGTGCTGCCAACGCCTACGAGGATCTCAAGGGCAAAGATCTGGACAGCGGCCTGCTGGCCACCGAGGAATCCGAGGACTACCAGATCCCCAAACCCCAGGCGACGGTATAGGCAGACACCGGACATTGTTCGACAAACCGATCGAGAATTTTCACATCGAAGGAGGATGAAATATGGCATTACCGAACAAACCAAAAGGTGAACTTAAAGCGGTTCGGGATCCCGAAATCGAAGAAAGGGAAGTGGACGTTCTGATCGTGGGCGGCGGCATGGCGGCATGCGGTTCAGCCTTCGAAGTCAAAAAATGGCTCCCCGATGGAATGACCACTCTTCTGGTGGACAAAGCGGCCATGGAGCGCAGCGGCGCCGTGGCCCAGGGCCTTTCGGCCATCAACACCTTCATCGGCGAAAACAGCCCGGACGACTATGTTCGCATGGTCAGAAACGACCTGATGGGCATCGTCCGCGAGGACCTGATTTTCGACCTGGGCTGCCACGTCGACGATTCGGTCCACCTGTTCGAAGAATGGGGCCTGCCGATCTGGAAAAAATCCGACGATGGCAAGAACCTGGACGGCAAAAAAGGCCAGACCATGGGCACCCTGAAAAGCGGCGCCCAGCCGGTTCGCACCGGAAAATGGCAGATCATGATCAACGGCGAGTCCTACAAACGGATCGTCGCCGAGGCCGCCAAGAAGGCCATCGGCGAAGACGACATCCTGGAGCGGGTCTTCATCGTTGAACTGCTGCTCGACAAAAACGTCGACAATCAGATCGCGGGCGCCATCGGCTTTTCGGTCCGCGAGAACAAAGTTTACGTCATCAAATGCAAGACCATGATGGTCGCCTGCGGCGGCGCGGTGAACATCTACCAGCCGCGGTCGGTGGGCGAGGGCAAGGGCCGCGCCTGGTATCCGGTATGGAACTCAGGCTCCACCTACACCCTGGCCATGCGCGTGGGCGCCGAGCTTTCCATGATGGAAAACCGCTTCACCCCGGCCCGGTTCAAGGACGGCTACGGTCCGGTCGGCGCCTGGTTCCTCCTGTTCAAGGCCAAGGCACTCAACGGCCTGGGCGAAAACTTCGCCGCCAGCGACGCCGCCAAAAAAGAGCTGGAAAACTACGCGCCTTACGGCACCGCCGCCATCACCCCGACCTGCCTGCGGAACCACCTGATGCTCTTCGAGATGAAGGAAGGCCGCGGCCCGATCCTCATGGACACCGTGACCGCCCTTGCCGAACTCGGAAAGACCATGGACAAGAAAGAGCTCAAGCACCTCGAGTCCGAGGCGTGGGAAGACTTTCTGGACATGACCTGCGGCCAGGCCAATCTGTGGTGCGCCACCGACACCGAACCGGAGAAGAAGAACTCCGAGGTCATGCCCACCGAGCCCTACCTGCTCGGATCCCACTCGGGATGCTGCGGTCTGTGGACTTCCGGCCCGGACTATGACTGGGTGCCGGACGCCTTCAAGATCAAGGCCAGAAACGGCAAAGTCTACAACCGGATGACCACGGTCGAGGGGCTGTTCACTGCCGGCGACGGCGTCGGCTGCTCCGGCCATAAGTTCTCCTCCGGCTCCCATGCCGAGGGGCGGATGGCCATCAAACAAGCCTGCCGCTTTGCCAAGGACTTTGCCGACTTCAAACCCGAGCTGGCCATCAGCGCCGCCGAAGCGGTCGACATCGTCTACAAGCCGGTTCGCACCTACCTGGACAACGTGGCCTACACCACGGCCGAAGACATCAACCCGAACTACCTCAAGCCCAACGGCATGATGTATCGGCTGATGAAGGCCACCCACGAGTACGGCGCCGGAACTGCGACCTTCTACCAGACCACCTCCAAGAACCTGGAGATCGTCATGGACCTGTTGGCCACCATGCGCGAGGACTGCGAAAAGCTGGCCGCCGGCGACCTGCACGAACTGATGCGGGCATGGGAGATTATCCACAGAATCTGGACCGTGGAATCTCACCTGCGCCACATCCAGTTCCGGAAGGAAACCCGCTACCCGGGCTTCTACTATCAGGCAGACTACCCGGGACAGGACGACGAGAACTGGTTCTGCTTCGTCAACTCCAAGTTCGATCCGAAGGAGCAGAAGTGGGACGTCTTCAAGAAAGACTACATCCAGATCATTCCGGACTGATGTCAAAGCGACCAGAGATGATCTAAAGCACCAAAATAGAGGCCTTCAGGCGTCGAAAGACGCCTGGAGGTTTTTATTAACATCATGGCAAAAACGGTTGCCCATCCGTTTCGTTCAGCCGCCTGCCAGGATTTACTGTGTCCACATGCGTAAGGGCTTTGCCCGCGATAAAGCCTTTAGGCATATGGACACGGAAACTCCGGCATCAAAGCAAGCGTTGTGACGCATCGGAGCATACAACCGATTCCACTTTTCATCCACGGAGGGATAGCATGACTGAAGAAAAAACAGCCCCTACGAGCGGAAGCATCTTGGTCGTTGGAGGAGGGATCAGCGGGTTGACCACCACCCTCGAGGCCGCCGAAGTGGGCTACGAGGTGTTCCTGGTCGAAAAAAACCCATATCTAGGCGGACGGGTGTCGCAGCTCAATCAGTATTTCCCCAAGCTATGCCCTCCTACCTGCGGCCTTGAAATCAATTTCCGCCGCATCAAGGATAATCCCAATATTCACGCCTTCACCCTGGCCGAGATTGAAAAAATCGAGGGCGCCCCAGGCAACTACAGCGTCACGATTCGCCTCCAGCCCCGGTACGTCAACGAAAACTGCACCTGCTGCGGGGCCTGCGCCGAAGCCTGTGAAACTGAAATCGCAAACGAATTCAACTTCGGCATGAACAAGACCAAGGCGGCCTATCTTCCCTTCGAGATGGCGTTTCCGGCCCGGTACGTGCTGGCGCCGGAGATCATCGGCACAGAAGACGCCCAGCGCTGCAAGGATGCCTGCAAGTATGACGCCATCGACCTGGAAATGGCGCCCAAGAGCATTACCCTGCAGGTCGGAGCCGTGGTCTGGGCCACCGGATGGGAGCCCTACGATGCCACGAAAATCGACAACCTCGGCTTCGGCCAATACGAAAACGTCATCACCAACATGATGATGGAGCGAATGGCTTCTCCCAGCGGACCCACCGGGGGCAAAATCCTTCGGCCGTCGGACAACGGCGCCCCGGAATCGGTGGCCTTTGTCCAGTGCGCCGGATCCAGGGACGAAAACCACCTTCCCTACTGCTCCTACATCTGCTGCATGGCCTCCCTCAAACAGGCCACCTACGTCCGCGAACGATATCCCGATGCCAAGATCTACATTTTCTACATCGACATCCGATCTCCGGGCCAGCGGTACGAAAAATTCTATCAGAAGGTCAAGGAAGACGAGAACATCTTCCTGATCAAGGGGAAAGTTGCCGAAGTCGTCGAGGACCCGGCTACGAAGAAAATCACCGTCACGGCCGAAAACGCCGTCACCGGAGAGAAAATGCATCAGGAAGCCGACCTGGTGGTGCTCGCCACCGGCATGCAACCGACGGCCGCCAGCCTGAAACTTCCGGCGGACCTTCAAGTGACCGAAGACGGTTTTCTCTTGAACGACTTTGCCAAGGGCGGCATGTTCGCCGCCGGCTGCGCCGTCAAGCCCGCCGACGTGGTTACATCCAACCAGAGCGCAACCGGTATGGCCCTCAAAGCGATTCAAACCCTGGTGAGGAGGTAGGAGGTTATCCATGGATAAAAAGATAGGTGTGTATATCTGCAAAGGCTGCGGCATCGGGGAAGCCCTGGATGTCGACGCGCTGAAAGCGGTCGCTACCGATGACGGGGTTGCCGCCAAGACCCACCCGATTCTATGCGGCAAGGAAGGGGTCGAATTCCTGAAAAAGGAAATCGAAGAAGGGACCAACACCCTGGTCATTGCCGCCTGCTCCCGCCGGGTCAATTACGACATCTTCCGGTTCGACGGCTGCATCGTGGACCGGGTCAACATCCGGGAGCAGGTGGTCTGGTCCCATCCCCGGGAGGAGTTTCCCGCGCTCACCGAAGAGCAGAAAGGCGACGGGGTTCATTTCGACCGGCTCCAGATGCTGGCCGAAGACTACCTTCGCATGGGAATGGCCAAGGCCAAGAAGATCGATCTTCCCGAACCTTACAAGCCGGAGACGTTTTCGAGAAAAATTCTGGTCATCGGCGGCGGTGTCTCGGGCATGACAGCCGCCCTGGATGCCGCAAACGCCGGCTATGAAGTCACCATCGTCGAAAAAGAGGAGCGGCTCGGCGGCCATGCCAGCCATTGGCGCAAGCAACTTCCGGTTGCGCATCCCTTTGCCGACCTGATCCCGCCCGTGGTCGACGAAAAAATCCAGGCCGTGGAGACCCATCCCAAGATTTCGATCAAGACCCACACCGTGGTGGCCCGCTTGGCCGGTTCTCCCGGCGATTTTACCGTCACCTTCAAAACGCCCGGCGAAAAGATCGAATTCGACGTGCCCTACCCGCTCCCCGAAGAGATGAAGGTGGACGAAAACGGCAAGGAACTCAATGCCGAACAGATCCATGAAAAGTTCATGGAATACAACGAGGGCCGCCGGGACATTCTGACCCTCGATCCGAACGGGGAAAAGTACGGCGCCGTGATCCTCGCCGCCGGATGGCGGGGATACCAGCCCAAGGCGGCGGAATTCGCCCATCTCGGTTTCGGCGACCTGCCCGACGTGGTTACCAACGAAGCCTTCGAACAGATCGCCAAAGAAGGAAAAATCACCCGGCCCTCAGACGGCAAGGATGCCAAATCCGTGGTTTTTGTTCAGAGTCCGGGTCAGGAGGGCAATGACGCCGACTTCGACTATGCCGGCGCCGTGACCAGTCTGGTCTCCCTGAAACAGGCCAAGTACGTTCGCGAAGACTACGAAGACGGAAAGGCGTTTATTTTCTACCAGCACATGCGCACGCCCGGTCTGCAGGAGAATTTCTACAAGAGCATCCAGCAGGATCCGGGCATCTTCATGACCAAGGGTGAAGTCGTTCAGGTCTCGAAAAACGGCGATGGCATGGTGGTGGAGGCAAAGGACACCCTGCTGGGAGAAAAAATCAACGTCAAGGCGGATCTTGTTGTGCTGGCCACCGGCATGGTGCCGGCCACCAAAGACGATCCGGTAGTCAACATGGCCTACCGACAGGGTCCGGCATTCCGGGACATTGACCTATTCAGCGGCTATGTCGATTCGAACTTTATCTGCTTTCCCTATGAAACCCAGCGGACCGGCATCTACGCCGCCGGCGCCGTTCGCCGCAGCATGACCACCGAAGAGGCCATGGAAGACGCCACCGGCGCTGCCTTAAAGGCCATCCAGTGCCTGGAATCGGTCAACCGGGGCGTCTCGGTCCATCCCCGATCCGGCGACATGACCTTTCCGGACTTCTTCTTCCAGCGCTGCACACAGTGCAAGCGGTGCACAGAAGAGTGCCCCTTCGGCGCCCTGGACGACGACGCCAAAGGAACGCCGAAGCCGAACCCGACCCGATGCCGGCGCTGCGGAACCTGCATGGGCGCCTGCCCGGAGCGGATCATCGGCTTTGCCGATTACAACATCGACAGCATCGGTTCCATGGTCAAGTCGGTCCAGGTGCCGTCCGAAGACGACTACGAGGAGCCGCCCATGCGGATTCTCGCTCTGGTCTGTGAAAACGACGCCTACCCGGCCATCGATATCGCCGGGCTCAACCGGCTGTCGTACTCGGCCGAGGTGCGTTTCATTCCGGTACGCTGCCTCGGATCGGTGAACGTGATCTGGATCAAGGACGCCCTTTCCACCGGCATGGACGGTGTTTTTCTGCTCGGATGCAAGCACGGCGACGACTACCAGTGCCACTTCATCAAGGGAAGCGAGCTGGCCAGCATCCGGATGAAAAAGATCGGCGAGGCGCTGGCCAGTCTGTCTCTGGAAAACGAGCGGGTTGCCCAGTATGAGATCGCCATCGACGAATATGACAAGATTCCGCAAATCGTAAACGACTTCGTCGCCTCCATCGAAGAGATGGGGCCCAACCCGTTCAAGGGCTTCTAACAAGACGGATCAACGAACAACGCCACAGGCGTGAGGAGGGATACTGATGACGGACACTTACACGGTAGAGCCTGATGTTGGGTTCATCAACGAGGTGAGCCGGCTTGGCGGCGGAGATCTGAAAAAATGCTTTCAATGTGCCACCTGCTCAGTGGTCTGCCCCATCTCGCCCGATACCAAGCCGTTTCCGAGAAAGGAGATGATTGCCGCCTCCTGGGGCTTGAAGGATCGGCTCGTGGGAAATGGAGATGTCTGGCTGTGCCACAACTGCGGAGACTGCACCGCCTACTGCCCCCGGGGCGCAAAGCCCGGCGATGTGCTGGCCGCCGTTCGCAGCTACGCCATCTCCGAGTACGCCCCTCTCAAGACTCTGGGCAAATGGGTCAATGAGCCGGCAAAACTTCCCTTGCTGCTGGCCATTCCGGTGGTGATCTTCGTCGTCGTTGGCCTGATCACCGGCCTGCTCGACTTCACCCCCGAGGGAGAAGAAATCGTTCACGCCCACTTCTTTTCCACCTGGCTGGTCGACATCATCATGATTCCGGCATTTTTCTTTGCCGTCGGCGTGTTTGCCGTGGGCCTGAAGCGGATGATCGCCGACATGCATGCCAATGCCATGCTGGAAGGCAAAACCGACAAGGAAAAGATCGATCCTGCAGGATTCGTCAGGGCCCTGCTGCGGGTGATTCCCACGATTCTTTCCCACCGTAAATTCAACGAGTGCGGAGAGAACAAGGACCGGGCCACCGCCCACATGATGGTACTTTACGGGTTCATCGGCCTTTTCATCGTTACCAACATCTTTTTCTTCACCTTGTACGTGCTCCAGATCCACGGGCCGTATTCCCAGCTCAACCCGGTCAAGTGGCTGGCCAACGTGGCCGGAATCTCTCTTGTGATCGGCAGCCTCCTGATGATCAAAAGCCGGCTGGCCAAAAAAGACCAGGTCAGCGCATACAAAGACTGGTACCTGATCGGCCTGGCACTGGCATTGGGCCTCTCCGGGATGCTCACGGAGATGACCCGCCTGGCCGGCGCCGGCGGACTTTCCTACTTTCTGTACTTCGTCCATCTGATCTTTGTCTTTGCCCTGTTCGTCTACACCCCCTTCTCCAAGCTGGCCCATCTGGTCTACCGAACGGTGGCCATGGCCTACCAGGAGTATTCAGAGCGCACATAATCAAAAGGGGGAGCCACGTGCCGTTGCTCCCCCTTTTGATTATTAGAAACAGCAATAGATAAAAAACCACCTTAAATCGGCAAGGGTCAAAGTCGCCGATTCATCTCACACACAACTGAAGACATAAAAAAGGCGCCCCGAAAGGGAGCGCCTTTTTTCTTTTCTCTTGAAATAAATGATCGGCGTCAGCCGATGGATTTATTTCTTGTCATCGCCGGTGGCGGCGCCGTGAAGCTTGATTTCCACTTTGTCGGTCACGCCCTCATAATACTGCCGGAGGATTTCGATGACCTCGTCCCGGCCGAAGTGGTCCGGAAGCTCCCCGCCTTCGGAGAGAAGCTTGCGGAGCATGGTGCCGGAAAGCAGCACCCGGTCTTCCTTGCCATGGGGGCAGGTTTTCAAAGAGGCCATGCCGTCGCACTTGTAGCAGTAGAAGGTCCAATCGATCTTCAGCGGCTGGCACTCGAGGGCCTGACCTGGCGTGGGGCAGGCCTCTTTGGCGTACGGGATTTTGTCGAAGATGGTCTGGGCTTCGAACATGCCGTAAAAGTCGCCCACGCCGGCGTGGTCCCGGCCGATGATCATCTTGGAGCAGCCGTAGTTCTGGCGGAAGACGGCATGGAGCAAACCTTCCCTGGGGCCGGCATAGCGCATGTCGAGCGGATACCCGCCCTGGACCACGAATTGTTCCACGAAATAGTTCTTGACCAGGGCATCGATGCACTTGACCCGCACTTCGGCCGGGATGTCGCCCGGCTTCAGGTTACCGACCAGCGAGTGGATATAGACGCCGTCGCAGACTTCGACGGCGATCTTGCACAAATACTCGTGGGAGCGGTGCATCGGGTTACGAAGCTGGAGGGCTGCCACCTCGCTCCAGCCCCTTTCCTCGAAAACCTTCCTGGATTCGGCCGGGCGGTGATAGATGCCGGCATAGGTCTTGGGATAGTGGCTTTCGCTGAGCACCTTGACCGGGCCAGCCAGGTTGAACTCCCCCTGGTTCATGACCATCTGAACGCCGGGGTGGTCGTCTTTGGCGATCTTCCAGAACTCCTGGGCCGTCGGGGTGCCTTCTCCCATGAAGACTTTTTCACACTCGTATTCTTTGTCTTTCTGGGTCATCTCGTACTTTTCGGTGACCTTCATGGTGGCCAGGATCTCATCGTACTTCGAATCGTACAGGGCGATCTCGTCGCCCTCGCTGATGGCGTATGCGTCTTCCTTGGACACATCCAGGCAGACCGGAACCGGCCAGAAGGTGCCGCCGGCCAGCAGAAAATTGTCGCAGACCCCCTTCCAGTCGGCCTTGTTCATGAAGCCGGTCAGCGGGCTAAAGCCGCCGATGCCGAGCATGATCAGATCGCCCTTGACCCGGGGCGAGATCGTGATCTTTCTCAATCCTTCGGCCTTTTTCTTTTCCGCTGCAAGCTCGTCGCCTTCCAGCAGGCAAGTGGTCAAGCCTTTTCCTCCGTGAGGTGGCACCAGTTTCGACATTGCTCCCCGTCTCCTTTCCCTGTTGAATTATCCTCGTTCTCCGCTGAACTGCGGAATGTCGCCATTTTTCCAAAGTCATTCCCATAGTAGGGATGCTCCAGTTTGTCAAGCGCAAAGCCACGACATGCCTGCACAATCTCCCTTTTTTACAGGCTATTTGACCCCGCTGCCAGGTCGGTTCAAGAAAGCGTCCACCCGCTTGATTGCAGTTTCACAATCTTGGTCCTCAGGACCAGGTCAGAGGCAATTGGCTCTGCCTTTCAGCCCGGAGCGAAAAAATTCGAAGCACGAAATATTCGAATTTCGGATTTAAGACAACTACAGGGATTCATGCCCTCCGGGCTTAACCCAAAGCCGGGTCCTCCGGCCCGGATCTTTACTCAACCCGTCCCGGCTCAAGGAAAAACCGGGAAAAACGGAAACAGCCGGGGCGGCGTTCAGCGCCCCTGCGGGCGGTGCCGCAAGAATCGGTATAAGCCGATTCCGAAGACGATCATCCCCAGGCATAAGAGCTGACCCATGGAAAGACCGGCAAAAACCAGGCCGAGGTGCTGGTCGGGCTGACGGGCAAACTCGATGAAAAAGCGAACCCCGCCGTAGCCGATCAGATATAGGCAAAGGGTGGCGCCGGCAGGCATCGGCCGTTTGCGCACCGACCAAAGAACAGCGAAAAGAAAGATTCCCTCGAAGAAGGCCTCGTATAGCTGGGACGGGTGCCTGAGCCGGGGGTCCGGCGCCAGCGGGAAAATCATTCCCACCGGCAGCTCCGTCACCCGGCCGTACAGCTCCCCATTGATGAAATTTCCGATGCGGCCGAAGGTATACCCCAGGGGAATCGCCGGCACGAAAAGCTCTGCGGCCTGGTAAAAGTCGATGCGGGCCTTTTTCGTGTAGATCCATGAAAATAAAATGACGGCAGCCAGCCCCCCGTGAAAGGACATCCCTGAAATCCCGGTAAAGGTGATGCCGTTTTCGAATCGAAAGGGGAGGATGATTTCCAGGGGGTGCCGAAGGTAATAGCCGAGATTGTAAAACAGAACGTAGCCGATCCGTCCCCCGACGATCACTCCCAGAATCATGGCGGTCATCAGATCGACGGCCTGGCCCGGCGTGATGTCGAACCGGTCTTCGGTTTTCAGCCGATGGCGCACCAGCAGGTAGGTCACGGCAAAGGCGACCAGGTACATCAACCCGTAGTACTGAATACGGAAAGAGCCGATCTGAAGAATGACCGGATCGAGGTGCTGCGGAATATGCTGCCACCAATGCAAGAATCGTTCCATGGATCAGCGGCGTTCGGCTCGATGGATCGTGGCGATGGAATAGATGATCCAGCCGGCGGAGCCGACTCCGAAGGCGATGACAAACGCTTTGGCGGAAAAGGGATCGATGGTCCCGGACGCCTGATAGCCGTATACACAGAGCCAGACGCTGAAAAAGAGACAAGCCGTAACGATAAGGCGAACGGCAAGCTGCATGGGCCGACCTCCCAGCGAAAAGTGAATGTTCACGCCAACCCGGGATCTTGAACGCCGGACCGCCGCCCCCGCGATACGCAAAGGCGGCCCGGGAAAGCGCGTTCCGGAACCGCCTGCGGGATGGTTGGATATGGCGGAGAGAGAGGGATTCGAACCCTCGGTGGAGGTTTCCCCCCACACTCGCTTAGCAGGCGAGCGCCTTCAGCCAGCTCGGCCATCTCTCCTTTTTTGGTCAAATGGTCGATTCGTCGATTGGTTGATTGGGAATGAAAGCGGGCTTCGCAGCCGACAAAGCTGGCAAAAGGCCCAATTCACCAATCAACTATTCAACCATTCATCGAATCCCCTGATGGCGGAGGGAGTAGGATTCGAACCCACGGAGGGCGTAAACCCTCAACGGTTTTCAAGACCGCCGCTTTCGACCACTCAGCCATCCCTCCGAAAGAATCTGTATATTTACCAAAGCATCCCCGATCCGGTCAACGGTTTTCCGAAACCCATCCAAAATTCCGGGGCGGACAGCCTGCTTTTTTCCTTCCGTGTTGTGTGTTGACACCGCCGGATTTTTATGGTTTCCAGAACGAATTTATCACGGCGTCTTCACGGCCGAATCCACTCCGGGAGCAAACCTATGAGACAGAAATTCATCGTTCGCAAAAATGACGACGGACAAATGCTGATCGTCCAGGAGTATGCCGAACTCGACAAGGACATCCTCTCTTTTATCTGCGAGGAGCGCTACCCTCTCGGGCAGATCGAACAGGCCATGCAGGGCGGCCGGGAGGCGCTGATCGCCCGGCTTCGCACAGACAACATGTATCCGCCGATTCTCTACGCCCAGGCCATTGCCGATCTGGTCATGGCCCAGCTCACGGAAGGCGAGGACGACCGGCAGGAGCTTGTCTTCGACGACAACAATTACATCGCCAAGGATCTTCAGGCGCCGCTGGAGGAAAGCGAGCTCAAAGACGAGGAAAGCGACATAGACGAGCTGCTCGACGGGGACCTGGAAGACGAATACGACGACAAAAAAATCATGAAAGACTTCAAATCGTCCATCCAGATCGCCGACGACGATTCTCTGGACGTGGACGAGGAAAATTAGCGGCAGGTGCTGTGGCAAAGATCTCCGATGTCATTTTGTGCAAAGCAAAACGCCGCAGGTGCTGCCTCAGGCGGCTTTTGGAAAGGAAAGGATGATGGTCGTCCCTTTTCCTTCTGTGCTTTTGACCTGAATCTGCCCCCCGTAATCTTCCACGATGCCGTAAGAAATGGAAAGACCCAGCCCCATTCCTTCTCCCATCTCTTTGGTGGTAAAAAAAGATTCGAAAATTCTGGACCGCACGGCTTCCGGGATGCCGCTGCCATTGTCGGAGATTTCCACCACCGCTCTTCCGTCTTTCTGGAATGTTCGGATGCGGATCCATCGCCGGCCACCGTCGTTTTCTTTTTCTGATTTCTGATTCAATGCATCGCGCGCGTTTGTCAGCAGGTTGAAGACAACCTGCTCAATCCGGTTGCGCTGGGCCAAAATCGGCGCCATCCGCTCCCCCAGATCGAGTTCGACTTCGATGTTTTGCAGTTGCAGCTGTTTTCCAAGAATTTCCAAAACGTTTTGGATCGGCTGGTTCACACAGATCTGTTCCCGGCTCAGATCCGATTTTCGGCCGAAATCCCTCAATCGCTGGATAATTGCGGTAGCCTTGTCCACCTGGCGGCTGGTTTCCTGAACCACCTCCAGCAAATCCAGCCGGCGGAGGTCCTGGCCGCGTTCTGCCATCATCTCCAAAAACTCGCTTCCCATCTTGATCGCATTCAGGGGTTGATTCAATTCGTGCGCGATTCCGGCGGACATCTCACCCAGGGTTTTCATTTTGCTTGCCTGAATCAGCTGGTTGTCCTTTTCCACCATTTCAGTGATATCGGTTGTGGCGACGATCAAGGCATCTTTTCCCCCGTAAACAGCAGGGCAGACATGAACATTGACGTAAAACGGCTGCCCTCCTTTTTTCCGGTATCGGACCTTGGAGCTGATCACAAGCGCCTGGCGCAGGGGAATCGATCCGTCCCGGTTCCAACCGCCCGGAGGCGGCTCGAAAGGCCCCAAATCCCTGAATGGTTTTCCGACCAGCTCCTGCTTTGAATATAGATAGGTTTCCTCGGCAGCGAAATTCGCGTCAAGAATCTCCAGGGTTTCCCTGTCCAGCACGAAAATCGGGTTGGGGCCGCTGGCAAACAAAGATCGGTATTTGCCCTCGGATTCCTGGAGTTGGGCTTGGGAGGCCCGAATCCGATAGGTCATGTTGACAAAAGAGTTGGCAAGCTGCCGGACCTCATCCCGTACGCTGCTTCTGTATACCGGACAGCTCCGGCAGATATCCATCTTTTCGGGAAATCGACGGGCATATTCGGGCAGCCCCGGCGTATCGTCCACATACCAGCACGGAAGGGTCGTGTTCCGATGCGCCGGACATTGCGTTTGGCCGCACTCTTTGATCTGCCAGCATCGCATCTCGACGCCGAGATCCGGCTGGACGTTGAAATTTCCCCGGCTGATGGCATCTGAAATGGTGGTCAGCTGAGATATGGGGCGGGTAATAACCATCGACAGCCGATGGCTGATCAAAAAGCAGACCACCGTTACAGCCGAGACAAAGCCGAGAAATGTGCTCCTGAGCTTGCCGATCAACACGTCGATATGTTTTTTATACAGGCCGACGTGCACGGTTCCGATCTGGTAGATCCCTTCCTTTACCGGCACGGCGACGTCATAGATGGCCGATTGCTCCATTCGGATCAGTCGGATGCTCTGCACCTGCTCTTCGGTAATCGGGTTTGCCTCTTGGAGGGCCGCTGGAAATTTGCGCACGAACGTGTGGGCAAGGATTTGCCTGTTTTTATCTTCTACGAAGACGTAATTGACCAGCAGCTTCCGCTCGCCGAGCCTGGATTCAAACAGCAGGCTTGTCAGTTGCGGGACATCTGCCGTCAAGAGGTAGCCGCGACTGGCCTCGGCAATGCTGTATGCGATTCCCAGGCCCCGTTGCTTGAGTTCGGAAGTCAGGCTTGAAATCAGGATCCATCGGGTAAACAGGGCAATCAGCACGCTGATCAGCAAGATTACCGCCGTGGTGGAAAAAAAGATTTTGTTGCTCAGACTGGTATTTCGGATTCGGTTCAGGATTCGATCCCGAACCTGTCCAATAACCCCCTTCCTTTGGCCGTCCAGCCCCGGTTTTTCAACGTCGTTTGAGCTCATATCCGCGGTCCTTGTTGAACGGTCTCTCCGGCGCCCTTGGATGACCGATCGATCAGCACGAAGCGCCCGTTTTCGATCCGTGTAAAATAGACCTGCTCCAACCCCTGATGATCGACGGGGCTGAATGAAAGACGGTTGGCGATACCGATGTCGAGCTCCCGGATGCTTTCGATGGCGGAAATAAAGCGGTCGCGGTCGAGGTTGCGCCCGGCCCGCCGCAACCCTTCCACCAGGACCCGAGCATTGACATATCCTTCCAGACCGACGAAATTGGGCCGGTCTGCCGGAAAGTATCGTTTCAGCAGCGCCACGTATTCCTTGACACCGTGCAAATCCGGCAGCCTGTCCGACAATTCCGGCGGCGGGACCACCTGGCTGACGATCACCCCCTCGCCGGCCTCCCCCAGCCTTCGGGCCAGTTCGTCCGCCCCGACAAAGGAGACATTGTAAAAAATCGGATGAAAGTCCTGCCCCCGCGCCAAGCGGATAAAACGGGCGCACGGCTCGTAGGTCCCGATCATGACCACGGCTTCGGCCCCGGAGGCGGCGATCTTTTCCAATCCTTCTTCCACGTCCAGGGTGCCGCGGATGTAAGTTCCCGTCGCCGAGGGGAGCAGACCGTAAGACTTCAGGGCGAGTTCGGTCCCGCGCAGGCCGTCAAAGCCGTAAGCATCGTATTGATAGAAAACCGCGATCCGTTTCACGCCGAGTTCTTCGACGAAATACCGGACTGCGGCGCCGGTTTCCTGGTAATACGAGGCTCGCACGTTGATCAAATACCGGTGAAGCGGTTCACGCAGGGCGTTGGCCCCGGTGAACATGCCGATCAGCGGCACCCGGGCCTCCTCGACCAGGGGAATGATTTTCACCGTGGTCGGCGTTCCTACATAGTTGAACAGGCAAAACACCTCATCTTCGATTAAAAGCCGTTGCGTGTTGAGAATGCATCGGGGCGGATCGTACCCGTCATCGTTGGCGATGAGCCTGAGTTTTCGACCGTGGATTCCTCCCTGCTCGTTGACCTTATGAATCAAGGCAAGCGCGCCATGATGGATCTGTGTTCCGAGATATCCGGCGTGTCCGCCCAAGGCCAGAGAGGAACCGACAAGAATCTCGGTGTCCGTGATACCCGGTTGTCGGGACGGAATGGCTTGCCGGTCTCCGGCGGCTTCACAGGAGATGATGAGCGCGGCTGAGAGAAAAAAAAGAAAAAAGTGTCTCAGGGAGAGGATCATGGCCTCACCTCAAAAAAAGGCGGCTCTTGGCAAGAAGTATCTTTTACACCCGACATGGTCTGGCTTTCTCGATGCCGATGTCTGGTGCTTAACGCACAGATTCGTGATGACAGTGCCGGGCATGTTTACCGGTCCTCTGCCAGGCACGCCAGCGCGTCGTCTGCCGTGTCGAAAAGGGGCGCCAAGCGGGAGATACCCACCGTATCAAAAATGGCGATGAAGTTTTCCGACAGTCCGGACAGGTAAGAGCGGGTGTTTTTGCTGCGAAGGTCTGACAGGACTTGTGTGAGAAGAGCGATACCCACGCCATTGACAGCGGTGCTCTGATCAAAATCGAAGACGATGCCCTCGGCATTTTGAGCCAAGGCCTCCTCGACGGAGGCAAAAAGCGCTCCTTTGGCTTCTCCGTTTAAGGTGCCCCGGATCGAAACAACCGCCCCTTTCGGTTTTCGCTTCATCGACACGGCGGGGAACCGGGCTCCAGGAGTCCGGAGTCTTGACTCGGCGCGTTTCAATGCCGAATCGAGCGCTGCCCGGTTCACCGGCTTGTTGATGAAATCGATGGCCTCCAGATTCAAGGCCTGCACGATCAGGTCCATGTCCCCGTGGCCGGTAATGACGACAACTTCCGTGTCCGGATCCCGCTTTTTAATCTGCCGGAGGACTTCAAATCCATCGATTTCCGGCATTTTCAGATCGGTGAAGACAATCTGCGGCCGCTCTATCCGATGCAAGTCAAGACCCGCTCGGCCGCTCTGGGCAATCAGGACTTCGTAGCCGTACGCCGTGAGAAAGAGCCGAAACATGGTCAGCGTGGCTCTTTCGTCGTCGATGACCAGGACTTTGAACATGATCGGATCTAATCTTTCACAGTTGTTTCGCGAAGCGAAATTTTCATAAAATTACACTGCGGCTTGCAAAAAAAATCCCCCATACCTCTTCATTCGGCGGTGCAACGCATTTTTCAAATGTGATATAATTTTATCCTAAATAAAGATATCTGTCACTCGTTTTCAAAACCGGCCCCGTTCTGATAAGATAGGTACTAAAAATGGATCTGCTTTACCGGCATCATCTGGGAAAAAATTCGATCCTCGATAAAGGCTCTCCATGCCCATGCCGACCGGTTCAAAACTTGAAGGATCCCGGACGCCAGCGATCGTCGAGCGCAGTCGTCTGATTCGCCGACTGGATGCCGATCATGGGCACCGGCTTGTCTTGATCGTAGCGCAGGCTGCACAAGGCAAAACAACGCTGGCGGCGTCTTACCTGGCTGCCTGCAAAGAACGGTCGGCCTGGATTCATCTGGAAAATAACGCTTCGGATGCCGCAAACCTTTTTTATCTTGCCGTCCAGGCCCTCGATCAGGCATTTCCGGAAGAGAACCTGTCCGATTTTCTCAACGCCCCGGCTCTTTCGCTGGGAGCGCATACCGAGGTTTCCCGCTGCAAAGACCGCCTCCTTCATTTATTCGACAGGCTTCCGAGGCCGGTGCTTCTGATTTTCGACGGCCTGGAGAATCTGGACCCGGAGTCGCCTTCCATGATCCTCGTCGATGAACTGATCCAGGCGGCTCCGGCCGGGGTTCGCATGTTTCTGATCACGAGGGAAATGCCGCCGCTTCGTCTTCAGCGACTGAAAGTCAACCAGGAACTGACGGTCGTGTCCAACGAAGACCTCGCGTTTACGGCAGAAGAGGTGGACGCCTTTTTCAGACTCCGCGACGGCCTGGTTCTTTTGCCGAAACAAATCGAGCAAATCCGAAAAATGACCGGGGGATGGGCCGGGGGCCTGGTGCTGGTATCGGAAAGCCTGAAGAAAGTACCCGAAACGGATCTTTCCGCCTGGATAGACAGCCGGCTTCCCGATCTGCTCAAAGCAGAAGTGCTTCGGTATTTCTCCGAGGAAATTTTCGCTGCCCAGCCGGAACAGGTCCGGAATCTGCTGATCATGTCATCGCTGCTGGATGTGATCGACCCCAAGATTCTAACGAAGCTGGCCCGGGAACCGGACGCCGAAGTCATTTTTCACAGATTGGCGCAGCGAAATCTGTTCCTTCATCCCGTCAACGATCGCCGGAGGGGGAGGCTATACCGGCTTAACCGGATGTTCCGCGATTTTCTTTTCTCCCTATTCCGGGCCCGTCTTTCAAAAAAACAACAAGAAAAAATCCTGAATCGGGCCGGAGAAATTTTCTGGCAGGCCGGAGAACTGGAAAAGACCGTCGACTTTTTCCTTCGGGCCGGGCAGACCGAACGGGCGGTGGACGGAATCATGAAGACCGCCATGGATCTCACCGTCCGGGGCCGCTTCGCCGATTTGGCCAAATGGATCGGCGCACTTCCTGAAAAACGGGTCAGCGAGGATCCATGGCTCCTTTTGTACCGAACCCTGGCTCTTCGGATTTCGGGCGGGAAACAAACCATGGCCGACCTGGCGTCGGTTCTGGCATTGTTCCGTTCCGACAAGGATGTAAGGGGAGAGATGCTTGCCCTGGGCTATCTCATCGAAGCCGGCGTCTTCCTCGGTACGGATCCGTCCGCCCTGCACCGCTGGATAAAAGAAGGCGAAACCCTGCTGAAGCAATGGAGCGAAAAGCCTTTCTACGCCTATGCCAAAGCCATGCTGTGGCTTCAGATCGGTTTTGGCCAGATTGTTGTTCCGGGAGATCTGCAAAAAGGGCTCTCCGCCTGCCAAAACGCCTACCTCCTGGCGCTGCGAATCGAAGACCGTACGCTGCAGGTCAACGCGACGATCGTCAGCATCCTGGGCATGGCCGTGTCCGGAGATTTCTCCGAGGCAGACCGGGCCCTGGATCGGATAGAGCAGATCGGCGCTGCGGTCTACCCGGAATACCGGGCCCTTCATGCCCTGGTGGATATTCAGCTTGCCTTGAACCGGGGCGACTTCGATCGGGCCCTTCAGTCCCTGGAGGGATCGCGCAGCGACATCGAAACCTTCGGCCTTCTTTTCGTCTATCCGGCGTTTGTGGAAACCGCCGGGCGGCTGGCCCTCTACCGGAGAGATTTTTCAGAGGCCGAACGCTGCAGCCGGCATCTATCCGATGTGGCGGTCCTGGCGGACAATCCATATTACCGCGCCCTGTCGCTGCGGCTGGCGGCGATGATTCGGTACCACACCGGGGATTTCGATGTGGCCAAAGAGCTGGCTCCCCAGGCCCTGGACAACCTCCCCGACACGCTCGGAGCGGGCATCCACAGACTTCATCTCAAACAGTTAGAGGGCCTGATCCGTCTCCATCTCGGAGACACAAAAAGCGCGGAAATCCGGCTCAAAGAGGTGCTTTCGCATGCGGCCGGCGCAATCAGCCCGCTGACCCTGGCCGAAACCCATCTCGGCCTTGGGCTGGTTTACCATGCCGCCGGAGACGACCATCGGGCCCAAGCGCATCTGCGTCTCGGCTTTTCAACGGCGAAGGAAAAAAGGTATGTTCATTTTCTGATGATGCGCCCGGCCGACGTCACAGGGGCCTGTTTGTTGATCTCGGGCAGCGAGGGCCCGGAAGGAAAATACGCCTCCCGGCTGCTGTCTTCCCGCCTGGGCGGCCTGGCGGAGGCCGACGTCGAAACCATGCTCCAGGACAGTCGGACCGCCCAACGAAGCCATCCCCTGTCCGTCCGGCGATCCCTGTATCGATCCCGACTTCCGCAAATCGAGATCGTCACTTTCGGCGGCTTTATGGTGTTGAAGGACGGACAATCACTCGGGGATCATCAGTGGTCGGGAAACCGCCCCAGGCTTCTTCTCAAGTCGCTCGTGGCCCACGGCGGTAGGGATGTCCCCAAGGATATCCTCATCGAAGACCTCTGGCCCGAGAGCGACGGCGAATCCGCTGCAAAAAGTTTCAAGGTCGCGCTGCACCGGCTTCGAAAAATTCTAGAGCCGGGGCTGAGCCGGGAGCTGGGCTCGGCGTATCTGCATTTGAAAGACAACCTGGTTTCCCTTGATGTGGAGCTTTGTCGAATCGACGTGGAAGAATTCCTGACCCTGTTCAAGGAAATCCGGAATATGGGGGCCCGAGCGGCACCCGATGCGCTGCTTGCCTGCTGCGTCCGGGCCGCTGCCCTGTACACCGGCGATTTTCTGCCCGAGGAACCCTACCTGCCGTGGGTCGAAATGAAACGAACGGTATTGCAGGACCACTATCTGGAGATCATGGTGAAAGCGGTCGACCTGTACAGCAAAAAAAACCGGCTTTCACAGGCGGCCGAATGCTGCAAGGCGATTCTGCGGATCGATCCGTCATCGGATGCAGCCTGTCAGCGGCTGATGGAACTGTATGATCGGCAGGGGAAACGAACGTCGGCGATCAAGGTTTATGAGGCGTTCAAGTCCCATGTGGTATCGGATATCGGCGTCGAACCCGATCCGCGAACCACGGCCATGTATCGAAAGCTTAAAAACGCCCCCGGCGCCGGCCCCGCCGAAGGAGTTGATAAAAAGAGCTTGTAACCCACCTTGTAACCTCCTTGTAACTACCCATTCGGTATAAAGACAAACGCATGGAATTCTGCGGCTCCACGCCAATCGGCCGCGGGATCAGGCCTTCGGCCGCGGCTGACTGCGGTCGGCACCTCCTCAGCCCAGGCCGAAGGCCGTTATACCCATCGCGGACAACAGCAGGCCGGATGTGCCGGCACCATTTCCCTACGAAATGAAAGGAGGTCGTCTATGGATGTCACCCGAAGGCAGTTCATGCAGCTCACCGGGGCTGCAGCCGCCGGCTTATCTCTTTCCGGCATCGGATTCGATCTGTCTCCGGTCAAGGCCCACGCCCAGATGCTGAAAACGGCCTATGCCAAGGAGACGACAACGATCTGCTGCTACTGTGCGGTCGGCTGCGGGGCCATCGTTCACACGAGCTTGAAGGGAGACGGCCGCGTCATCAACATCGAAGGAGACCCGGACCATGTGATCAGCCGGGGCTCGCTCTGTTCCAAAGGCGCATCCCTTGCCCAGCTCACCGAAAATGAAAACCGACTCACCGAACCGATGTACCGGGCGCCTTACAGCCGGGAGTGGAAGCAGGTCTCCTGGGACTGGGCGCTTGAGCAAATCGCAAAACGGGTCAAAAAAACCCGTGATGCCACCTTCGAGCACAAAAACGACAAGGGCCAGGTCGTCAACCGCGCCGCGGGCATCGCCTCGGTGGGCAGCGCGGCCATGGATAACGAGGAGTGCTGGGTGTACCAGGCCATGCTGCGTGCCATGGGATTGACCTGGATCGAACATCAGGCCCGTATCTGACACAGCGCCACTGTTGCGGCTCTGGCAGAGTCGTTCGGACGCGGCGCGATGACCAATCACTGGATCGACATCAAAAACAGTGATTGCATTTTAATCATGGGCAGCAATGCTGCCGAAAATCACCCGGTTTCCTTCAAGTACGTAAACCTGGCCCGGGAGGCAGGCGCCACACTCCTCAGCGTCGATCCCCGCTTTACCCGCACATCAGCCAAAGCGGACTTTTACGCCCCGTTGCGCTCCGGAACGGACATCGCCTTTCTGGGCGGGATGATCAAGCACATCCTCGACGAAGGGCTGTTCCACGAGGAGTATGTGGCCCAGTACACCAATGCCCCCTTTCTGGTAAACAAGGACTACCGGTTCAAAGACGGCCTGTTTTCCGGGTACGACCCGGAAAAGCGCGCTTACGACAAGTCCGCATGGGCCTTTCAGATGGACGAAAACGGGGTCCCGAAAATGGACCGCAGCCTCAAAGACCGCAACTGCGTCTTTCAGCTGCTGAAAAAGCATTACAAGCGGTACGATACGAAAACCGTTTCAAAAATCACCGGCACCCCCGAAGACAAACTGGAAGAATGCTACCGCCTTTATGCGGCCACGGGTCAGCCCGGAAAAGCCGGCACCATCATGTACGCCATGGGATGGACCCAGCACACTGTCGGGGTCCAGAACATCCGAACCATGGCCATCATCCAGCTGCTGCTGGGCAACATGGGCGTCGCCGGCGGCGGGGTCAACGCCCTTCGCGGCGAATCCAACGTCCAGGGCTCCACGGACCACTGCCTGCTGTGGCACATCTGGCCGGGGTATCTGAAGATCCCCCAAGCGTCCAAGCCGACTCTGGCGCTTTATAACGAAAGTGCCACTCCCAGGAGCAGCGACCCATTGAGCGCCAACTGGTGGCAAAACTATCCCAAGTACTCGGTCAGCCTCCTCAAGTCCTTTTTCGGGGAAAAGGCAACCCCGGAAAACGATTTCGGCTATTCCTGGCTGCCCAAGGTCGACGACGGCAAGACCTATTCCTGGCTCGACCTCTTCGACGAAATGTACAAGGGCAACTTCAAGGGCTTTTTTGCCTGGGGGCAGAACCCGGCCTGCAGCGGCGCCAACTCCGGAAAGACCCGCAATGCGCTGGGCAAACTCGACTGGATGGTCAACGTCAACCTGTTCGACAACGAAACCGGATCGTTCTGGCACGGTCCGGGCATGAACCCGACCATGATCAAAACCGAGGTGTTCATGCTGCCGGCCTGCGTCTCCGTCGAAAAGGAAGGGAGCATCACCAACAGCGGCCGGTGGATGCAGTGGCGCTACCAGGGGCCCAAGCCCCTGGGCAACAGCCGGGGCGACGGCGACATCATCCTGGAACTCGGACACAAGATCAAGGAGGCTTACGCCGACGGCGGCGTCTTTCCGACCCCAATCTTGAATCTCAAGTGGGATTACGCCACCAAGGGCGCCTACGATCCTCACAAGGTGGCCAAGGAGATCAACGGGTATTTCCTGAAAGACGTCGAAGTCAAGGGGAAGACCTATTCCAAGGGCACCCTAGTTCCCAGCTTCGCCTTTTTGCAGGCCGACGGCTCGACTTCTTCGGGCAACTGGCTCTATTGCAACAGCTACACGGAAAAAGGAAACATGGCCGCCCGCAGAAGCGACAAGGATGCGGCCAACGGCATCGGACTGTATCCCGAGTTTTCCTGGTGCTGGCCCGTCAACCGGCGCATCATCTACAACCGGGCCTCGGTGGATCTCAAGGGAAATCCCTGGGACAAAAAAGACTGGGTCATCCGCTGGACCGGATCGGGATGGGAGGGGGATGTGCCCGACGGGGGCTGGCCGCCGCTGAAAAGCACCGACGGCATCCTCAACCCCAAGAGCAAATATCCGTTTATCATGCGCAAGCACGGCCACGGCCAGATCTTTGGCCCCGGCCGGGCCGACGGTCCCTTCCCCGAGCACTACGAACCGCTGGAGAGCCCGGTGGAAAAGAACTACCTCAACGATCAGATGCTCAACCCGGTGGCACCGGTCTATGGAACGGAGGCCGACGCGTTTGCCAGCTGCGACCCGAGGTATCCTTACGTGGGAACGACCTATCGCGTCTCCGAGCACTGGCAAACCGGTCTGATGACCCGTTGGCAGCCCTACCTGCTGGAGCTCCAGCCCCAGGTCTTTGTGGAGATGAGCGAGGAGCTGGCCCGGCTGAAAGGGATTCAAAACGGAGAACGGGTCAAGGTTTCTTCGGCCCGAGGGAGCCTCGAGTGCACGGCCATCGTCACCAAGCGGTTCAAGCCGTTTACGATTGCCGGCGCGACGGTTCACCAGGTGGGCATCCCCTGGCATTACGGATGGCGTTGGCCCCAGGATACTGTGGAGGAAAGCGCCAACCTGCTGACGCCTTCTACGGGCGATCCCAACACCCGGATCCCGGAAACCAAGGCCTTTATGGTCAACGTGACCAAGATATAGGAAGGAGGTGATCCATCATGAGCAAATCGTTTCTGATCGACACCACTGTTTGCACCGGGTGCCGGGCCTGCCAGGTGGCCTGCAAACAGTGGCACAATCTCCCGGCCGAGGAGACGAAAAACGTCGGCTCGTATCAGAACCCGCAGGATCTCTCCTTCAACACCTACAAGCTGGTGCGGATGAACGAAGAGGAGATCGACGGCAAACTCCAGTGGCTATTTTTCCCGGAGCAGTGCCGCCACTGCTTCGACGCCCCGTGTGAGGCGGCGGCCGACTATCCGGCGGCCATTTTCACCGATTCGGCTACCGGCGCGGTGATTTACACAGCCAACACCAAGGACCTGTGGGAACCGTCCGATGTGATCGGCAGCTGCCCCTACAACATCCCCAGGCAGGGCAACAGGGGAGATCTGGCCAAATGCGACATGTGCCTGGACCGGGTGCAGAACGGGCTCCTTCCGGCATGCGTCAAGGTCTGTCCCACCGGCGCCCTGAACTTCGGAGACCGGGAAGACATCCTCAAGATTGCCGACCAGCGACTCCAGGCGGCCAAAAAGCGCTTTCCCCAGGCAACGATGCTCGACCCTGACGCGGTGCGGGTCATCTACCTGGTGGCATACGATCCGAAGCTTTACCATGACTACGCGGTGGCCTCGGCCGGCGCGCTCGGCATGACTCGTCAGATGGCCCTCCGAAAGATGGTGCGGCCGATCAAAAGCCTCGGGTCCCGTTTGCTTTAGGCATAGAATCAGGATAAAAAGGGAGAAGGAGCCAAGGCTTCTTCTCCCTTTTTTCGTATAAATGAGGCCGATACCCGGCCGCCGGCAGTGTAAGGAGGACCATGACATCGACACCTGCTCAAAACTCATCCCGTGTGCAGGCGGCAGTGGACCGGCTAAGGGATCAACGCCCTGCTTATCAAGAGATTCTCACCTTTTACGGCCCTCTTTTTGTAGAACAGGAGATCCGCGCCGCGGCAATGCCGCCGGTTGAACTCGATCCTGTCGCCCCGAAAATGACCAGAATCAAGCAAGAGGAGGGTTTTCCCCTTTTCTCCATGACAGACTTTCCCGTGGATCCGAACGCCGGAGCCGACCTGTTCCAGTGGATCTGTGACAACGCCGGAGGCCTTTCCGGACCGCTTGCCGAGGACGTCGCGGTCTTTCAGCGGGCCGTTTCAGACCGCCGGCTCCATCTTCCCGAGCTGTTCACCGCCCTATTGACCGGTGACGACGACAGGATTCAGGAAACGGCCGAGGAGCTCTCCGTGGATCGAGAAATTTTGGCCCTCGTCGCATATCATAGCCTTCGGCCTGCGATCGTCGCCTTTTCCCGATCCCTCACGGACCAGGGAAAAGTACCCGAGTCGTGGCAGCGTGGGATCTGTCCGGTCTGCGGCGGCTTTCCCGCGCTTTGCCTTCTTGAAGAAGAGGGCCGGCGCACCCTGGTCTGCGGGTTCTGCTGGCACCAATGGCGCTATCGCCGCGTGGCCTGTCCCTTTTGCCAGACCACCGACAGCAAAAACCTGCACTATTTTTACGACGAAAACGAACCGGAAAGCCGGGTCGACCTCTGCGACGCCTGCCGCCGGTACCTGAAAACCGTCGACACCCGAAAGACCGAACGGGCGCTCTACCCCCCCCTGGAAATACTGACCACCCTGCATCTGGACATCAAGGCTCAAGATCTGGGGTTTAAGGGAGAACTGAAACCGAGAAGCTGACTCCGATGCCGGGTGGCCGTTTTTGGGGGACATAAATCCATTTCAGTCTTTATCGTGGGATTCATTTCTCCTTGACTTCTATCTGATTATTTTAATAAGAGATACTTTGTATCATCGAATCCACGAATATGTGTAGTTGCGCCCCGCACCCTTTTTAAGGCACTTCCATGATTCAGAGGGCTAGAAAGCCGGTTCGCGTCGGCTTTCTGAGAATTATATTCCCTGTCCCATCCATCTTTTGCTGGTTTCAACCCGGTCCTTAACCGCATCAGGAGGTGCCAATGGAAAAGGAACAAAAACAGTTTGCTGAGAGGCTGGAGCAGAAGGGAGTCTCAAGAAGGGACTTCATGAAATTCTGTACTTTCCTTACGGCGACCATGGGGCTTTCCTCGTCGTTCGTGCCGAAGGTGGCGGAAGTCTTCGCCGCTCCGAAACAGCGGCCGCCGGTCATCTGGCTTCACTTTGCCGAGTGCACCGGATGTTCCGAGGCGGTCCTTCGGTCCATGTACCCATGGATCGATCAGCTTGTGCTCGAGGTCCTGGACATCGCCTACCACGAGACGATCATGGCCGCCTCCGGCTACCAGGCCGAGGAAAACCTGCACATGGCCATGAAAAAGTACGAAGGCAAGTTTATCTGCGTCTGCGAAGGTGCGGTGGCCACCAAGTTCAACGGCGGCTACGGCAAGATCGCCGGCCGGACCTTCCAGGAGATCGCCAAGGAAGTGGTCCCCAAGGCGGCCGCCACCATTGCCATCGGCCAGTGCGCCTGCTTCGGCGGCATCCAGGCCGCCAAGCCGAACCCCGGCGGCTACGTCAGCGTGGAAGAGGCCACCGGCGTCAAGACCATCAAGATCGCCGGGTGTCCGCCAAACCCGATCAACTTCGTCGGCACCGTCGTCAATTATCTCCTCCTGGGCAAGCTTCCGGCTTTAGACCATCTCGGAAGGCCGCTGTTTGCCTACGGCAAGACCATCCATGACCAGTGCCCCAGAAGGGCGCATTTCGAAAACGATGAAATGGTCGAAGAGTTCGGCTCCGAAGAGGCTGCCAAAGGATGGTGCCTGTACATGATGGGCTGCAAGGGGCCGGAGACCTACAACAACTGCCCCATCGTCAAGTTCAACGACGGCACCAGCTGGCCGGTGGAAGCCGGACACGGCTGCATCGGCTGCAGCGAGCCCAACTTCTGGGACAAGTACACACCGTTTTACGAAATGCTCTGATGGATTGAAAAAAAGCGTTCACATGCCTTTACCATAAGGAGGAGATTATATGGCCAGTCAGCGAATCACCATAGATCCGATTACCAGAATCGAAGGCCACCTTCGGATCGAAGTGGAGGTGGCCGGCGGGAAGGTGGTCAATGCCTGGAGTTCCGGCCAGATGTTCCGCGGCATCGAGCTGATCCTTCAGGGCCGCGACCCCCGCGACGCCCACCACTTCGTTCAGCGTTCCTGCGGCGTCTGAACGCTGACCCATGCCCTGGCCTCGGTGAGGTCAGTCGAAGACGCGGTCGGCGTCCAGATTCCCGACAACGCCAGAATCATTCGAAACCTGCTTCACGGCGCCCAATACCAGCACGACCATATCGTTCATTTTTACCATCTCCACGCCCTGGACTGGGTCGATGTGGTCAGCGCCCTGAAAGCCGATCCGAAACAAACCGCCACCCTCTCGGAGAACGTGAGCAACGCTCCCTGGGGAGGCGCCACCTATTACAAGAACGTCCAGGCCCGGCTGCAGACCTTTGTCGACAGCGGCCAGCTCGGTCCGTTGAACAACGCTTATTGGGGCCACTCGGCCTACAAGCTGCCCCCTGAAGCCAACCTGATGGCCACGGCCCACTACATCGAGGCGCTGCGCCTGCAGGCCAAGGCCGCCCGGATGCATGCTATTTTCGGCGCAAAAAACCCGCATTTGCAGTCTCTGGTCGTAGGCGGCGTCACCAGCGTCAAAGACCTGACTCCGGATCGGATCGCCGAATTTTTGTATATCTGGAAAGAAACCCAGGACTTTGTCAAAAATGTCTATATTCCGGACCTGCTGGCCGTGGCTTCCTTTTACAAGGACTGGGGCGCCATCGGCGGCACCACCAATTTCCTGGCCTGGGGCGACCTGCCGACCACGAACCAGGAGCCGGAAAGCCTTTTCATGCCCCGGGGCGTCATCTTGAAGCGGGATTTGGCCGGTGTGAAAATGGCGCAGCAAGAATCGGTCACCGAGCATGTCACCAACGCCTGGTACGAAGACGGCGCGCCCAAGCACCCCTACAAGGGCGAAACCAAGCCGCTGCAGGAAGATCCCGAGTACCGCCCCGGCGGCGGGAAATACACCTGGTTCAAAGCACCGAGATACGAAGGCGAACCTTGTGAGGTCGGCCCCCTGGCCCGCGTGCTGGTGGCCTATGCCAAGGGGCATCCGGACGTCAAGGCGGCCGTGGAAAGCACCCTGTCCAACCTCGGCGTGCCGGTCCAGGCGTTGTTTTCCACGCTCGGCCGGACGGCAGCCCGCGGGTTGGATGCCCTCGTTATCGGAAACGCCATGGAAGGCTGGGTCATGGAGCTTGTGGACAATATCAAAAACGGCAACACGGCCACCTACGCTTCCTGGGAAATGCCCGACTCAGCCCAGGGCGTCGGACTCAACGACGTCGCGCGCGGATCCCTTGGGCACTGGATCAACATCGAAGGCGGCAAGATCGCCAATTACCAGTACGTGGTTCCCTCCACCTGGAACCTCGGCCCCCGGGACGAAAAGGGCAACCTCGGACCGGTGGAAGAGGCGCTGATCGGCACCCCCATAGCCGACCCGAAGCGGCCCCTCGAGGTGCTGCGAACGGTCCATTCCTTTGATCCATGCATCGCCTGCGGGGTTCATGTCATCGATCCGGACAGCAACGAGGTATACAAAGTCAAGGTCCTGTAAGTACAGAGCTTCACTCAACAAAAGAAGCCTTTCCGCCTCAGGGCGGAAAGGCTTCTTTTGTCATTTCGACCATCTTGAAACCTGTTGGATTCAGTGCTATTTGATGGCTGCTATGAAAAAAGAACAGATCATGATTCTCGGTACTGGAAACACCCTGTTTACCGATGAAGGCTTCGGCGTTCGGGTGATGGAAGCGTTGGCAGACCGGTATCACTTTCCGGAAAACGTCACCCTGGTCGATGGCGGCGTGTTGGGAATCAACCTGCTGGGAATCATCTCTCAGGCAGACCGCCTCATCGTCATCGACGCGATCCGCAGCCGCGGCAATCCCGGCGACTTTTATCGGCTGGAAGGAGACGCCATTCCGGCGCGGATCCGGGCGAAAAACTCGCTGCACCAAATCGACCTGCTCGAAGCGCTGACCCTGTGCCAGGCCCTGGAAAAGGTCCCGGACACCGTCGTTCTGGGCATCGAACCGGAGGACATCGATACCCTGAGCACCGAGATGACCCCGGCGATCTCCCAAAAGGTCGAACCGATGATCGAAATGGTCCTGGCAGAACTCAAGCGGTTACACGTGCTCGTAAGGCCCAGGGAGGTAAAAGACGATGTGCCTCGCCATCCCATCTAAAATCGTGCAAAAAAGCGGCAACCTGGCCGTCATCGACGTCGACGGCGTTCGGCGCGACGCCAACCTCATGCTGCTGGAAGACGCCGAGGTCGGCGACTGGGTCATCGTCCATGCCGGCTTTGCCATCCACAAAATCGATGAAAAAAGCGCCCTGGAAACCATATCCTTTCTTCGGGAAGCGGCTGAGTTTTCAGAGCGGCAGCCGTGAGACATGGATGAAGAGATCGTCGGCAGGCGGCTCTCCGTGCGCGGCATCGTCCAAGGGGTCGGATTCCGGCCGTTTGTGTTTCAGATGGCGCTGCGGTTCCGTTTGACCGGTGAGGTCGCCAACACCTCATCGGGGGTTGCCATCACCGTTGAAGGCCGCCCAAGCGACGTGGAAGCGTTCCGGCAGGCACTTGGCGCATCTCCTCCACCCCTTGCCCATATCACCGAAATCAGCTCCGTCCCCTGCGCCGTCAACGGCTATCGCCGATTTTCCATCGCTAAAAGCACCGCACAAACCGAGCGGTCCACCCTGATCTCCCCCGATGTCGCGGTTTGTGAAGAATGCCTGGCAGAACTATTTAACCCGGTCGACCGCCGCTACCGGTATCCCTTTATCAACTGCACCAACTGCGGCCCCCGCTACACCATCATCGAAGACGTCCCCTACGACCGGCCCAAGACTTCCATGCGGCGCTTTGCCATGTGCCCGCTTTGCCAGGCCGAATACGACGATCCGGCCAGCCGCCGGTTCCATGCCCAGCCCAACGCCTGCCCGGTGTGCGGTCCTCGCGCCGCGCTGTTTGACGCAAACCGCTGCCCGGTGCGCACATACGACCCCATCGCCGAAGCCGGCCGACGGCTCACCAAAGGCCGCATTCTTGCCGTCAAGGGACTGGGCGGCTTTCACCTCGCGGTGGATGCGGCAAACAACGAGGCGGTGGACCGGCTGCGTTCCCGAAAGCTTCGGGAGGAAAAGCCGCTTGCCCTGATGGTCAAAGACATTTCCGCCGCAGAACAGCTGTGCCGCATCGCCCCTGAAGAGCGCGCCCTGCTGACCTCCTCCCGCCGTCCGATCGTGCTGCTGGAAAAAAGAGAGGAAGCCGGCATCGCCGAGGCCGTAGCCCCGAAAAATCGATACTTCGGGGTCATGCTCCCCTATACGCCTCTGCATCACCTTCTGCTGGAAACCGGACCGTGGGTTCTGGTGATGACCAGCGCGAACCTAAGCGAAGAGCCGATCGTCATCGGAAACCAGGAGGCGTTTGCCCGGCTTTCCGGCATTGCCGACGATTTCTTGATTCACGACCGGGAGATCGTCTTGCGCAGCGACGACTCCATCGTCCGGCATATCGCCGGCGCCTCCCGGTTTGTCAGACGATCCCGCGGCTATGTGCCGGTCCCTGTCTTTCTCAAAGACCCGATCTGTCAGGTTCTGGCCGTCGGAGCGGAAATGAAGAACACCGTGTGCCTGACCAAGAAAAACAACGCCTTTGTCAGCCAGCACATCGGGGACCTGGAAAATGCGGAGACCCTCTCATTTTTCGAGATGACCATCTCGCACCTGGAGCAGATCCTTGACATCCGGCCTGAAATCGTGGCCCACGATCTTCACCCGGACTATTTGAGCACCGCCTGGGCCATGGAACAGGATGTTTCCAGAATCGCCGTCCAGCACCACCACGCCCACATTGCCGCCTGCCTGGCCGAACACCGGATCGACGGCCCGGTCATCGGACTTTCCTTCGACGGCACAGGCTACGGCCCGGATCAAACGGTTTGGGGCGGCGAGGTTCTCCTCGCCGACATGGCAGGCTTTCGCCGGATCGCCATGCTCGACCCGGTGAAAATGCCGGGAAGCAGCGCGGCCATCGCCGAACCCTGGCGAATGGCAGTCAGCTATCTTCACCACGCCTTCGGCCCGTCTTTTTCAATTCTCGATCTTCCGGTGCTCGCCCGGGCCGGAACAGAAAAGGTCCGAGTGGCAGTGGAAATGATCGAAAAGGGGGTCAACGCCCCAAACACATCGAGCCTCGGGCGGCTCTTTGACGGCATCGGCGCCCTTTGCGGCATCCGGGACCGGGTCGCCTTCGAGGGCCAGGCCGCCATGGAACTGGAAATGTGTTCGGCACAAGACGAAACCGGAAGCTACCGATTCAAATGGAGCGACGGCCCGGTTCGCATCGTCGGCGTCGATCCGATCATCCGGCAGGTCGTTTCGGATTTGAAAGAGGGGGCTTCCGTGGCACGGATCGGAGGACGATTTCATGCCACCATCGTCCGGCTTTTTACTGAACTTTGCATCGAGCTGAAAAACGAGTCCGGTATTTCGCAGATCGTTCTTTCCGGCGGCGTTTTTCAGAACGCCATGTTGCTTTCGGCCCTGACCGAGGCCTTGACAGAAGCCGGTTTTTCTGTGTTTTCTCACCGGACTGTGCCGACCAACGACGGCGGGATCAGCCTGGGTCAGGCAGTCGTGGCCGCGGCCGTGGCGGCGGGGCGGAAAAGCGAGGTCGAGGGGGCAGAGGATATGGATATTTAAGATTGAGTGCGGACCCCTGTAGAGAAAAAATTCGAAATCCGAATTTCGTGCTTATTTCGGCCGCGCATAAGAATGTGGGGTTTCCAAGCAAAGGTGAGCGATACCTATTGCTCTCATAAGGAGACTGGATGTCCTTGAAGCATGCCCAAGAATACCGGGACCCGGTAATCGCCCGCCGGCTGGCAGACAGGATCGCAGCGGCGAGTCGACGGCCGATCCGGCTCATGGAAGTCTGCGGCACCCACACGATGTCGATTTTCAGGCACGGCATCCGATCGCTGCTGCCCGAAACGATCACCCTCCTGTCGGGCCCGGGCTGTCCGGTCTGCGTTACCGCCCAGTCCGATATCGATGCTTTCATCGCCCTTGCCCGCAAGCCGGAAGTGATCGTCGCCACCTTCGGAGACTTGATGAGGGTGCCGGGCACCGAATCGTCTCTGCAGTTGGAGCGGGCTGCCGGCGCCGACATCCGGATCGTTTATTCGACCTTCGACGCGCTCACGATCGCAGCAGAACACCCGGACAAAAAAATCGTTTTCATGGGCGTGGGATTTGAAACCACCGCCCCGACCATCGCCGCCTCGTTGTCGGCCGCCCGGGACATGGGACGAAAGAATTTTTTCGTCTTCTCGGCCCACAAGCTGGTCCCTCCGGCCTTGGAGGCGCTGATGAATTTTCCCGGAGTGGCCCTGGACGGGTTCATTCTGCCCGGCCACGTGTCGGTCATTCTCGGTGAAGACGGATATCGATCGTTTTTCGAGCGATTCTCCGTCCCCTGCGTCATCACCGGATTCGAACCGGTCGACATCCTCCAGGGGATTTTCCGGCTCGCCATGCAGGTGGAAAGCGGAACACCAGCGCTGGAAAACGCCTACCCGCGGGCGGTCACCGCCGAGGGAAACCAAAAGGCCCGGCAGCTCATGGACGCGGTGTTCGAACCGGCGGATGCCGTTTGGCGAGGTTTGGGAACCATCGCCCAAAGCGGTTTGAAGATCCGTGCAACCTACGCGGACTTCGATGCGGCCCGTCATTTCGATCTTGCCCTGCCCGAGCCCGTCGAGCCGAAAGGCTGCGCCTGCGGCGACATCTTGACCGGCGCCAAGACCCCTCCCGAATGCGCCTTGTTTAAAACGGTCTGCACGCCCATGGATCCGGTAGGACCTTGCATGGTGTCAAGCGAAGGGACCTGCGCGGCCTACTACCGGTATACTGAATAGGGATGATGCTGGATGCTGGATGCTGGATCCTGGATGCTGGATCCTGGATGCTGAATCTGGATGAGATCGGCTATGTTTTTTAATTTCGTATGAAACTTCGTTGTTGCCAGTCCGTCATTCCGGGCTTGACAAGCCTGCCCCGGACTCCGATCCGGGGGAATCCAGCCTTTTCCTGGATCCCGGGTCTCCGCTTCGCTTCGCCCGGGATGACGTCCGAGGAAGTTTTACCTTTTATCAAACGAATCGCCTCACTGCCAATGGCGGGGCGGAAAGGTGTTTGAATATGCAGAAAAAGAACGACAAAATTCTGCTCGACCACGGCAGCGGAGGCAAAATGTCCCATCGGCTGACCACCGATATGCTTCTTCCGATGTTTCAAAACGACGTACTCGCCTGCCTTGACGACGGTGCCGTTCTCGATGTCCAGGGACTGCGGCTGGCTTTTTCCACAGACACCTACACCGTGGATCCGATTTTTTTCCCGGGCGGCGACATCGGCGATCTGGCCGTAAACGGTACGGTCAACGATCTGGCCATGTGCGGAGCAAACCCGCTGTATTTGAGCGTGGGATTGATTCTCGAAGAGGGGCTGGCCATGGAAGCGCTCAAGCGGGTTCTTCAGAGCATGAAGCGGGCCGCCGCCGCTGCCGGGGTGACCATCGTGACCGGCGACACAAAAGTCGTTCCCAAGGGGGCCGCCGACAGGCTGTTCATCAACACTTCGGGCATCGGGCTTCTCCACCCGCACATCCGGATCAGCGGCAGCCGGGCCCGGCCCGGAGACCGGATCATCCTCTCGGGAACCATGGCAGACCACGGGGTGACCATCCTCACCCAGCGGGAGAAACTTCATTTCGACTCGCCGGTGAAAAGCGATTCGGCCCCATTGAACCACATGGTCAAGAAGATGTTCATGGCCAGCCGGGATATCCACGTGCTCCGCGACCCGACCCGGGGAGGCGTGGGGACGGCCTTGAACGAAATCGCCATCCAATCCCAAGTCGGTATCCACATCGAAGAAGACAAGATCCCGATCGCAAAGGAAGTGTCCGGGATCTGCGAACTTCTCGGCTTCGATCCGCTCTACCTGGCCAACGAAGGAAAGCTGCTCGCCTTCGTCAAGCCGGACCACGCCGATCGGGTGCTGGCTGCCGTGAAACGGGACAGCTTCGGCAAAGAGGCGTGCATCATCGGCGAGGTGGTGGCGGATCATCCCAAAAAGGTGGTCATGAAAACCCGCATCGGCGGCAGTCGGATCGTGGACATGCTGGCAGGAGAACAATTACCTCGGATCTGCTGATAAAATCGCTGCCGCGATTTTATAGACGTTCTAAGATGCCTTGCAGTAAAAAATTGCCGTCAATGTCTGAAAAGCTCCCTCAGAAAAAACCTTCCCCTGCTCGATTCTGGGTTCTGTGTTCTGAGTTCTGGCTTCTTCCAGTATCCAGGATCCAGGATCCAGCATCTTTGCCGCTACTTGGGCTTTTTTTTCTCCTCCTTCTTGGTCTGGTTTTCGGCTGCGACGCGCAGCGGGAAATCGTGATCTCCGGCCGGACCATGGGAACCACCTATCAGGTGAAGGCCTACGGCGGCCGGGGGATCTCTGCAGAGGCGCTGAAGGAAAAGATCGAACTTCGCCTCGAAGCGCTGAATCAGGTCTTTTCGACCTACCGGCCCGACAGCGAAATCAGCCGGTTCAACCGGTTCTACCGGACCGGGGAAAAATTTGCGGTCTCCGCCGATTTTACCCGGGTAATGCAGACCGCCGAGCGCATCTACCGCCTCACGGACGGCGGCTGGGACGGCACCGTGAACCCCCTGGTCCGGCTCTGGGGGTTTCATGACAAGGGCGACCGGCTGCGGGTCCCGTCCGAACATGAAATCCAGGTGCAGAAAAAGCGGATCGGCTTCGATTCTATCAAGATCCTGCCCGAAGGGTTTCTGGTCAAGACCAAACCGGACGTGACGCTGGATTTGGCATCCATCGCCAAGGGATATGCCGTGGACGAGATCGCCTCTTTGCTCCGCGGCGAAGGCCTCGGCAGACACCTGGTGGAAATCGGCGGAGAGGTGCTGGCCGTCGGCAGCAAGCCGGACGGCAGCCGGTGGAAAGTCGGCATCAACCGCCCCGAAAAGGGGGCGGCCCTCGATTCGGTCTACCGGGTCGTGGCGCTGACCGACCGGGCCATGGCAACCAGCGGCGACTACCGCAATTTTTTTGTCCGGAACGGCATCGTCTACACCCACGTGATCGATCCCCGCAACGGTTATCCGGTGCAAACCGGAGTGGTGAGTGCGTCGGTGACAGCCGACACCTGCTCCTTTGCAGACGGCCTTGCCACGGCCCTGATGGTTCTTGCCCCCGAGGAGGGCATTGAACTCGTGGATCGTCTGGAAGGTGTCGAGTGCGTGCTGGTCGTGCGGGAAGCCGGCGGCGGCTTATCCGACCGGACGTCGTCCGGATTTCCCCCCTCCTGGCCGGTTGACAACACCGGTCGAAACTAGTAATTTTGAGTGACATTTTCTGCTGCATTCCGGCACGTTATCGAACCTCCTCCTGGGAAGACCGCCTATGAGCGAACGCATCCTGAAGGTTTTCTCCCTTCAACGGTTCCTTTCCCAGATCGTTCTTCGCCGTCCGCTTATCGTCATCGCCGCCGTGCTGGCCGTAAGCCTTTTTTTCGCAGTGCAGATTCCGAACCTGACCTTCAGCACCTCCATCTACGACCTGATCATCGACGATCTTCCTGAAACCGATCAATATGCCGCGTTCAAGGAGACCTTCGGATCAGACGAAATCATCCGGGTGGTCATCAAGGCAGGAGATATTTTCGATCCGGCCACCTATCGCCACATCGAGGTCCTTTCAAACCAGGCGGCGGCCATAGCGGGCGTGCGGCGGGTCATCAGCCTGCCCGAAGTGCGCAAGGCCGTCGATGCCACCGGTCAGTGGCCCCTCGATCGGTTTGCCGAAGTGCTCTTGCCGGTTTCATTGTTTCGCAACAATCTTATTTCAGAAGACCGCACGGCCACGGTGCTGACGCTGCTCCTGGAAAACGAGGCCGAGCACAAACAGGTCATCGGCGACGTCTCCGCCCTGATCGCCGGGGCCGAAGAGGGCTTGACCCTGTATCAGATCGGCATGCCGCTGGTCTCCCAGGCCCTGGCAAAGTTCACGGAAAAAGACTTCTTCCGCCTGCCGCCGATCACTTTTCTTCTCATCGCCGTGGTGCTGCTGGTCCTGTTTCGAAGCATCCTCTACCTGTTTTTCCCCCTGGCCTGCGTGACCCTCACTCTTGTCTGGACTTTCGGGCTCATGGCACTGACCCGCATTCCCCTGTCGATGGTGATCATGATCGTTCCGGTGTTTCTGATCGCCGTCGGCACGGCCTACTGCCTGCACATCGTTTCCGCCTGCATTGCGGAGTCTAAATTTTCCCGCAGTTCCCGGCAAATCGTGCTGGAGGCATTTTCGAGCATCGGATTTCCGACCATTTTGGCGGTGACAACCACCATCATCGGGCTGGGTTCACTGCTCCTGAACCGGATCACCGCGATCCGCGAATTCGCCCTTTTCTCCTGCTTCGGCATGGTCAGTCTGCTGGTGATCGTGATGACGGCGTTTCCCGCCGGGCTGTCCCTGCTTTCCCCGGGGAGGTCCGCCAAGGCCAGGCAAGCCACTTCGGCGCCCTGGATCGAGCGGCTTCTTTCTGTCATCATCCGGTTGAATCTCCACCACCAGCGCAAGGTCCTGCCGGTGCTCGGAGTGGTGGTCATCTTCTGCGTCCTGGGAATTTTCCAGCTCCGGGTGGAGACCAACCCGGTCGGCTATTTCAAGCCGGACACTCCGGTAAGCCGACATTTTCACGATATTTACCGGCACCTTTCCGGCAGTTTTCCGATCAACGTCGTCGTGGAAAGCCCGGAAGAATTCTTTTTCGAATCTTCCGAACACATCGCAGACATCGCCCGGATGCAGGCCCACCTGGACACGCTGCCCGGGGTGGACAAAACCGTCTCCTTTGCCGACTACCTCAAGCTCGTCAACTACGCGTCCAACGGCTACAAACCGGAATATTACCGCCTGCCCGAAGAGGCCTGGGAAGCCAGGATGCTGATCAACAGCTACCGGATCATGCTCGGCGAAGAGATGATGACCCGGTTCATGACACCGAATTTTACAGCGGCAAACATCATGCTGCTCACCCACATGTCCAGCTCCCGGGATTTTCTCCGGACCCGAAATCAGGTTCTCGACTACGCAAAACAGCACTTTTCCCCGGACCTGAACTGGAACGTCACCGGATTCGGCGTCGTCGTCTCCGCCAGCAGCCACCTGCTGACCAGCGGCCAGATCAAGAGCCTGTCGCTGACCATGATCCTGGTTTTTGCGATCATGTTTACGCTTTTTCTCTCGGCCAAGGTCGGTATGATCGCCATCCTGCCGAACCTGTTTCCCATCGTGATCAACTTCGGCATCATGGGATGGTTCGGCGTCGAACTTTCCATGTTTACCAGCCTGATCGCCAGCATCGCCATCGGACTGGCGGTCGATGATACGATCCATTACATGGTCCGATACAACCGGGAATTTCGAAAGGATCTGGACGATCGCCGGGCCCTGAAAGAGACCCTTCTCCACATGGGGCGGCCCATCGTCTTTACCACCATTACCATCAGCATCGGGTTTGCCGTTTTGTCGCTGTCGAACTTTACCCCAACCGCGGTCTTCGGAACGATGATGGTGATCACCATGATCTCGGCCCTGGTGGGGGATCTGATCCTGCTGCCTTCGCTGATGCTCCACGTCGAGCTGGTCACCATCTGGGACCTGATCCGGTTGAAGCTGGGAAAAGAGGCCCGGCTGGGGATTCCGCTGTTCAACGGCCTGTCCCGCACCCAGATCAACTACATTCTCATGGCCGGCAGCCTCCAACCGTTTTCCGCCGGCGAGGTGCTTTTTCGCAAGGGCGATGCCAGCGATTCGATGTATGCGGTGATTTCCGGGGGGCTGGATGTCTTCGATCCCATCGAAGACCCGGAGGCCACCGATCCAGGATGCGTCCACAAGCTGGTCCAACGGCTTCGGGTGGGGGACGTGGTTGGGGAAATGGGGCTCCTGCGTTCGGCCCCGCGGTCGGCCACGGTGATCGGAAAGCAACCCGGCGAGCTTTTGCGAATCAACATGAAAATGATCAAACGGCTGCAGTGGCTCTATCCGCCCACGGCCCATCGCTTTTTTTTCAACATGATGAACATCCTCTGCGACCGACTGGAAAGCGCCACCCACTGCATGGCGGCATTGAGCCTGGAAGACGATCTGACCCACCTGTGCAACCGCCGGGGGTTCGTCAAAATCCTGGAGGTCGAAACCTACCGCGCCCGCCGGTTTGAAGAGCCTCTGTCGATGCTGGTGATGAGGGTCGACTTTACCGCCGGAAAAGAGAGCGAAGACGCAGAGGCGCAAGACCGGGTCCTGGAACAGCTTTGCCGCAGTCTTTTTTCCGACATCCGGCGGTGCGACACCTTCGGACGACTCGACATCAACACCTTTGGTCTTCTGATGCCGAGAACGGGTCCGGAAAAAGCCAAATCCGTGCGCGACCGGCTCAGTCGCGTGCTGGCCGAGCACCGATTTTCATCCGACGGCTGGAAAGCCGACGTTGTACTGGAGCCCGTCGATCTGAGCGGCCAAGAGCACCTTCCCCCGGCCCAGATGCTGGAAAGGGCCCTTTCCCAGCTCCCGGCAATGAGCCATTGACAATTGAGGCCTCCTTTTGTATCTACTCGTGAGCAATTATTTATCTAAATATTTCTAGCGTTTATTTTGTTGAAGATGTGCTAGTACTAGGTAAATGGGGCGGCAGGGAGCGCTCCTGCCAAGGCCGCGGACCGAACCATCCGCGGCCGGATCCGACCATCCGCCCGGAAGCCTGAATGCTGCCGGGCCCAGGCGCAAGGAAGGAAAAGAACGTGGATATCGTTGTGCTGCTAAAACAGGTGCCGGCCACCGAATCGCTGATTCAGGTGGCCGATGACGGAGTTTCCATCAAAACCGAAGAGCTCAAGTGGGTCATCAATCCCTACGACGAGTTTGCCGTGGAAGAGGCCTTGCGGATTCGTGAAGCCCAGGGCGGCAGCGTAACCGTTCTCTCCGTGGGAACGGACAAGGCCGTAGAGGCGATCCGAACGGCGCTGGCCATGGGCGCCGACACCGGCGTTCTCGTCAATGATCCGGCCGCCCTCGGCAAAGGGGCCCTGGCCACCGCACGGGTGCTTGCCGCGGCGGTAAAACAGATTCCTTTCGATCTGGTCATCGCCGGCCAGCGGGCGGTCGATGCGGACCAGTTTCAGGTGGGGCCGGCGGTCGCCGAATACCTTCGGATTCCCAACGTCTCCATGGTGATCAAAACCGAGCTTTTAGACGGAAGCATCCGCTGCCACCGAACCATCGAAGGCGGCACCGTCGTGGTCGAATCCCCGCTGCCGATGCTCTTTACCACCCAGCGGGGATTGAACGAACCGAGGTATGCCTCCTTGCCGGGCATCATGAAGGCCAAGAAAAAACCGCTGGAAACCAAGACCCTGGCCGATTTCGGCCTCGATGCCGGCGCCCTGGAAGGCCCGACCGCGCGCATTCGCGCCCTGTCTCCCCCTGCCGAGCGCGGCGGAGGGCGCATCATCGAAGGAGAAAGCGCGGCGGAAAAGGCGGCCGCACTGGTCAAGGCCCTTCACGAGGAAGCCAAGGTAATCTAAACGAGCATAGGCTGCCGGGAGAGTGTTTTCCGGCGGCGAACCGAAGGAGAATCTCATGTCAGCCTGTATCTTTGCAATTTCCGAGCAAATCGAGGGCGCCTTTCGGAAGGTGTCCTTCGAGGCGGTCAGCGAAGGAAGACGTCTGGCCGACGGGCTCGGCCTGCCGCTGGTGGCCGCGGTGATCGGCTCCGGGGTGGAGGAGGCCGCAGAAGCGCTGGGCCGATACGGTGCAGACCGTATCCTGCTGGCCGACCGGCCCGAGCTGGCCGATTATTCCACCGAAGCCTACGTGCGGATCCTGGCCGAATGCATACGACAGGAGCAACCGTCCGTGGTGCTTCTCGGCGCCACCGCCCAGGGAAAAGACCTGGCAGCAAGGCTTTCTGCCCGGATCGACGCCCCCCTGGCCATGGATGCCACCGGCATCCGCCTGGACGGCGAACAGTGGGTCGCCGCCCGCCCGATGTACGGCGGGAAAATCATCGCCGAAGTCATTTTAGAGGGCAATCCGCCGATCGCCGCCCTGCGTCCCAATGCCCTGCGCATCGAGGAAAAAGAAGGCGAAAGTCGCATGGAAAAGATCGACGTCGATCCCGGGCCGATTCAAGTCAAGACCGTCGACAAAACCCTGGAGACCGGCAAGATCGAGCTGACCGAGGCCGATATCGTGGTTTCCGGCGGAAGGGGCATGGGCGGATCCGACTACACCGTTGTCGAGGCGTTGGCAGAAGCGCTGGGAGCGGCTGTCGGCGCCTCCCGATCAGCGGTGGACGAAGGGTGGCGTCCCCATGCAGACCAGGTCGGCCAGACCGGAAAAGTGGTCTCCCCGAACCTGTACATCGCCTGCGGCATCTCCGGCGCGATTCAGCACCTGGCCGGGATGTCCACATCCAAGGTCATCGTCGCCGTCAACAAAGACCCTGAAGCGCCGATCTTCGCCAAGGCCGACTACGGCGTCGTCGGCGATCTTTTCGAGATCGTGCCCCTGATCACGGAGGAGGCCAAAAAACTTCGGGGATAGGTTGCTTGTCCCTCTTATGGCATTAAAGTGAAAAGGACCGTCGGAACTTCCGACGGTCCTTTGTTGTCAGATCTGCCGATCGCTATTGTATCCCTTCGGGAAATAAAATTATGCGCTTATCCAGAAACCTCCATC
>JAIPEL010000130.1 GCA_021737185.1 Desulfobacterales bacterium | reverse complement strand
ACGCCGTTCGATCCGCAGATCGATAAAACCAACAGGCAACGCGCCGCCGGCAAAACCGCAGACCCGAAAGCGGATAAGAGCCGCCGCTACCAGGACTTCGATCCTGCGGCTCCCATATCCCGGCGGCAGAACAAAAAAAAGACTGGAACGGAAGGAGCCCCATTGTGGTAACGACACAACATGCGGGGTCATCGCTCCCGCCCCAGTATCGTCAACGTAACAGGAATCTATTCATGTGTACAGGTTGTGCCGATTGTCAAAGAGCAATGCTATTTCTTAATAATGTCGTTATCTTGAGTTAATCCGTGTCTTTCAAAAACCAAGTCCGGACTTGAATTTTGGGCATAACGATTACCCCAAAATTTCTTCTTGACTTTAAACGGATTAACTCCACGGTGAATTTTTTTGATCTGAAATACGTCACCGAAATTATGCCATCGAGCACTAAGCGGAAATCCCGCTTTGGCGGGGCTGCCGGCCGCGTCATTCCTCTTGGCCGAGGGCCTCTTCTTGCTCCTCTTGTTGAAGCATTTCCCTCTTGCACCGGGCCAGGTATTGCAGGGCCTTGTAATGGACTCCTACATCCGGATACTCCTCGATGACCGTCTTGAAGCGGCCGATGGCGGCGGGGTAATGCCGGTTTTTGTAATAGAAATACCCCACGTAAAACTCGTGCCCGGCCAAACTTTTCAGGCATTGATGGATATGACCCTGGGCGATCTTGGCGTATGGGTCCTCCGGATACTGGGAAATCAGCCGGCGAAACGTTTTCAGCGCCTCCCGGGCTGAGCTCTGGTCCCGGTCGACGGTGTCGATCCGGTCGAAATAGGATCGACCCATCTGGTAGACCACATAGGAAACGGCTTCATTTCGGGGATGAAGATTTTCAAACTCCTGGTAGGCGAAAATCGCTTCTTCGTACTGCTCCAGATGGTAGTGGCAGTCGGCGATTTTCAGCTCTGCCAGAATCGCGTATTTGCTGAAGGGATACCAATCCCTGAGTTTTTCGAGGTGTTCGATCGCCGCTTTGTATTTCCCCGCGTTGTAAGCGTCCATGCCGTCGCTGACCAGTTCCAAGGCCGTTTTTTCCAACTTGGGCTGAAACCAGGAACAGCCGGCCATGAGCAGAAAACAGGCGGCGATGAGCGCCGCTGCCGCAGCCCTTCTTTTTCCGGCATCGCACGAAGCCCTGAAATTCGGTTTCATCGAAAAAGACCTCAAACGCAACGGCGGCGCCTCCCCGTAAGGGAGCCACCGCCGAAAGGCATTGATCCATCGTCCGGCACCGCAGATCAGAGAACCCCTTTGATGGCGTCCTCCAGCTTTGATTTGGCGACGATGCCGGTAATCTGTTCGGCAACCTCTCCCCCCTTGAACAGGATCAGCGTGGGAATGGCCCGGATTCCAAACTTTCCCGGGGTGACCGGGTTGTCGTCCACGTTGCACTTGGCAAACTTGACCTGATCGCCGTATACACCCACCAGTTCATCAATCACCGGTGCAATGGCCCGGCAGGGGCCGCACCAGGGAGCCCAGAAATCGACCACTACCGGAGTTTTCGATTGTAACACTTCGGCATCAAAACTGCTGTCACTAATGTCCAAGACGCCCTCTGCCATGGTTTTCGTCCTTTCTGTATGTCTCTCTGATCTGTTTCGGCAACCGGGATCGGTGTTCGCTTGGGAAAGACGGCCCTCATACCGGCAACAGCCGCCTGCCCAAGTTCGAGCAAACTTTTACGAACAATAGTATGACCTCGGCGGGTTGTCAACCAAAGGACGGGGTCTGACAGGTGTTTGACAGCGCCCCATCCGTTTGTTAGCACTCCAAAAGTCATGCTGAGAATCGGAGCGCTGATATCAGGAAGCGGCACCAATCTGACCGCCATTATCGACGGCTGCGAAAACCGCCGGATCGACGGCGCAGTCGTCTTTGCCGGCGCCGACAACCCAAGCGCCGCCGGCCTGACAAAAGCCCGGGCACGGGGCGTCGAGACCTTTGTGGTCGACTATCGACGAATCATCGACGAAATCAGTGCCGGCGCCCTGACGGCTCCGGAAGACTTTCTGCTCGAGGATGCGACTACCAAGCAAAGGCTGTTTTCCGGCCGAACCGATCCGGCGGACATGCGCCGATTTCTGGTTTCCCGGGCCGCCGCCGAGGCCCGGTTGCTGGATCTCATCCGTCCATATTCGATCGACCTGCTGGTTTTGGCCGGGTTCATGAGAACCCTGACTCCCTACTTTATCGACCGGTTCAGTCCGGATCCGCTGAACCCAAGGATTATGAACATCCACCCGGCGCTGCTTCCGGCCTTTCCCGGGGTGGACGGATACGGCGATACCTGGCGATACGGATGCAAGGTGGCTGGGTGCACGGTCCACTTCATCGACTACGGTGAAGACACCGGGCCGATCATCGGGCAGCGGGCCTTTGACATCGACGAAGGCAGTTCTATAGAAGTCCTGCGGGAAAAAGGGCTGCAGATGGAGTGGGCGCTCTACCCGCACTGCATCCAACTCTTTGCCGAAGGCCAGCTAAAGGTCGAAGAAACCGTTTTCCGCCTCCCCTCCGGTAAATCCTACCGAAGAAAGCGCGTCCGAATCCTGCCGAAGAAGGCATAACCGGCGGGGTGCTCTGCCGAGATTCGAAGGTAGTTGACTTTCGAAATCCAAAAAGATATCCGTCTGCCTTTACCGCCGGAAAGACTTGTACCGCTCTTTCGGAGAAAAAGATGAAAACAGATCAAATCGGCCACCGCATCCAGCAGTTGATGACCCAGCGGAAGATCTCGGCAGAAACGCTGGCCGAGCGAACCGGATTGGATCCGAAATTCGTCGCCAACCTGCTGGAGGAAAACGTGTATCCTTCTCTCGGGCCGCTGCTGAAAATCGCCCGCACCCTGGGAGTACGGCTCGGCACGTTCCTCGACGACAAGGTCAGCGAAGACCCCCTGGTGATCCGCAGAGCCGAACGCAAGCAGAAATTGGGCATGCTTCGGGAAAAGGAATCGCCGACGTCGATGAAATTTTATTCTTTGGGCGTCGGCAAAACCGACCGGCACATGGAGCCCTTCTTCGTGGAGCTTCTTCCCGAATCTTCCAGGAGCCAGCAGCTTTCCAGCCACGAGGGAGAAGAGTTCATCGTTGTCTACTCCGGCCAGATCGAGGTGGTCTTCGGACAGAACACCCATACCCTGGAGGCCGGCGACAGCATCTACTACAACTCGATCGTCCCGCATTACGTAAGCTGCCATGGCCGGCATACGGCAGCCATCTATGCCGTGCTCTTCATCCCCGAATAAATTCGCTTCGCGAATTTATATGCGGCGGCTTCGCCGCCGGAAAACCCAAAAAATGATTGTCCCAAAAACCCTGCGGGTTTGGCGATAGTATTAGACAACAGGTTTCATAGGTCACAAGAATGAATGACGTCCGTTTGAAAAATCTCACCCTGGGGCAGATGCTCGACGAGGCCGTCGACCGGTGGCCGGACAATGAGGCGATCGTTTACGTGGACCGGGAGTTTCGCCTCACTTACAGCCGGCTCGGCGCCCTGGTCGATCGTCTGGCCCGGGGCCTGATGGCCCTGGGCCTGAAAAAAGGGGAGAAGGTCGCCGTCTGGGCGACCAACATCCCCTACTGGGTGGCACTGCAGTTTGCATCGGCCAAGATCGGTGCCGTTCTGTTGACGGTCAACACCAACGACCGCTCTTCGGAGCTGGCATATCTTCTGAAGCAAAGCCAGACCGAAAACCTGTTTCTCATCGACGGCTACCAGGACGTCGATTATCTGCAGATCGTCACTGAGCTGCTGCCGGAGATCAAGACCGACCCCCGGGGGCACTTGAACAGCGAGACGTTTCCGCATCTGAAGCGGGTCTTTTTCCTCGGGCCGGAAAAGCACCGGGGCATGTACTCGATCCCCGAAGTACTGGCCTTGAGCAATGTCACGCCCAAAGCCGCCTATCTGGAGCGCCAATCCGCCCTCGATCCCGGCGATGTGGTCAACATGCAGTACACCTCGGGAACGACCGGATTTCCCAAGGGAGTCATGCTGACCCACAGAAACATCGCCAACAACGGCTTTACGGTCGGCGAAAACCAGCGCTTTTCAGAACGAGACCGCATCTGTCTGCCGGTGCCCCTGTTTCACTGCTTCGGATGCGTGATGGGGGTCCTGGGGGCCGTGAGCCATGGAAGCTGTATGGTCATTCTGGAAAGTTTCGATCCGGTTCAGGTGATGGCGTCTGTGGAGCAGGAGCGCTGCACCGCCCTTTACGGCGTGCCGACGATGTTCATCGCCGTTCTCGGTCACAAGCTGTTTGACAAGTTCGACTACGGCTCGCTTCGAACCGGCATCATGGCCGGCGCCCCCTGCCCGGTGCAAGTCATGCGGCAAGTCATGGACAAAATGAACCTGACCCAGATCACCATCTGCTACGGCCTGACCGAGGCGTCGCCGGTCATCACCCAGACCCGCGTGGACGATGACGTCCGCAGGCGCACTGAAACCGTGGGCCGTGCCATCGCCGGCGTCGAAGTTCGCATCGTCGACCCGGACACCGGCAAGACGCTTCCATCCGGGGTCCAGGGCGAGGTCTGCTGCCGGGGCGACAACGTCATGAAAGGCTACTACAACATGGCCGAGGAGACGGCCGCGGCCATCGACAAAGACGGATGGCTCCATACCGGGGATTTCGGCATCATGGATCAGGAAGGATATCTTGCCATCACCGGCCGCCACAAAGACATGATCATCCGAGGCGGTGAAAACATCTATCCCCGGGAGATCGAAGAGTATCTCTACACCATGGGGGAAATCGCAGACGTTCAGGTGATTGGTGTCCCCAGCCAAAAATACGGAGAGGAGGTCGGCGCCTTCATCGTCGTCAAAGACGGCGCCGACATGACCGAAGCCGATGTGGTCGACTTTTGCCGGGGAAAGATCAGCCGCCACAAGATTCCCAAATACGTGGCTTTTGTCGATGCCTATCCGATGACCGCCAGCGGCAAGGTGCAGAAATACAAGCTGGTTAAAAAGGCCGCCGAGCTGTTCCCGGAGGCGTAGCGCCGGCATTTCTCGGGTTTATCAACGATCCCCGCCCGAACCGGATTTTCCCAGATCTACTGGGCTACTGTTCGAACATCCTCTTCCTTTCTGAGCAGGTGATCGTAAAAGCTCCGCTGCCACAGCCTTCGCCCAGGATCGACGGCGCGGGCCGCCGCCGTCGCCCGCCCTTTGAAGGTCCTCACGAAACCGACCAAGTGTTTGCATTCCACCAGCAGGTGGTCGGGCATGATGCACCAGGCAGACAGCGTGGCCTTCGCATCAAGCGCGGTTTTCTTCAGGATTTCGGCGACGGCATCCGAAAATTCAGGAAAAAGCGAAAACCATGGGTGCCTCGCATACATGCCGATGGTGACGAAGACGGATTCCCGCCCGCGATTTTGCTGTTTCCCGATTCGGTATTACGTTTCTTTTTATGAAAACGCTGTTGCAACCACTCAGGGGCAATTAACAGACGGAACCTATATTTAGATGAACAGACGCGCCTTTATGAAAACGCTGATACGGAATTTGCAGGCCGCTGCCATTGCCGGCGCGATGCCCCCGGCCCTGTGGGCGGCAAAGAGCCCATACACCTTCGATGACGGAAAACTGCCCTACCGGCCCCTTGACGGCCGGAGCCTTCGGGAGCTCGCGGGACGAAAGGAGCACCACGGCAACGGCCGCTTTGTCAACCCGGTGGGGCTGCCCCGGGAGGGGCGGTTCTGGGAGCTGCTCACCTGGAAGCTGAGTGCCAATGCCTACGCCGACGCCCTGGACCGGCAGCCGCGGGTCGATGTGGGCGCCAACATCGGTGCGATCACCACCCACGACGGGGTGTCGGTCACCTTTGTCAAGCACGCCAGCGTCCTGGTCAAGGTGGGCGACCGCACCTTTCTCGTCGACCCGGTCTTCGACGAGATCTTCTGGTTCATCAAGGATTTTTCGCCCCTGGCCTTCGATCCGCACACGATACCGGGGCCGGACCACGTGCTGATCACCCACGGCCACTACGACCACCTCGACGAGGCCTCCCTGGCCACCTTTCCCGCCGATACCCACGTGATCTCTCCCCTGGGCCACGACCGGGTGTTTTCCGGCCTCGGCATGAGCAACCGGACCCGGATCGACTGGTACGAGACCTACGCCGACGCAGACATCACTATCACCTTTCTGCCCGCCAATCACTGGACCATGCGAAACCCCATCCGGGGCCCGAACCGCTCGCTGTGGGGCGGCTACCTCATCGAAACCGCCGGAGGCCCGACGATCTACCTGTCCGGAGACACCGCCTACTTCGACGGCTTTTCCGAGCTCGGCAGGGATTATGCCATCGATTTGGCGATCTTCAACCTCGGCGCCTACGCTCCCCGCTGGTTCATGGCGTCGAGCCACATGAATCCTTCAGAAACCGTTCGCGCCTTCAAGGAGATCGGTGCTAAAAGGCTGATGATCGTCCATTGGGGGACATTTCGCCTCGGCGATGAGCCGGTCCATTTCCCGCCCAAAGACTTGAAGCGGGAGTTGGAAAAAGAAGGGCTGGCCGACCGCCTCGTGGATCTGCAGCACGGTCAGACGGTGTTTCTCACCTGAGCGGCGGATTTCCCGCGCAGGCATCAGGTGGATTTGGTGAACTGTTGGACGTAGCCGGCGATCTTGTCCTTGTCGATCGCCCCGTCTTCGGTGACCAGGACGTCGACCAGATTCAGATCGAGCAGGTCGTGGGAATGGGTGGTGAGCCGGTATGCGCAGTCGTCATGGTTCATCGGCTCGATTTTGGTATGGATTCTGTGCTCGCCGGAATCCTGATGGGAAATCTTGAGCGTGGTGGCGAACAGATAGACCGGAATCTGGTTCAGATGGCAGAGACCGACGATGTTGGCCGTGCCGATGGCCGTGACCACCTTATGGTCCCGGGTGATGGAGACCGCTCCGATAAACAGCTTGTTGGCCCGGTCCAGGCAGTGGCTCAGATTGTACTCGGGGATCACGGTCAGGTCCACCCCGGCCTGGGTCAGGGCCTGGATGAGCTGCTTGGTTTTGACAAAGTCCTGCTTGAGTACGAGCGCGGAAAAGCGTTTTTGAAAGACTTCCCTGGCCATGACCAGCATATTGATCACGTCCCTGCTGGCCGTGTGGACCAGAATCACGTCTCCCTTGTTGATGAAGGAAAGCCCCTTTTCGATGACCTGGCCCACCCGCGTCCGGAGCACCTCGAGCTTTTCGGTGAGAATTTCAACCGCCCGGTTCCGGACCTGTTCAATATCCTCACTGAAAAACGGCTGAATTTCTTTTTCGAACTCTTCGATCAGATGGATCAGGGGCACGACTTTCGGCTCGGTGTTCTTGATGGCCTCGGCCAGCTCCAGGTAAAGCTCCTGGACTTGGTCGATGCCGCACCGCAGCTGCTGAATCGACCGGATGAACGATTCGATGGCGAGCATGGCCGCCCGGGAGGCGCCCATGACGTCTTCATGGTCCCGGATCAGCTTGTTGAGGATTTTTCGGTCTTTTTCCTTCATAGGGAAAACCAGAGGTAAAGCATCAGGTAGCCTGAAGCGATTACCAGGGTGATCAGGGTGATCAGCACACTTGCCTTCATGAACTCAAGGAAGCTGATCTCCTGGCCGTAGCGCTTGGCCATGCCGATGGATACGATATTGGCCGAAGCGCCGATCATCGTAAAATTTCCCCCCAGACAGGCGCCCAGCGACAGCGCCCACCAGAGGATATTGTTGGGAATCGGATTGGTTTGCATCATCAAATTGACGATGGGAATCATGGTGATGGTAAAGGGAATGTTGTCCAGAAAGCCGGAGACGATCCCCGATACCCATAGCACCACCAAAACGATCACGTAAGGATTGTCGCCGACCTGCAAAAAAACGTTGCGGGCGATCCATTCGATCACCCCCTTTTCCTCCAGCACGCCCACCAGAATGAAAAGCCCGGCAAAAAAGAGCAGGGTGCTCCATTCGATCTCCTCGAGCATCTCTTCGACGTCCACCCGGGTGATGGTAAACAGGATCATGGCCACCAGAAGGGCGACGACCCCCGGCGTGAGGCCGGTCACCGTCTGGGTGACGAACAGCAGGATCGCAAGGGCCAGGCATCCCAGCCCCTTGGCGAGAAAGAGCCGGTCTATGCGGGTGTCCAGAAAGTGCTGGCGGATCTTTTCGAGCAAAAGCTGGACGGAAAAAAGTCTGGCCAGGTTGGTGTCGATGGGCCGGAACCGCTGCCGGTTTGTCGCCCAAATGAAGACCAGGGCGGCAAAGAAGGAGACGATCACCGGCAGCGTCAGGTTCACTATGAACTGGTTGAAGGTGAGCCCGACCTTCGATCCGATAATGATGTTGGGGGGGTCTCCGATGAGGGTCGCCGTGCCCCCGATATTGGAGATCACCGCCTGGCTGATGACATACAACTTCGGATCGAGCCCCATCCCCGAGGTCAATTCGATGATAATCGGGATGATGATCAGCACGGTGGTCACGTTGTCCAAAAATGCGGACAGTACGGCGGTGACGATGGAAAACAGAACGAGAATCTTCAGGGGGCTTCCCTGGGTGAGCTCGGCGATCTTCACCGATAGGATCGTGAAAAATCCGGACCGCCGCAGAATGGCCACGATGCTCATCATGCCCAAAAGGAGCATGAGGGTCTCGAAATCGATGAATTCGACGGCCTGGTGTTCATCCACCACGCGAAGCACCAGAAGGACCATCACCCCCAGGAGCGCTGCCACGGCCTTGTTGATCAGCTCGAAGGTCAGGGCCACGTAGACGGCGAGAAAGACCGCCACCGGTATGAGGGCGTTTTCCATGGAACTCGGCTCCGGAAGTGAAGGATTCAATGCCTCGCGGCAAAGCAAGAGGTTTCCCTTATGGAAATGCCGCGGTGCTGTCAAGGGTTTTATTCTCCGGATGCTTCACGGCGTCTCCGCCGTGAGGCGCTCCAGACCGGTCTGGGAAGCATCCCCCCTATAGAGCGCTCGGGGTGCGGCTTATAGACTCAACTTTCGGGATTCATGCTGCCGCGAAATGGATAATTTATAGAGAGGAATAAAACAGGCCGGGCGCCCTTGCGGCGCCCGGCCTGTTTACACAAGGTATCGAAAAATCTCAGCTGGCGGCGTTGAGGTAGAAATCGATGCGCCGGCTTTCGTCCGCCTCGGTCACCTCCCGGGGCAGCTGTTCCAAGGCCATATCCACGGCCATATCCACCATTTCCGCCTTGAACTGCCGGCGGGCCAGGAAGATCTGGTTGTCGATCCGCCGCCGGGCGTGCTCGATCATTATCCGGCTCTGATCCCGGGCATCTTCGATAAGCTGGTCCCGCTCCCGTTCTCCTTCCTCGAAAATCCGTTTGCGCACCCGCTCCAGCCGGGCCTTGTTTTCTTCCAGCTCCATATGGGCCTCTTCGACCCGCTGCCAGGCCCGCTGTTTATCAGACTCGATGCGCCTGACCGCAAGCTCCAGTTCGTCCTTTTTGTCCTGGAAAAAATCGCGAAGCGGTCTTCTCAGCACCTTGACCAGCACAAATACGAGAATTGCGAAGTTGAGCCAAAGCATCACCACATCGTATATCGGCCGCCAGCCGCCGCTTTCGGCCGCAGCAGGGGCGGCTCCGAGCAGCATCGCCGCCGCAGCCAGACCGCAGGTCAATGCCCGTTTGCCGCCCGTCATCGGTTCAGCCTCCGCTCCAGCACTTTTTCCATGATGGCCTTGGCCAGGATACGGGACTCGGCCTCAAGACCTTCTCTGGCTTTGGCGATCTGAGCCGTCACCGCCTTGCTCGTTTCCATTCTCGCCTGCTCGATTTCGATCCGGGCGGCCTCGAAAATCTCGGCGGCCTTTTGATTTCCCTCACTTTTCAGGGCCTCCTGCATTTGAAACGCCTCGTTCTTCACCTGTTTCTCGGACCGGCGAATTTCTTTGCCGATGTTCTCCAGCTCCCGGCCGGCCTCGGCGACTTCTTCCTGGAGCCGATTCATGTACCGGTCCCGCTCGGCGATGGCGCTGCGCAGCGGGCGGAACATCACCCGGTTGATGATGAAGACAAAGAGCAGAAACGAAACCAGCTGGACCACCATGGTCTCGTTGATGCTGATCAATGCAATCTTGCTGACGATCTCCATTCCCTATCCTTCTGGTCGCCATCCTTCTGCCGGCGTCCATGTCCGGCTCCGGGTTCCTGCAGCGCAGGAATCGGCGGTTCGTGAATTGGGCTTTCAGACCACGAACAGCAGCAGCAGGGCGATGACCAGGGAGTAAATTCCCGTCGATTCGGACACGGCCTGCCCCACCAGCATGGTCCGGGTCAGGAGGCCGGCCTCTTTCGGATTTTTTCCGATGGCCTCACAGGTCTTGGCCGCTGCCATTCCCTCGCCGACGCCGGGTCCGATGGCGCCCAGCCCCATCGCCAGCCCGGCCCCTAAAAACGCCGCCGCCTTGATCAGATCCGCACCTTCGATAGCCATTGTGTCCTCCATGTTTACGTTGTTTCCGGCAAGCCGAGAATATTTCCGCATTCGGCCCCCCGCCTCGCCGACACTATGTTTTTTTCTTTTGTAATTCTTTTGGGCTTAGGGCGCATTTTTCGCCCTAAGCCCAAAAGAGTCATATACCACCGGCAGAGCCGGTGGCTTGAAAAATGTGAACCGCTCAAAGCGGTTGTTTGATTGGCCACCTCAAAGGTGGCGAGCCTGTTACCTGAACAGATTCAGTTGATCTATGCGGCGGTCTTCCTTTTCT
>JAIPEL010000023.1 GCA_021737185.1 Desulfobacterales bacterium | reverse complement strand
GGCTCCGCCGCCGCCGACGCCGCCGCCGTCGGAGCGATTTTGATTCCGGCAATGAAGCGGTCCGGCTATGATTCGCCGTTTGCCGCGGCTGTCCAGGCCTCCGGCGGGTCGGTGGGGGTGATCATCCCTCCTTCGATTCCCATGATCATCTACGGATTTTTGACCGGTACCTCCATCAGCCGGTTGTTCGCCGCCGGGATCCTGCCGGGGCTGTTGATCGGGGCCTCGCTCATCACCGTCGCTGCGGTCATTTCCCGGAAAAAGGGCTACGCCGCCACCCAGCCCTTTTCGCTTTCCCGTCTGGGGCACACCTTCCGTCGGGCGCTGCTGGCCTTGGGCGCGCCGGTGATCATCCTCGGCGGAATCCTGTTCGGGATATTCACCGCCACCGAATCGGCGGCCGTTGCGGTCGTCTACGCCCTGGCGGTGGGCGGATTCGTGTATCGCAAGATCGGCTTCGCCGATCTGCCCCGCCTGTTTACAGAAGGGGCGATCACCTCGGCGGTGGTGATGTTCATCATCGCCACCGCATCGATCTTCAGCTGGGTGGCCGCCATCGAGGATCTTCCCGAAACCCTTGCCGGCACGCTGACCGGGGTTACCCAGAATCCGGTTTTTCTCCTTCTTTTGATCAATGCCATCCTGCTGGCCGCCGGCACCTTCGTGGAAACCAGCGCTGCGCTGATTCTTCTGGTTCCGATGATCACGGCGATGCTTCCGGCGCTGGGCGTCGACCCGATTCATCTCGGCGTGATCATCGTCACCAATCTGGCCATCGGCATGCTCACCCCGCCCATGGGCATCTGCCTGATCGTTTCCGGGGCGATCTCAGGAGACCGGCTCGTGAAAGTCAGCCGGAGTGTGGCGCCGTTTTTGGTGGTGCTGCTGATCGACCTGTTGCTGATTACTTTTTTCCCGCCTCTTTCGCTTTGGTTGGCCGGCATCATCGCCGGCTGACCGCCGCGATCCTGCCCTGACGAACATCTCCATGGATTTTATGCGAGTGGAAATCTTTTGCGTATATAGCTGAATTGTGATTATAGGGATTGTCACATTTCCCTTGCATTTGAGAGAGCTTGATATGCACCGGCGCCCCGTGAACTCAACCGTATCATCGTGCGTAGGCCCGAAAAAAACGTCTGTTCGGGCAGCTTCGACGGGCATCGGCAGCTCGGAATATGTCACTCAGCCCAAAGCGGTGGTTCTGCAGAGAAAAACAATCAGGGAGGGATGTTATGGCATCGAAAGTGACCGTGACCACGCTGCTTCAGATGAAATCGAAAAAGGAAAAAATCGTGGCCCTGACCGCCTACGATTATCCCTTTTCCCGGTTGGTGGATGAATCCGAAGTGGACGTGATCTTGATCGGAGACTCTCTCGGCATGGTGGTCCAGGGAGAATCGAGCACCCTGCCGGTCACCATGGACGAAATGGTCTACCATACGAGGATCGTTGCCCGGGGGGCTTCCCGGGCCATGGTGGTCGGGGACATGCCGTTCATGTCCTACCAGACAGAGCTTTCCGATGCCCTGTTCAACGCCGGACGGCTGCTCAAAGAGGCCGGCGCCGCCGCGATCAAACTGGAAGGGGGCGCCAGCGTCTGCGGACTCGTCGAGGCGATGACCCGGGCCGGCATTCCGGTCATGGCCCACATCGGCCTCACCCCCCAGTCGGTTCATCAGATGGGCGGCTTCCGGGTCCAGCGCGACCGGGACCGGCTGCTGGAAGATGCGCGTCAGGTCGAGGCCGCGGGGGCCTTTTCGGTGGTCCTGGAAGGAATTCCGGCCGATATCGCCAAGGAGATCACCGATACGCTGAAAATTCCGACCATCGGAATCGGGGCCGGTCCCGACTGCGACGGCCAGATTCTCGTTCTGCACGACCTGCTCGGGATCAACGAGGGGCATGTCCCCAAATTCGTCAAGAAATACGCCGACCTTGCCGGTGCGGCCCGGGAGGGCCTCCGGCGATATGTCAAGGAGGTGCGCGGCGGAAAGTTCCCGGACAAGGAACATTGTTATTAGAGCGCTTGGCAGAATTACGTTCCGAAAGGATACAGCGAAGATGAACAACCCAGCGAATCACGCCAAGCCCGCCTTTGCCATCGTCGGATGCGGGAAGGTGGGCACTTCGCTGGCCCGCCATCTGAGCCTTGCCGGATATCCGGCGGCGGCGGCGGTCAGCCGCAGCGCGGTTTCAGCCGAGAGGGCCGCAAGACTCTCCGGCGCCCCCCGTTATGGGACCGAACCGGCGCAGTACACTGCCGAGGCGGGGATGGTGCTGATCACAACCCCGGACGGGGCCATCGAAGAGACCTGCCGGCGGATTGCCGATCAAGGCGGGTTTGCTTCCGGTGCGGTCGTACTTCATTGCAGCGGGGCCCTTCCTTCGACGATCCTGGCCCCGGCTCGGGAGGCCGGCGCTTTTGTCGGGTCTCTTCATCCCCTGCAGAGTTTTGCCTCGGTATCGGCCGAACGCAGTCCCTTTCAGGAGGTCATCTTTGCCGTGGAAGGAGATGCACAAGCTCTTGTCACGGCAGAAGCGGCGGCCCGCGATCTGGGCGGCAGAAGCCTTCGGGTGAAAACCGAGGCAAAGGGGCTCTATCACGCCGCTGCCGTGGCGGCTTCCAACTACCTGGTTGCCCTGGTGGACATGGCGTTCGGCCTTCTGTCCTCGGCCGGGATATCCGAAGAACAGGCACCGGAGATCCTGACCCCTCTGATCGAGGGAACCCTGGCCAATATCCGAAGGCTCGGGCCACCGCGGGCGTTGACCGGCCCCATCGCCCGAAACGACCACCAAACGGTCTTGCGACACCTGGAGGAGATACGGCGGCTTCGACCGCAGCTCGAAGGGCTGTATGCCGCCCTCGGACGCCACACGGTCGATGTGGCCCGGCGCGGCGGCCACCTGACACCGGATGAGGCCGACGAGTTTCTACGGCTGTTTACCGCAGCCGATCCCACCCCGGCGGAATGATCCAACGCCGAAGGAAGAATCAAATTTCGTAGAGCAGGAGGGGTGCCTCCTGCAGGCGGGCGTTTGCCGCCTCCAGGCTGGTTTTGCTGGAGATGACCGCAACGGCTCCCTTTTTCAGGGAACCGATAAAGGTGCTTCGGGCCACGTCTAAAACGGCGTCTTTGGTCATGGCCAGCACCCGCTGCTTGAAGCGGTTGCGTTCGACGTCGGTCAGGCCGATGAGTTTCCGGTAAAAAGCCTTGCGGGCTGCGGGACCGGGCGGATCCGGGCGGTCGATGTCCGAACAGACCTGCAGCTTTGCCTCGTTGACGTCCGACTCGCCAAACGCGCCTTTTTCGATGAAGTCGACCAGGCCGTCATAGACCTGAAGCGTTTGCAGGATATGCGGGTCGCGATAGGACGCCAGGGAAAAAATGCCTTCCTCTGCGTTGTACAGCGCCAAACCGCCGTATGCGCCCCCCTTTTCCCGGATTTCCCGATGAAGATACAGCGACCGGAAGAGTTTGGACAGCAGCGCGAGGGCCGCTGCCTCTTTGGCTTGCATGCGCGGAACTGCAAGGGCCTTTGCCACGAACGAGACGGCGGTCGAAGTGGCCCATCCCTCCCGGGGGACAGATTCGGCGCCGTCGTTTTCTGGGACGGCAAAGCCGTTTGCCGCCGCCAACGGCAGCGCATCGAGCAGGCCCGCTGTTTCCGTGACGGCTCCGGACAGCGCGGGTTCCTCTCCGATCACAGCCAGGCGAAGATTGTTCCGAGAAAAAAGACGGGCCGAAATCCGGGCAAGAGAACGTCCCAGCGCGTCGGGATCTTCGTTGTCTCTGCGGCGAACCAGGTCCTTGATGAACCGGAGCTGATGAACGCCGGACCAGTTCTCGGCATAGCCGGCGGCCGCCGAGAAGTTTCTGGAGGCCAGCAAAATGGCCAGGCGATGGCCGTTGTGGACGATCATCGATTCGAGTCCGGCGCGGTACTCGGACAGGAGTCTTTCCAGTCGTTCGGAATCGGAGAAGTTCGGTTCGGTGGCGAGCTCCCGAACCAAATCGAACATTGGCACAACATTTCTGGAAAGGCATTTGGAGTTCAGCGCCACAAACGGCAGGCAGCGCCCGGTCTCCGCGTAGCGGGTCCGGGCGGCGGCCGAAAGCCCGATGCCGCCCGTGTACAGGTCGATGCGCTGGGCCGTTTCCACATAGCCCCGCTTTGCGGTCCCGATCTTCGGCAGGCAGTAGCAGAAAAAAGGGACCAGCGGGTGAAGCTCGGCGGGCAGTCCGCCTGCGCCCAACGCCGAGGCCAGATAGACGATCCCGCCGGTGGGCCGATCGTATACCGTGGCGGCGGTTTCCGCAGCGACATAAGATTCCGGCTCGTCGGCGACGGTTGGCGGGATGTCTTCGATGGCGAGGGTCGGCAGAACCGACAGGTTCTCGGGGGCCTTCTGAAGCGCGTCGAGCGCTTCGGAATCCTGAAGGATGCGCTGAAGGTCTTCTTCGCTCATGGACTGCAAAAGGCGCTGAAGCGCTTCGGCCTCCCGACGGTTGCGGGCCTCTTCCAACAGCGGGTCCGGCTCCAGAAGAAAACGAACCCGATGCGGATTGTCGATAAGCCACCGGCCGAGCTGGTTTTCAAAAAAGGCCTCCCGGCGGGTCTCGGATCGGATCCGATCCAGATCCGAGTCGAGTTCGATCACCCGGGCCGGATCTCCTCCATGGAGCCACGGCCCGACGATGCCTATCAACAGTTTGAGCCCGTAAGGATAGGGCTGGTTGGTCTTTTCCTTCCTTGAAAATTCGATCTGGTGAATGGCCGACGCCACCAATTGAGGATCGATTCCGTGGTTGATCAGCCCGTTGAGGGTGTCAAAGATCAGCGCCGGAATCTGCTCCCGGGCGCTTTTTTCGACGTCTTTCAGCCCCGCGGCGAACAGCGTATCTCTGTAGTCGGCCGAAAAACCGGTTCCGTCGCTCAAAGAGGAGCCGATGCCGGATTCGATCAAGGCTTTTCGAAGCGGTGAAGCGGTGTTGCCAAGAAGGATCAGCTCCAGCAATGAAAGCGCCAGCATGGAATAGGCGTCGGTGATATCTGCGGTCAGCCAGGCCAAAGTCGCTTGGTGCTTCCGGGTGGGGTCTTCCGATCTGCTCATCGGATATGAATAGACCGCGTCTACAGGGGCGTTCCAGCGCGGCTGGGCAAGGACATCGGTCTTAGGATCGATGCGGTCGAAGCGGCGCAGAACTCGGTCGTCGATGGTTTCGAGCAGCGGCGCTAGGGGAAGATCTCCGTAGGAATAAAAGTAGGCATTGCTGGGATGATAATGCCGACGGTGAAAGGCGAGCAGACCGTCGTGGGTCAACTCCGGAATCTGCTCCGGATCGCCGCCTGAATTAAACCGGTAGGTCGAAGAGGGGTACAGCGCATGGAGAAGCGATCTGACCGCCACTTGGTCCGGTGACGACATCGCTCCCTTCATTTCATTGTAGACGACGCCTCTTCGAACCAGTTGAAGGGGGCCCGGTGCGCTCCTTTCTTCTCCTTCTTGAATCGCCAGCCGATGCCCCTCTTGTTGAAAACTGAGCCGATCCAGGCGGGGGAAGAAAACCGCGTCGAGATAGACATCCAGGAGGTTGTAAAAATCTTTTCTGTTCTGGGTGGAAAACGGGTACATCGTCCAGTCAGATGCGGTAAACGCGTTCATGAAGGTGCTCAGGCTTCTTTTGAGCATGGAAAAAAAGGGATCTCGAACAGGATAGCGGCGGGAGCCGCACAGCACCGTGTGTTCCAGGATGTGGGCAACGCCGGTGGAATCCTGGGGAACCGTTTTCAGCACCACGCCGAAAGTGTTTTCCGCATCCGGCGCCGCGATATGGATGTGCCGCGCACCGGTGTTCCTGTGTTCGAGCGCTACCATCAGGCAGGAAATCGTTGCAAGCGGCTCGACACGCCGGACCACATAGCCGTGCAGGCTCTGGCCGACCTTGAAATTTCCGGCGTTTGTCTGGTCGTGCATGGGCTTCTCCCTATAAAAAGGGCGCAGAAAATCTGCGCCCTTGTCGGTTCTTTATCCGCAGCGGCGTTTCGAGCAAGGTCCGCCGATCAGGCGGCGATATAGACACCCCGGCTTTTTCGCTTGATCTTTCCAAGCTTGTTGAGACGGAAAATAATGTTCCGAAGCTTTTTCTCGTTGAACCCGGTTTTTGCCTGGATGTCGGCGAAGCTGGCGCCCTGCTTGAAGCTTTTAATGGTTTCCAGCACCGTATCCGAGGCCGTCGCCCCCTTGGCAGACCGAAGACCCTTCCGCGGTGGCCGGCGGTTTGCCGAAACCCCGGAATTTTTCAGCTGCTCTTCGAGCTGGTCGATTTTGTTTATCAGTTTTTCGACATCCCTTTTGGTGGGAATGTCGTAGTGCTGAAGGAAAAACTTTACCATTGCATCGAAGCTGACCGATTTGGTTTTTTTTCTAGCCATGCCTTCCTCCTTGAAAAGCGATCCTTTCAAGATGGGCGCTTTGCCCATCTACCCTACTTCGATAAATAAGGAATAGCTCAAAAAAAGTCAAGAAATCCGGTAGAAATTTGCTACTGGACGCCTTTCCGCCCGAGACAATCTTGTGCAGCGTGCAGCGTTGAGATTTCAGAATACCTGTGCTAGAAATTGCATCAACGAGATTTTGACAAGCGCTCTATAGAGGCCGCCGATGACGTCAGCCAGAACCCTTCTCAAGGCATGGAACCTTCATGCCAAAAAACAGCTCGGACAGCATTTCTTAAACATGCCGGAGACCGGGCGAAAACTAGCCGACCTTAGCGGTGTGGGCGAGAATGACTGCGTGCTGGAAATCGGCGCAGGACTTGGCGCCCTGACCATCCCCCTGGCAGCGCGCGCAGGCCGGGTCGTTGCCGTGGAACGAGATCCCCAGCTCGTGGGGCTGCTTCAAACCGAGCTCCGAGCCGCAGGCATCGACAATGTCGATATTCTGGCGGCCGACATCCTGACGATTGACGTGGCAAAAATTGCTCAGGCCTGCGGCGGCCGCCTTACCGTGGCCGGAAACCTGCCGTACAACATCTCCTCACAGGTGTTGGTCCGTCTGGTCGACGCCCGGCGCTACCTGGACCGGGCAGTCTTGATGTTTCAAAAAGAGCTGGCAGAGCGGATCCTTTCCCCGCCGGGGCGCAAAACCTACGGACGGCTCACGGTCATGATCAACTACTGCGCCGACGTGTTGAAGTTGCTGGAGCTGAAGTCGACCGCTTTTTATCCGAAACCCAAAATTGACTCGGCAGTCATCGAAATCCGGTTTCGACCGCCTTTTCCTGTTCCAGCCGTGGATGAAAAAGCCCTTTTCCGACTGGTTCGGGCGGCGTTCGGACAGCGGCGAAAAATGCTGCGAAATGCACTCGCCGCCGGGGGGGTCGACACAAAAGCACTTTCCGATGCCTTTGCGGCCACAGAGATTTCCGGAGACCGGAGGGCCGAAACCCTTTCGGTGGAGGAATTCGTCCGACTCAGCAACTGTTTGACAATCCCGGATTCGTGATTAATGTATTATTTTAAGGTGTTTCGGTTCAAATGACCATGATGCTTGGAGAAAATAATGAAGCACAGGTATGAAGTCATCAAAGACGACACGGTCTTGACCGTTCGCGAACATGGCGAACTGGACAAGGAAATGTTTACGCTTCTCTGCATAGAGAAATACGAGCTGCCCCGGATCTTTGCCGCTCTCGACAAGGGCCTTGAGGCAGTCATCGACGCCCTCCGGTCCCGAAATTTCTATCCGACCCGCTATGCCGCCGAGAAACTGGCGATCGCGGCGGCCGAAGTCTGCCGGGCCAAAGATTCCAACCGTCTCGAGTTCGTCCTGGACGATACTGAAATTTTCTCCGACATCCAGGACCCCACCGACGTTTTGGAAGAATTCGACGAGGCCAACGATTCGGAAGGAGACGATTTGGAAGACCTTCTTGCCGACGACGACAATCTGAAAACCACAAAAGGAACTTTTCGCGTGGCAGACAGCGAAGATTTTGAAGACGAAGAGCCCTGATAAAACCGCTTGCGCGATACAGGAAATCCTATTCCTCAGGACCGGTCAGAGGCATCTGGCTCTGCCATAGGGGATGAAGAATGAAAAATTCGAAGCACGAATTTCGGATTTAAGTTTACATGTTCTCTGGGCATATATCAAAGCCGGGTACTCTGGGCCCGTATTTTCATTTTTACATCTGCTCTGCCACCGACACCGTGCGATCTCCGAGCATGTTCACATAGCTTCCCATTTCATTGTCGTACCACCCATATATCACGGCCTGGGTCACGGAGATCCGGATTTCCGATGACGGAAGAGAGGATACCATGGCCGCATCGATGCCCGGAACCTGTTCCAGGTTGATGGAGACCTCTGCGGTTCTGGTGTGGGTTTCATGGCCCTCAATGATCGCAGCCGCCCGGGGAAAGCCGATAATGTCTCCGGAGACGTTCTGTTTTTCGGAAAAGTGAAGATAGCGGTGGGGGTCTTCACCGGCGGCTTGGCGGTAGAGATGGTTGACGACTTCTCTGCGAATCGGTTCCCCGGACAGCCCCTCCTGCAGGTTGACGACCAGTATGATCAAAGAGCCGGTGCTCGATGGGATCCTGACCGACTCGGCGATGAAACCGATCTGCTCCATTTCCGGGATCACCAGCCGCAATGCCCTGGCCGCGCCGGTGGTGGTCAGGATGATGTTGTTCATGATGCTCCGGTTTTTTCTCAGATCGCTCTTCCCTGCTTTGGGAAGACGGTCGAGTACTGCCTGAGACCCGGTCGCTGCATGAACGGTGGCCATGGAGGCGGACAAAATCTTCTTGGGCCCGAAAAAATTCAGCAGGGGCTTCATCATGTGCGCAAGACAGGTGGTCGTGCAAGAGGCATTGGAAACAATCCGGTGCTTTCGAGGATCGTAGTCTGCGTCGTTGATGCCCATCACCGTGGTCACCGCGTCTTCGGGCATCGGAGCGCTCTGGTCCTTGATTTTGAAGGGGGCAGACACGATGACTTTCTGGGCTCCCGACGAGAGATGACCGCGCACCGAACCTTTCGGAGCTTCGGAGGGCTGAGTGGGATCGAGAAACTGGCCGGTGGTTTCCACCACGAGCTGAACGCCATGATCCCGCCAACCGACCTCGGCCGGATTCCGGGCCGTACGCAAAAATCGCACCCGAATGCCGTCGACGAGCATGCTCTTCCTTTCTTCATCGACGTCGGATATCACCGGTTCGCCGAAGCAGCCCCGCAAAAAGTTGTGCAGCCGGCCGTAGGTGGAATCCCGTTCGACGTAGTGGGCAATATCGGCCAGGGAGGTTCCGGACCGCCGTCCGATATTGACAACGATTTCATCGAAGCTTTTCCGGGCCACGTGGTGCCATAGAGTCAGCTTTCCGATTCTGCCAAAACCGTTGATCCCCAGCTTCCGTCCGCTTTCGGCGCCCATTTTTCCTCCTTTTCGTTACACCCGCCAGCAAGCAAGGTTTCGGGTTTTTGATCTATCGGTATTGCCAGGTATCGTGCTTTTCAGGTTTCCTTGATTTTGACTTTCCCCTTGTAAACAGCGCCTTCCTGCCCGTCGATGCTGATCATGTCCCCTGTGGTGAGAATCTCCTGGTGGAACTGAATCTGCTTGTTTTTTTCATTGCAGACCATATTGGCGCAGCTGACCACGCAGGTTTTTCCCAGTCGGTGCGCCACCACCGCCGCATGGGACGTCAATCCGCCCCGGGCGGTGAGCAGGCCGTCTGCGGCATAAATCTCGCGGATGTCGTCCGGGACAGTGTCGCTGCGGGCCAGAATCAGCTTCTGATCCGGCTCGATAGACCGGAAGTGGTCGATTTCGTCCAGACTGAACACGACCCGTCCGCTCATGGCGCCGCCGCTGACCCCGATGCCATGACCCAGAAGCTTGTTTTCTCCAGTGGCGTAGAAGGTCAGCACCTGCTTGCGCTCCCGCATCGCCATATCCCGGGTTTGAAGAAGGTACAGGTCCTCCCGGGAAGGCCCTTCGAAAGTGAATTCGATTTCCTGGGGGCTCCACCCCCGTTTGTAGATCAGTTCGTGGGCCCAATCCTTCAGGGCCTGGTAGATTTCCGGGACATGGGTTTCCAGCGTGATGTCGGTATCCCGCATCTCGATGTTTTGCTGGCTGATGGAAATCGGAAGCGTTTTCACCAGCCCGGCCACGACGTCTTCGCCCTGATTCGACAGCGTAAAATCACCCCACAGGCGGATGATGTCCTCCGACCAGCGGGGGTTGTGGGTGAAGACGACCCCCGTGCCCGACTGCCGGGACAGATTGCCGTATACCATCGCCTGCACGGTCACCGCCGTCCCCCAGTCGTCTGAAATGCCCATGATCTTCCGATAGGTTCGGGCCCGCTTCGAGTCCCAGGAATCAAAGACCTTGCGAATGATCAAAAAGAGCTGCTCTTCGGGGTCTTCCACGATGTGGATGCCGGCATCGCGAATCATGGCTTTGTATGCCATGGCCACGGATTTCATCTGTTCCCCGGTGAAATTCCGCTTCAGCGGTATTTCCCACTGTTTTTTGTAGTCGTTGATGATGGCGTCGAATTCGTCGCGGTCGAGGTCAAATGACATGCCGTAGCACTGGAGAAACCGCCGGTAGTTGTCCCAGGCAAACCAGGTGTTGTTGGTTTCCCGGGCAATCCCTTCTGCGATCTCCTCGTTCATGCCCACATCCAGAAAGGTGTCCATCATGCCCGGCTGGGAAATGGAAGACCCGCTTCGGATCGAAAGCAGGAGGGGGGTCTTCGGGTTGCCGAAAAGTTTGCCGGTGCGCTGCTCCAGCATTCGGATGTGCCTGCCAACCTGATCCTTGTAGTTTTCTTCGGCCGGACCGTAGCTTTCGATGATGTCCCGGAATCGGAAGACTTCCGTGGTGATGATGATCCCCGGGGGCACCCGCATCCCGTAGTTGGTCAACCGCATCAGGTTCAGCCCCTTGTTGCCCAGGTAGATGAGGCCGGCCACGCGGCTGCCGACATCTTCGATGGGGACGATGGTGTTCTGGGGATCGTAGATGAGCAGATTTCGCAGTTTGTCCTTGGGAAGTTTGGCGGCCTGATTGTATAGCGTGTTCAATATGCGGCTCAAAAACAGGTCGAGCTGCTGCAGCCCCAAGGACATGGCGATCTGGTCCCGGAAGAAGATTTCCGACACCCGATGATTGATTTTTTCCCGGTCCTCGCCGACGCCGGATCGGGGCAGGTATTTGGGGTTGATCTCATCGACGGAGATCTGCTTCAAAATGCGGGTCAGATTTTCCTGGTGGACGTTGTTGAAATAGTCGTTGATGATGTTTTTCACCGCCCGCGCAAACCCTTTGAAGATGTCCAGATACTGGGTGATGGTAAACCCCTTGATCTCCAAAGAATGGGCCAGCATGTCGAGCTGCATCTCCATCTCCATGGAGGAAAGGCCGTCGAGCTTCAGGGCCTTGTCGAACAGTCTCAGCCGGGCGTAGATCTGATAAAAAGTGGCCTTGGTGATCAGGCTCAGATCGATGCTGTCGACGAGCTCTTCAAACAGCATGTTCACCAGCGATTCGATCCGGAAGGTCAGGCCCAACGCATCGAATTTCAGCTCGTGGTAGCTGCCGTACATGGAGGGGATGTCGACGGTGAAGTGTCTTTTCTTGTAGATATCCTCCCGGGCCTCGTATTCGGTTTCAGAAAGGACCAACTCTTTGAGGGTCCGCAGATAGTCCAGAAGCATGAACAGCTTCTTTTTCAGATCCGGCTCGGCGAGAGCCGCTTCCAGCCGCTCCAGATGGGGAAACGCCGCAGTCCGGAGTTGATTGATGTGCTGGCTCAGCTCGGTATAGTCGACATGGTATTTTTGATACAACAGCCGGTAAAATGAAGCCGCCAGCCGAACCCGCTGCCGGTCCACCTCGGAAACATCCGAAATTTCTGCCAGGCGACGATGGAGGTCTTTTTCCGGCGTTTTCAATAGATCTTTCGGGATCCGAAGGCCCTCGTCAGCCAGTTCGGAGACGATCCGATGGACGCCGTCGATATAGGGGCCTTTTTCGGCGATCTGGTTGTAGATATAGGGAGGGACAAACGGCTTGAGGTCGGCCTTTTTCCGGGTTTCCCAGAAGCGGAGGGTTTTTCCCATCAGCGCGAGCACCTGGTTGCTGCCTTCCACATGGCTCTGCTTTCGAAGGAAGTGAATCAGCACATCCTTTCGGTGGCAGGCCTCGTCGATCTGGGTGGAGATGTCCCGCAGGCTTCCTTCGGCGCCGATATCGTTGAAGTAGACCGGAAACAGGCGCGCCAGCTGCTTGGCAAGATTGAAGACCGGGCTGATTTCGCTGTTGAGCAGCCGGGTGATGTCCCGAGGGAAAAGGTCGGTATCCTTGATGAAGACCCCCCCCAGCGACAGGTTGATGATCAGGCTCGACAAAAGACGGGTCGACCACTTGGGATGAATCTCGATCAGGCCCAGCCAGGTTCGGATGTTTTGGATGTGGGCGTTGTTGACCTTCACCTGCCAGTCATCGCCGACGCCGCTCAGGTTTGGATACTGGAAGCCCAGATCGATGACCGAATCGATAAAAAAATTGATCAGATCGATTTCATCGGTGCTATAGACGCCCTTGCCCATATTCAACACGCAGTTCAGCGCGATGGTCGGAAACTGGCGGGTGCGGTTTTTCAAGATGGTAAAGGTTTTCTGGATCAACTTTCGAAGATTCCAGTCCTTTTCCCGGTCAAAGAGCCATTTCAAGGTCCGGTTGATGTCCCGCAGCGCCTCTTCATGAATCAGGGACAGCCCCGATATGTTCATGATGTGGAACAGGAAAAAGACTTTCCACTGATTGCCCTGGCTGGTGGTTTCACCGGCTTCGAGCAGCGTCTGGGGAAGGGCCCGATAATTTTCGACGATCCGGTTGTGGCCCGGCAGGCTCAGAAGCTCCTCGAGCAGACCGATGTCGCCGGCGGGCCGCTCTTTGATGATCGCTTCCAACCGGGCTCGGTGTTCTTTGATGGCGCCGTGGGAGATGTCGGAAAAAAAGCCGAGGCAGGCATGGGGATCACCGGCTTCCACGGTTTCCCGGCAGAACCACTGCCAGGGGTCTTCCTCATCGAGCCAGTAGTCGTAGGCCTGGCGAAAGTAGCGGATCAAGAGCCGGTTCAGAGGCTCAACCCCGGTGAGTGACTCCGGGCCGTTCTGCAAGAACGCCTCGGCAATGCGATCGAGCGCATAGTAGCTTTTTACAAACAGAAAAAAATCGGATTGGCGAAGATTGCGAATCCGATCGAACGTCGCATGGAGCACCGGCAGGAACGTTTCAAACTGGCCGCCGGATTCTTTGATGATTTTCTGCAGGAACAACAAAAGGTTGTCTGCGGCGTCGATCCGGACGTCGGCGTGGCTGGTTTTGGCGATGGCGTCTGCAAACACGTCGATGAACATCGACGCGGCCTTGGCCCCTTCCGGGTGGGAGCGGATCAGGTGAAAATAGTTCAGGGAGTAGTTCCGGGTTTCCCGTACGATGAACTGCCAGTTTTTGTAAGGGTGGGAAAGCTCTTTGAGAAAGGTGTTTAAGCCGTCCATGATCCCGTAGTAGCGGGACATGACGTCCTGAAGGTGCTGGTATTTGGGATCGATCCGGACGTCGACGTGGTACTCGGCGAGGTTGGCTTCCAGCGCCCTGGATTTGATCATTTCATCCTCTCTGAAACCCCTTCCGTATCTACATAAGGAAATTAACAAAGGGCCCGGCCGTTTTCAAGCAGAATAGCGCAGCGCAGGGGGCCCCGGTCCTGCTGGGATGCAAGGAGGCTGGGAAGCGGGGACGCTTCGGATGAAAAACCGTACAGGGCGCCTTTATAAGTCAAACAAATCCCGGAAAATTCCTTCAAAGATGCTTTCCGGTGGTAGAGCGCTTGGCAAAATCACGTTCCGAAAGCGGCCGCATCTCGACTTCCAGCGGGTCATGCCCCTGTAAAAGTCGTGACAATCGATGCGGAACGGAATTCTGACAATCCCTATATGCCTTCCAGCTTCCTGGCCTCCCAGCTTCCCAGCCAAAAAAAGGGCCCCATTCCAAAAGAACAGGGCCCTTATCGCCTTTCGGTAGTCGGCTTGGAAATTAGATTTCCAGCCAGGAGTCGGAGTAGAGGGTTTTTCCGAGAATGACCTTCACCGTCTTGGCGTAATCCTGCAGCTCCTTGGAAAGGCTTCCGATATCCGGCTCTTCACCGTCGAGAATCCCGTAGATCAGATCGACGATGTCCTGGCGCTGTCCCTTGGCGATGGCGGCCAGCTGCTCGTCTAGCGGATCGGCGATCACCGAGTACATGCCGTTTTTCATGAGCATAACCATGTAAGTCTGGTTCAGAATCGGGCGCAGGTGAGACGGCGGGCCGTTGGAAATGTTCGACAGGCCGCAGGTGCTCTTGGCACCGGGGGCGATGTCCTGGAGCATCCCCTGGAACTCCATCAGGCTCATGAGCTGGGGCTGCTGGATGTTGACCGGCGTGACGATGCCGTCGACCCAGATCTTTTCGTTGGGAATGCCGGCCTCGTTGGCCGCATACAGAAGCTCCACGGCCAAGGCCGCGCGCTCGTTCTCGTCTCTGGGAAGACCTTCCGGTCCCCACATCAGGGCCACGAAATCGGCGTTGTGCTCGGCCGCGATGGGGAGCATCTTCTCATAGCGCTCCGGACGGGCCATGATGGAATTGATCACCGGTGGATGCTTGCAGACCTTCAGGCCGGCTTCGATGGCGTCGATGTTGGACGTGTCGAGCCACAGCGGAATGTCCGGCACCACTTCCTGGACCGTCTCCACCACCCATGGCATCAACTCATGGCCGTCCTTTTTGGCCGGTCCCAGGTTGATGTCGATGTAATCCATGCCTTTTTCCTTCTGGAAAAGGGCTTCTTCCTGGATCGGCTTGGGGTCTCGTTCCTTGAAGGCCCGGCCGATTTTTGTCGAAATGACGTTTAAGCTCTCTCCAACCAGAATCATAAACCCTCCCTTTTTCCCTGAAATATTGACACCGTCGTTTGCCGGGTCAGTCCCGGAATGGTTCAAAGCAAAAGACCGCACGGTCGTTTCCGGATCGTGCGGCAAAGGACGGCCCGGTCAGGAGGCCGTCCTTGTCAGCGTCGCGATGGCTACTACCGGGCTTTGAGAAAACCGGCGATATGGGCGGCTTCCCTGGGACCGACGGTGATGGTCCAGCCCGGAAGTTCTTCTTCCATGTCGCCGGCAATGGCCGCCGCATAGCCGGGAATGATCAGCTCCTGGTGCTTGACCTTGTCGGCGATGCCGCACTTTTTCACGAACATTCCGACGTCGTCGCCGGAGAATTTTCCAGCGGCCCAGGCTGTCATGACCGACAGGCCCTCTGAATCCTTGATCAGAAGATAAGCCGGGACCCGGCTGGCCTCGATTTCACCGGACACGATAAAGTAGGTGAGGGCGAAGTTGGTGGTGACCAGCACCGGCGAGTTTTCATCCGGTGTTCCGATTTCATAGATCCCCTCGGTGACCGTCATCGGCCGCTGCGGGTCGGTGAAAATGTTCAGCCGCTCCAGCAGCAGTGGAAAGAGGCTTTCTCCGGTAAAATCCGAAAGCACCACGATGGCGCCGTACTTGGCCACGTGCGTGGCTGCGATCAGGGCTTCCATGTCGAGGTTTGCCGCCATTTCGCAGGGGAAGGTGATGGTCGGGAACCCGACCGATCGGTTCAGGTCCTTCAAAGAGGCCCTGCGGATGGCCACCATATCCTCCATGGACTGCTTGACCTCACGGGACCCCGGGTCAAGCACCAGGTCCTTGAGCCCCATCCCGGTCAGTTTGTCGGTCAGCGGCACCAGCGCCTCCACCGAGTCTGCCTTGACGGCCAGGGGAAGACCCTTTTCTTTGGCCAGGGCGCCGAAGTCGTCTGCGTTCGCCTCGGTGGCGGCATAAATCAGGGGCCGCTTGAAGGCGGTGGCCTCGACCGCGGCCTTCATGGCGTCGATGTTTTCGCTCATCAGGATCAGGTTGAACTCGGAGGTCTTGGCGATCTGCTTGGCCCGGGCGGCAAAGCTGTCGGCATCGCCTGCGTCCTTCAAGGCGATGAGTTCGGGGCGGAGATTGAGCCCTACCCGTTCGAACTGCAGGGCGTTCCATGCCTTGAGCTTGGCAGCCAGGTCCCCTTCGGCCGTGTCGGCTGAAACCAGGGCGGCCAACCCCGTGGGGTTGAAAAAGGTCTTTTCGTGGCGGTACTGGACGGTTTCTCCACCGACGGTGAGTTTTCTGACTCCCGCACCGATGGCGACCGGCCGGATCGGCGGGGCCGAGGCCTCGGCTAGTTGCGCCCTGGCCTCGTCCGAGACATAGGGACAGGCGTCGAGCTCCGCCTTGCCCGAGGCCAGGTTCATGGCAAAGGCCAGGCAGGTCGGCACGCCGCACTCCTTGCAGTTGGTCTTGGGCAGGAGCTTGAAAATCTGAATACCGGTTAATGCCATAATCGTCTCCTTCTATAGGTTCAGCGAGTCGTTTTGTCCGAATGCAGTTATTGTACGAGCGGCAGCCTCCGGAGAAGAACGCGCGCGGCGGTTCTCTCCGGAGGCCCACCGGCGATTATCCACCGATGATCGGGTCCATCTTCAGGGCCGGATGGTCCTTTTCCTGCAGGAAGGGCAGGATCTCTTCCTCGGTAAGCCCGACGGTTTCATCGGCGATCCGGTCAATCAGATCCGGAACTCCCAGCTCCTCGCCCCGCTTGAGCACTCGGTCGCGGATCTCGTCTTTCAGGCTTTTGGGCATCCAGACCATGCGCAGCAGCCCGCCGTCTCCCTTGATGAACTTTCTCTGGGTGATGTTGAACTTGGAGTGGCCCACAAATCCCGGCGAGGAAGCCCCGCCGCCCATGACGCCGGCCAGGGTGGTAAACTTCATGCCGCAGGGGGTTTCTCCGGTGTAGTCCCGGTGGACCGTCATGACGCCGTTGCAGGACGGCAGCAGGGCGGCGATGCATTCGCAGCAGCCGCAGGTGGTCATCGGGTCATGGACGATGGAGTAGAAGTTGTAGTGGGTGACGTTGCCGCGGGAGGCCTTGTAGACGAACTCGTTGACCCCCTTCCATTGGCCCAGCACCGGGTCGATGCACTCGCCCTTTTCGATCGGCTGGTTCGGGCCGGTGGGGTTGATCTCGAAGGAGGCCTTGCAGTCCATCCAGTTGTAGGCGCCGCAAAGTCCGGTCCGTTCGGGGCTCACCGAGCAGACATGGCTCGGAGCAAAGGACTGGCAAAGCGTGCAGGAGTAGTAGATCTCCACGTCCTCGTCGGTCATGTTTTCCACCCGCTCGTCGCGCTGCTTGTACTCGGCCCGGGCGCGTTTGGTTATTTCGTCCACGTCTTTCTTTTCGGTCATGAGGGTGACCTGGACCTTGTCGAGGATCTTGCCGAAATCCTGGTGGAATTTGGCGTGGAGGACGACTCCGATATCCTTGAGGGTGAAGCCCTTTTCCACTGCCGCTTTGCTCACCCGGATCCAGGCGATGTCTCTTTGTCCGATGTGCATGATGCCCTGGATGTAGTTGATCAGGTGATGGATCTGCCGCTCCAGGATGGGCTCGAAGTCGGTCTGCATCTCCCGGCCGGCCACCTGGACGTAAACTCCCAGGGGAAGGGTGTCGCCTGCCTTGATATCGCCGATGTCCTTGCCCTTGACGATGACCTTGCCGTCTTCGATATCGTTCATTTCGGCCATCTTGGTAAGCTCGGTGGCCTGGGTCTTTCCTCCGCCCATCTGCATGAACAGATCGTCGCCCCGGACCCGCTCGCCTTCATAGGCCGGACCGAAGGAGCACGGAATTTCGATCTTGGAAACCGTGGTCTTGAGGCCCCGGATTTCCACCGATTTTTGCACCATTTCCTCGTGGGACACGTTGGCCACCACGTGCTCGTAAGTGCAGATGCCGGTGGGCAGGATCTCGGGGATATCGGTGTCGGCCAGGGTCGGAAAGCCCCAGTTCACGCAGCCGGCCGCCGCCGCGGCCCATTCTGCGTTCACGTCGCCCAGGGCGTTGACGAAGGCAAAGATCCGGTCCTTGTTGTAGTGGAGCATCCGTTTGTAGTCTCCGGGCTTGACGCCGCCGAAGGCCATGGCCGCCCGGTTGGCAAAGCCGAGGGCGAAGATGGCCGAGGAGATGTCCGGTCCGAAGGGAACGATCCGGGTGTTCCATCCGATCTGCACCCCGGCTTCCAGGAGCTGCTCAGCCACGGTGGTGCCGTTCTGGTTGGCGGCCAGAAAGATATACAGACTCCGGCGCTGGTATTCTTCCACGATCAGCTTGGCCGTTTCTGCATCCGGGGCCGCGCCCACGATGGCGGCAAAACCCGGGGCCGAGCCGTCGACGAACTCCACGCCGCGTTTTCTAAAGACCGTGTCGTCGGCGGCGCCCAGCCAGATCTTTCCGGCGTCCTCGTCGATCTCCTCCGAATGCAGGTAAAAGTCCGGATCGTTGAGATAGCGAAGGGCCTCTTCGATCTCGAACGCGAAAAGGGCTGCCATGCCGGCATCCAGCAGGGGCCCCAGATAGGGAAGGTGGTGTTTGCCCTTGACATGGGGGGGGAGAAGCTTGCGGGCAATCTCCAGCGGTTTTTTTATGTCCTCGAGAGTTTCCACCTTGATCCCCAGCAGGGAGTAGATGACCGGCAGGAAATAGGCCGTGTTGGGAAACCCGACCTGGGTGTCGGCGTCGTAAGTATCCAGCGCGCGCTGGTACTTACCTTCCACCTTGGAGACAATATTGTAGCCACCCTGGATGGCGGCAAATGCGACTAATCTCGACATGCGTTCCTCCTTCGTTGAGGATTTTTCCGTTTTTTTCGGGTTCAGTATCGGGTGCCGGCGTTGGCTTAGGCCTCCAGCTTCATCCGGTCTTCCATGCTCATCAGGACGCGGTCTCTGGCCTTGTCGATGCCCAGAGCCTTTCGCTTCTTGTCGATGTGGGCGATCATCTTGCGGGCGTGCAGTATCGGGTCGACCTCCAGGTCCCACATGCCGCCGTACATCTTTTCGAATTCCTCAAACAGGTACTTTTGAAACACCGGCGCGCCGGAGACCGGCAGGGTGACGCCAAAGACGGTGTACACGCCGGAGGCCACGAAATAGTGGCCGATGCTGATCGCCTTTTCGCTCATCCACTCCGGTGCAGACCCGGCCGCCGGAAGATCGCTGATGTCCTTGCCCAGACCGCCGGCCTTGACCACCTCGGTGGCCGCCAGCAGGATTCGGCTGTTGTCGACGCAGGAGCCCAGGTGAAGCACCGGCGGGATACCCACGGTCTCGCAGACCTCGGCCAGGCCCGGGCCGCAATAGACCCCGGCGGTTTCAGGGGTCAGCAGCCCCTCCATGGCGCAGGCGATGCCGTTGCAGCCGGTGGTCAGCACGATCACATCGTTTTTGATCAGCTCCTTGACGACCTCGATGTGCCCTTCGTTGTGCTTCGTCCGGGCGTTGTTGCACCCGACCACGCCGGCCACACCCCGGATCCGGCCGTTGATGATGTTGTCGTTCAGGGTGTAGTAGGTGCCGCGGAAGGTGCCGCCCAGGTGGTACTCGATCGACTCGACGCCGAAACCGGCGACCTGGACGTTTTTCTGCCTGGGGATCATCACTTCCGAGCCGCGGTTTTCGAAGTTGTCGATGGCCATCTTCACGATCCGCTCGGCGTCTTCGACGGCGTGGTGCTCGTCGAACTCGATATGGATGACGTTGTCCTGCTCCATCTTGGCGATGGGATGGGTGGTGATCAGCTTGGTGTGGAAGCACTTGGCCACGTTGGCCAGGTTCTGAAAGATGCACTGGATGTCGACCACCATGGCGTCCACCGCGCCGGTGATGATGGCCAGCTCCTGCTGCAGGAAGGTCCCGCACAGGGGCACGCCGTGGCGCTGAAGGATCTCGTTGGCCGTGCAGCAGATGCCGGAAAGCTGGATCCCCTTGGCGCCCTTTTTATTGGCATACTCGACCATTTCCGGCCTCTGGGCCACGGCGACGATGATCTCCGACAGCACCGGCTCATGGCCGTGGATGACCAGGTTGACGTGGTCTTCCTTGAGCACGCCCAGGTTCGCTTCGGACTGCAGCGGATACGGGGTGCCGAACAAGACGTCCTGCAGGTCGGTGGCCAGCATGGAACCGCCCCAGCCGTCGGCCAGCGCCGCGCGAGTCCCCTGCTTCATCAGGTTCTTGTAGTCCTGGTCCACCCCCATGTGGGTCCGGTGCATGATCTCGACGATCTCCCGGTCGATATTTCTCGGAAGGACGCCGAATTTCTTCCATTTCTCATACAGCGCCTCCGGGGCCCGCTTCAGGTACTTGAGCTCCCCTTCGGGCTTGCCCCACTCTTCCATGGCTGCCTCGGCGACCTCCAGGGCGATTTCGTCGATGTCCCGGTCAAGCTCGTTGCCTTCCTCGTCCTTGACCTTGATCTCCACGCCGAGCAACGGGGCGATGGAGAGCAGCTTGTGGATATCCTTGATTTTGTATGCGTCTGTTTCTTTTCGGGCCGCCGAGCGAAAGACTTCGGCCACGGCGCGGCCGTGGTCGGAGTGGGCCGCGGCACCGCCGGCGATCATCCGGATGAAGTTTCTCGCGGCAATGGTGTTGGCGGTGGCCCCGCACAGCCCCTTGCGATTGTCTTCGCCTTCGATCCCGGATTTGGGAAGCGGCAAGCGACAGGGGCCCATGCCGCAGTTCTTGCAGCAGGTGCCCTGGTTTCCGATGTTGCAGGGTTTCATGCTCACGGCCCGATCGAAAATCGTGTCGATGTCGAGCTCGGCGGCGCGGGAAATCATCTGCTGGGTCGCCGTGTCGATCGACGCCGCCTTGGGGTCTGCGACCTTCTTGGTCTTGGCTGCTTTTTCTTTTTTCTCTTCTGCCATCAGAGGTTCCTCCTCGTAATTTAACTTCTCAATTGGTCTCTATCTTGTGCCGGCGTCTTCCGCGTCAGGAGTTGCGCCGGTGAATTCGGTCGAGGCGGTCGAGCATCTTGTCCAGGGCAGAGGCCTGTTCCTCGGCCGGCGTCATGGCGGCCTTCTTTTTCGGCTCGGCTCCCTGTTTGGCCATTCGCTGCTCGCGCTCTTTGGCCCGCTTTTGGCGGATTTCCTCTTCCTCGGCCTCGCGCTTGGCCACGGCATCGGTGGCCGCCTTTTTCTCGGCCTCTTCCTCGGCCTTTTTCTTGGCTTCTGCATCCGCCTTGGCCTTGGCCTTGGCCCCTTCCTCGGCTTTTTTCTTGGCTTCGGCCTCTGCTTCGGCCTTGGCCTTGGCCTCTTGGGCAGCCTTGGCCTTGGCGTCTTCCTCGGCCTTCTTGGCGGCTGCCTCGTCTACCGGGGCCGGCTCTGCCTTTTTGGCCTCGGCGGCCGGCTTCGGTGCCTCGGCCGGCTTGGCCTCGGCAGCCGGCTTCGGCGCTTCGGCTTTCTTTTCCGGCGCCGGGGCGGCCTTCTTTTCCGGTGCGGGCTTGGCTGCCGGCTTGGCTGCCTTTTCTTCCTCGATGCTCAGATCCGGTTCCGGAGCGATGGCGGCAAGATCCACGTCCACTTCGGAAAGCTGTTTTCCGATCGGGGCCACATCCTGGGCCGATCCGCCTTCTGCCGCCAGGTCGATAAAGGCCTTGACCATCCGGATCGCTTCGGGATGCCGCATGATGAGGATGTCGGATCCGGCCATGAGGTAAGTGACCGCGCCCACGGCTTCCATGAGGATGGCCCGCCGTTCCGGATCCCCGAGCTCGGGCAGTTCGTCCACGGGCTGTTTTGCCTCTTTGCACTTCCAGACTTCATTGCCGAGGTTGTTGATGATCGGAAACTGGAGCTTGTCGTCGCCCTGGGTCAGGGCGGCCATCCGGATTCGCTCCATGACCGAGTAAGAGTATTCCATGCCGTAGCCCAGGCCGCCGGTGGTCGGGTCGATGAGGACCTTGTCCATGGGCATGCCCAGGTTTTGAAGCAGAATATTGACCTGCTTGGCCAGGTTGACGTCGATGGGCGAAGAGGAGATCACCGCGTGGCCGAATCCCATGGCGCTGGCGGCGATTCCCTTGTGATTCTTGTCTTCCACCGGGCCGAGGGTCAGATGCATTCCATCGCATTCTTCGGCGATTTTTTTGAGCACCTCTTCGTCTTTTTCCACGTTGGCGCATCCCCAGACGATCAGAGGCACGTCGATGGCGTCGGCCACTTTTTTCACCGTGGCGGCGGCTTCGGCGGGGCCGGTGTTCTTGCCGTTGGGGTCGATGCTCTTGAGCTGGAGCACGATCAACTCCGCCCCGTAGTCATTTACGCACTTCTTGGCCCAGGCGGCCGGATCGGAGACGACGTCTTTAAACGGGGCGAGGGCGGCTTCCGCCCAATCCTCCGGCTCCATGTCCCAGACCTCCATGGCGATCCGGGGCTTGTGGGGCATGTCGCCTTCGAACTGGTAGAACGGATATCCGGTTTCCCCACCGACGGTCACGGCCTTGTCGCCGCTGCCGACGGAAATTTCCCGGATGTTGCCGGTGTAGGATTCCTTATAAAATTCGAAGCCCAATGTTCCCTCCTTGTCATATACCGGTTAACGGTTAGGGTAAGACCAAATCGAACGGTGCGTCGAATGGGTCAACGGTGGCGGTCGGCCACGGATGCTCAGGTTTGCAGCCCCCCTTTCTCGGTGAAATTGATATCGGTTATCATGTCTACACCTGACGGTGGCGATTCCACGCAAAAACATCGGAAGACCGTACGCGGCCGATCATTGCTGAGGCAGGAAAAGCTCGGGTCCCGAGACGGTCACGATCCGTCCCAAGGGACTGTATCGCTTACCAAAACAGCTTTCTCCTATATGCAAAGCCGATCTTTGTCAATAGATTGTCGGGATTTATTATGGGAAATAACCCAGAACAATTTGCGAAAAAAGGTCACCTCAATATATAGTATTTTGCACTATATTTTGCCGATCCATGTAGTAGCTGCCCGGCACTCCCCTTTCGAAATATCGCCCGGTTTTTTCCCGGGCCGCGTTTACGGCGCCGCGGAGCTGCGGCGGGCCTCCATTCGGGCCTTGAGCTTCGGAAACAGATTGACTTCGGTATGGGGGAGAAACAGCGCCGCCACGTAATGGTCCATGTAGGATCCGGTTTCTGAAAGCTCGAAATTGGTCATTTTCCGAAGGACTTCCACCACATCCCGACGAATATGGTTCGAAAGCGAGCTCATACGGGCGCCCATCAGCGAACCGTTGCCGATATAGGTGATTTTTTCCGGGTCGATTTCCGGAAGAAGGCCGATGGTCATCGCTTTTTCCAGGTCGATGTAGCTGCCGAAGCCGCCGGCCAGGATGATCCGATCCAGGTCGCCGACGGACAGCCCGACCTCTTCGAGCAGGGTCTGGCAGCCGCTGTAGATGGCTCCCTTGGCTCGGAGCAGGTTGTCGATATCCACCTCCGATATCGTGATGTCCCGGTCGATCTGGGTGTTTTCGGCGCTGGCCAGGACATACTCCCAGACGCCGTCGCGCTTTCGGATCCGGTCGGTGCCGAGTTCGCGGTTGAACTTGCCGCGGTTGTCGATGACCCCGCTTTCGAACAACACCGCCACGATGGTGATCAACCCGGAGCCGGCGATTCCCTTGGGCCGGACATCGCCGATGGTCAGGTTCATTGGTTCGTAATTGATCGGATCAATGGAAAAATCCTCTATAGCCCCCTTGGCGGCCCTCATCCCGAACTCGATTCCGGCGCCTTCGAAGGCGGGGCCGGCGCTGCAGGCGGCGCAGGCCATCCAGTCCTGGTTTCCGATCACGATCTCCGCGTTGGTCCCGACGTCCATGTACAGGGTGATCGCTTCGGAACGATAGAGGCCGGAGCCCATGACCCCGGCGACGATGTCGCCCCCGACGTAGCTGGATACCGCCGGATATACCAGGGCCGAAACATGGTCGGCCAGGGCGATGCCAAGGTCCCGGGCGTTGACCGGCGGATACAGGGTGGAAGCTGGGACATACGGGCTTCTTCGGATGTACCGCGGGTTGATCTTGAGCAGAAGCTGGGTCATGGTGGTGTTGCCGGCGATGGTGATCGTGTTGATCTCGTCTCGTTCGACGCCGGAGCGCTTGACGATCCGGTCAAGAACGCTGTTGATGGTTTCGACCACCACCGAGTGAAGCTTTTCCAGCCCTTTGCCTTTTTCCGCATAGACGATTCGGGTGATCACATCCTCGCCGTAGCTGATCTGTCCGTTGAACTCGGCGTGCTCGGCCAGCACGCTTCCGGAAACAAGGTCGATGAGCTGTCCGTAGACGGTGGTGGTGCCGATGTCCATGGCCACGGCAAAATTCCGGCCGGTGGTGTCGCCCGGCTCGATGTCGATGATGTGGGTCTTGCGACCGGGCTGGACCGGCCGGGCAAGGGTCGCCGTCACCGCAAAGCTGCTTTCTCGAAGCAGATCCGGTATCTTTCGGATCACCGGAAGCCGCACCACCAGGCGGTGCTCGCTGTGGTGGACATTCAGGTAGCTGACCAGCCGGGCCACGTCCGGAAGCCGGTCGTCGGCACTGGGCTCGGGAAGGGTCAAGAAGCGCTTTTCCACCGGGGGCATAAAGAGCCCTTCTTGCTTGAGGGCATCGAAATCGACCTCCTGGATCTGCGCCGTTTTTCGGGGGGACCGCTTCAGATTCAGCACCGACGCATCGATGGCCGATTCGACGGGAATCCGCACGGTCAGATCGCTTTTCACCACGCTCTGGCAGGCCAGGCGAACGCCTTTTTCGACATCCTCGGGCTTGAGCCGGTCATTGACGCCGCCTTCGACCTCGCCTTCTTCGACGATGACCCGGCATTTGCCGCAGACCCCCTCGCCGCCGCAGGATGCGTTGACGTGAACGCCCGCTTCGAGGGCGGCCCGGATGAGGGTTTCGCCCTCGGCCACGGTGATGGATTTTTCATAGGGTAAAAAACGAACCGTACATTCCTTCATTGCGACTCCTTTGACTCGGTCTCGGGTTTCGGATCGTCGAACCGGCAGCGAAGCAGCAGCACGTCTTCTTCAGGCTCGCTGTCGACCCGGTACGGCAACGTATTGAACAGGTTATGCATCCCCTGATTGTCCGGCGCGATATAAGCCAGAAAACCGGCGATGCCGTTTTCCAGGGCAGCCCGGCTCATCTGCTCCATCAAAAGCCGGCCCAGCCCCTTTTGCTGATACCCGCGGCTGATGGAAAAGGCCACCTCGGCCATGTTCGTCGACTCGTCGAGCAGGTACTCGGCCACGCCCACGACTCGGCCGAAACCGAATTCCCCGACTACGGCCACCAGCGTCAGGTTCTTGATGTAGTCGATCTGGGAAAGCCCTTCGACCTCGTCCCGGGCGAAGGTGCTTTTTTCGTGGAAGAACCGGGAGACCACGTCCTGGGCTTCGAGGTTGTAGAAATGCTCCTGGATCCGGCGCTCGTCCACTGGTTTGGCCGGGCGAATCATGACCGATTCACCGTCGATCTCGATCCGTTTTTCGAGGCGGATCGGATAGACGCTGTGGATCGATTCCTTGAGACGCCGGTCCGTTCCCAGGAGCCCCAGTTTCTTGGCATCGTAAAACAACCGGTCCCGAAAGGCCGGGTGGGCGATGCTGATCATGGCAAGCGCCCGCTCCTGAAGGCTTTTGCCGAACAGGTTCACGGCGCCGAATTCGGTCACCACGTAGTGCACATCGCTTCGGGGGATCACCGCCGCCGTGTTGGTGAGCATGGGAACGATCCGGCTTTTTTTCCCGTCTCTGGAGGCGGCCGTCAGCATCAGAATCGATTTTCCGTTTTCCGCCTGGGCGGCGCCCCGTATAAAATCGAGCATGCCCGACACCCCGGTGAAATGGTTGATCGGCATGGCATCTGCCGCGACCTGCCCCGTGAGGTCGATCTCCATGGCCACGTTGATGGAGACCATTCGGTGGTGCCGGGCGATGACACTCGGATCGTTGACATAGTCAGAAGGGTAGAAGTCGATCCCCGGGTTGTCGTCGAGGTACTCGTAGAGCTCTTCGGATCCGATGGCGCTGCTGGCCACCAATTTGCCGTCGTTGTATCCCTTGAAGCGGTTGGTAATCACCCCCCGGGAGACCAGGTGCATGATGTCGTCGGTCACATACTGGGTGTGAATTCCCAGGTCGTTTTTGTCGGCCAGCGCGCGCAGAACGGCCTGGGGGGTGGTACCGAGGCTGATCTGGATCGTGGCGCCGTCTTCGACGAATCCCTTGATGTGATCGGCGATCAAATTGGCCGATTCGGATTCCGGCGGCGCACCGACCGTCAGCAGCGGCTCTTCCACCTCCACCGCCACGTCGATGTCGTTGGCGTGAATGAAGCTGCGGCCCATGACCCGGGGCATTCGGGGATTGACCTGGGCGATCACCAGGTCAGCGCTGCGGGCCGCCGCCAAAGTGATGTCCACGGAAATGCCGAGGCTCACCCAGCCGAAATCGTCCGGTTCGGAAACTTGGATCAGGGCGACGTTGATGGGCATCCGCTTGGTTTTAAACAGCCTGGGCACCGCGGAAAGATTCATGGGTGTGATGTAGCGAAGATTTCTGGCGATGCCCCGGGTGCGGCCGGAGCCGGCGTAAAACGAGCGGATTGTCAGATTTTTTTCCCCGGACTTGTTGGCGGCCAGGGTCAGGGGGGCGCTTTCCAGGGCCATGAGACGGACGATCTCAAGTCCGGTGAAGTCTTCAGACTGGTCTGCCAGCGCCCGCATCAGCGCCTGGGGCTCGCCGCAGGACGATCCGATGAACACCCGCTGGCCCGGACGAATCAGGGCGATCGCCTCCTTGGGCGATCGTTTCTTTTCCTGGTAGTTGTCGGCCCAATTGACGGTTTTGGTCATCGCGCCCCCTTTGTCCGGATCTTCTTGAACTTCCGTATATAGGAATTGCCATATTTCCGTTCAGTTTGAAAGAGCTTGATATGCACCGGCGCTTCGCGAACGCAAGGTCGTATCTCGGCTGTTTGACAAGCGCTCTAAACCATACCGGGAATCGGATCAAGCACGGGATTTTAGAGGAAACCCGAAAAGCGCCTGAATCCCTTTTGGCCCCGGGGAGGGGAATCGGCGCCTCCCTCGATTCGACTAAAGGCTCAGAATCTCATTATGTTTTAGTCGTACTATAGATCGCCGGATTTTCATCCGACCCGCGATAAAGAGACAGGCAATCGAAATAATTGAATTTTTCATATTGACACCGACACATTCGCTCCTTATCTATACGCATCAGTATCTGAATTTCGATCAGGCCTGGGGCGGAAAAGCGGTGACCTGCATTCAGCAAAAGCGGATCGCCCCTCAGAGACTGAAACCGGCGGAAGCGTCATCGATCCGAAGGCGGTTTTCCCGATATCCCGAGCGCTCTTACTTTTTTTATATGTAGGTACCGATGCAGTTTCTATTGAAGATCGTTCACCTCATTGATGCCCTCAACACCTGGGTCGGCCGATTCGTCGCCTGGACCACCGGCTTGGTGGTCTGCGTCGTTTTCGTCGACGTGGTGATGCGGTATGCATTCAAAACAAGCTACGTGTTCACCCAGGAACTGGAATGGCATCTGTTTGCATTTATTTTCCTGATGGGAGCCGGCTACACCCTGCTCAAAGACGGCCACGTGCGGGTCGACATCTTCTACCAGCGCATGGGCCCCAAAGCCCAGGCCTGGATCAACCTCATCGGCGTGCTCCTGTTTCTGATTCCCGGCTGCTACCTGATCATCGCCACGTCGCTGAAGTTTGTCGCCAACGCTTTTTCCGTTATGGAAGGATCCCCGGACCCCGGAGGCATCCCCTTCCGATGGGTCCTGAAGGCCTGTATCCCCGCCGGTTTCGCCCTTGTTTTTTTTCAGGGGATTTCCCTGGGCATCAAGAGCCTGTTCACCATCGCCGGTAAAGACATCGAATCCGAGACGGAGCCCTGATGGAATATCTGCCCGGCTGGATGTTTCTGGCCCTGACCATTTTGTTGATGTTCGGTTTTCCGGTGACCTTCACCCTGATGGGGACCGCCCTGTGCTTCGGGCTGATCGGATTCGGCTGGTCTTTTTTCAACCTGCTGCCCTTCCGTATTTGGGGGGTGATGACCAATGTGACACTGCTGGCGGTTCCGTTGTTCGTCTTCATGGGGGTGATGCTGGAGCGCTCCGGTCTTGCCGAAGAGCTGCTCGACACCATGGGGATGCTCTTTGGACGGATCCGGGGCGGGCTGGCCATCTCGGTGGTGGTGGTCGGGGCGCTTCTGGGCGCTTCCACAGGAATTGTCGGTGCCACCGTGGTCACCATGGGGCTGCTGGCCGTGCCCACCATGCTCAAGCGCGGCTACAACAAGTCGCTGACCACCGGAACGGTCTCTGCCTCCGGAACGCTGGGACAGATCATTCCGCCGAGCATTGTGCTGGTCCTGATCGGCGACATCGTGGGCGTGCCGGTGGGGGATCTGTTTGTCGGCGCGGTGCTTCCCGGTCTGGTGCTCGTGGGGCTCTACATTTTGTACATCGTACTGGTTTCGCTCATCAAACCGGAGTGGTCGCCGGCCATTCCCAGAGAAGAGCTGGCGGCGATGTCCGGCTTCGACATGCTAAAACGGGTGGGTCGGGCGATGTTTCCGCCGCTGTTTCTCATGGTGGCCGTGCTCGGTTCGATTTTTGCCGGAATCGCATCACCCACCGAAGCCGCCGCCGTCGGTGCGGTGGGCGCCACCGTCTTGACCGTCGCCAACCGCAAATTTTCCCTGAAAATCCTGCGGGAAGTGATGCACACCACCCTGCAGCTCACCTGCATGGTGTTTATTATTCTCGTGGGAGCAGCAGCCTTCGGGCTCGTCTTCCGGGGCCTGGGGGGAGACGGGTTGGTTCGGCACTTTCTTGGCGGCATCGCTGAAAACCACGGAAACCATTTCGTGCTGTTCATCGTCATGGCCCTGATCTTCGTCATCGGCTTTTTTCTCGATTTTATCGAGATCACGTTCATTCATGTGCCGGTGCTGGCCCCGATCATGTTCGAATTCGGCTTCGATCCGGCCTGGTTCTGCATTCTGATCGCGGTCAACCTCCAAACTTCTTTTATGACGCCGCCTTTCGGATTTTCCCTGTTTTACCTGAAGGCGGTGACCCCTCCGGAGATCACCACCGGCCACATCTACCGCGGTATCATTCCTTTTGTATTTTTCCAGCTCATCGGCCTGCTGATCGTGGTCTTTTACCCGAAGCTGGTCACCTGGCTGCCGTCCGTCGTCTTCGGCGGATAAGACCACAACACGCAGCGCAGTTTGAATGGGTGTCAAAGGATAGGACGAAGCCTTTACTGAACGAGGCTCATTTTTTTAAAACCCATACTCCGACGATAAGGAGGCGGAACAATGAAAAGACGTGAGTTCATCAAAAAAGCGGGTGTCGGCGCTGCTGCAGTGGCGGCATCGGCGATTGCAGCACCGAGTGTGATCGCCCAAAAAACCTACAATTGGAAAATGGTCACGACATGGCCGCCCAATCTTCCCGTCCTGCAGACCGGCACCGAACGCTTTGCCCAGCGGGTCAAGGATGCCACTGGCGGCCGGATCAACATCCAGGTTTATGCCGGGGGAGAACTCGTTCCGCCGTTGAGCACCTTCGACGCGGTTTCCGACGGCACCGTGGAATGCGGCAGCGGCGCCGCCTATTACTGGGCCGGAAAGACGCCGGCGTGCCAGTGGTTCTCCGCCGTTCCCTTCGGCTTAAACGCCCAGGGCAACAATGCCTGGTTTTACAGCGGCGGGGGGCTCAAGCTGTGGGAGGAGGTCTATGCCCCGTTTAACGTGGTTCCCCGGCCCCAGGGCAACACCGGCGTTCAGATGGGGGGCTGGTTCCGAAAGGAGATGAACACCATCGGCGACTTCAACGGCCTGAAGATGCGGATTCCCGGCCTCGGCGGAAAGGTGATCGCCGGCGCCGGCGGCACCGTGGTCCTGCTTGCCGGCGGCGAGATCTTCACCTCCCTGGAACGGGGGGTGCTCGATGCCACCGAGTGGGTCGGCCCCATGCACGACCTTCGCATGGGGTTCTACAAGGCCGCCCCCTATTATTACTATCCCGGCTGGCACGAGCCCGGCACCACCCTGGAGGTCATCTTCAACAAGAAGGCCTATGAGTCCCTGCCCAAGGACCTGCAGGTGATTTTAGACGCCGTGGCCATGGAGACCAATCTCTGGAGCCTGAGCGAGTTCGAGTCGGGCAACGGAGCGGCCCTCCAGGAGCTCATTACCAAGCACAAGGTCAACCTCAAGCAGTTTCCGGCAGACATGATGGACGAGCTGCGGAAGCTGGCCAAGGAGGTGTTGGAAGAAGAGGCAAACAAGGACCCCCTGGCCCGGAAGGTGCATGACGCCTTCAAGAAGTTCAAGGCCCAGGTGGGCGTCTGGGGCACGGTTTCTGAAAACGCATACTACAACGTGATCGCAGACAAGTTCAGCCTCAAAGGATAAATAATGATGCCGCCCGGCTCGCGCCGGGCGGCATCATTATTTATAGATGAAATCTGCAAAGCATTCCATCGACAGCCGTCATTACGCGGCTTTGCTCATCCGTGCGCCGGCCACCCCGCCGATGGCGCCGGCGCCGATGACGGCGATCTTCAACTTTGGATCCGGAAACTCAAATTTCCTTTTTTTAAAACCCACCGCAGAAAATCACGTTTTCCGTGATTTTCGGCGGTTGCGGTTGATTTCCAAGGTGGCGCGGAGTCCCCGGTTGCGGACCGAATACCAGATCAGCCGCTTCCGGTCCATTTTGAAGAACCGCTTGCCATGTTTTTTCAGGGCTTTTTTGTCGATCTCGATTCCGAGGCCGGGCCGGTTCGGGACCTGCAGGCTTCCATTGTCGTGGTCGAAAGGATTCTCCAGGATGCCGTCTCGAGCCTCCACCGTCCAGCCCGGGGGGCTGATCGGAAATTCCAGCTCCTTTTCCGCGGCGAAGCCGCTGGCGGCAAACAACTGCAGATTGACGGCAAACCCGATCCCGTTGGTCCAGGTGTGGGGGGAATAGATCAGCCCCTTTTGCCGGCAGAGGCGGGCCACCTCCATGGTTTGGGCGATGCCGCCGGAAAAGACCGCGTCGGGTTGAAAGATTTTGTAGCATCGGCGTTCGATCATCATCTTCAATTCGGGCAGCCCGCCGGTGTGCAATTCGCCGCCGGCGATCGGAATCCGGCTGTAGGCCGTCAGCGCCGCAAGGTCTTCGTAGGCGTCCATGGGCAGGGGCTCTTCGAGCCACGCGACGCCCGCATCGGCGCAGCGGTCTGCAAATCGGCGGGCCCGGGCCAGATCCCACAGAGGGGCGTCTGAAACGATTGTCACCCGCCATCCCTGGTTGGCGTCCACCCCGATCTTCATCTTGTGGCCCATGGCGGTTGAGACCTCCTTGACCTGACGGATGTCTGCGATCTCCTCAAAATCATGAACCCTGATCTTGATGGCGCGGAATCCTTCAGAGAAGCGGGCCTCGGCTTCCTCGATCCGCTCCGCCGGAGATTTCACTTCGCCGGTGGATGCATACAGCCGAACGGTGCACGGGCCGCTGCCAAGCAGTGCGCAAACCGGTTTTCCGGCAAGCTTGCCCTTGATGTCCCAGAATGCCGGCTCGACCCAGGCATTTCGCCACCCCAGATATGAAATCTCCCGAATGCGCTGCTGGATCAGCCCGATGTCGGTGGGGTCTTCGCCGATCAAATAGGGCCCCAGCAGCTCGCCGAGTCCGGCGCGCTCCCGGCCCATGGCGGGTCCGGCGCTGTAGCCGACCACATCGTCGTCGGTGGTGGCACGCAGCAGCGTGAAGCGGTTTTCGGTCTGTGGAAAACCGGGAATCCAAGCCGGATAGAATGTGCCCGGCAGGGGGACGGCCACATGAAACAGTTCGATACGGCGTATCGTGGTCATGATCCATCGGGCTCCTCGGATTTTCCGCTGCTTCGGGCAGCGGGCAGGTAGATATGGAATTCGGATCCTTTTTGCGGCGTCGACTCCACTTCGAGATAGCCTTCATGGCCTTTGACGATGCCATATACCGAAGCCAGTCCTAACCCCGTTCCGCGCCCCATTTCCTTGGTAGTGAAAAAAGGATCGAAGATCCGGTCCATCACCTCAGGCGTCATGCCGACGCCTTTGTCTTTCACCGACAGCTTCACGTACCGGCCCGGCCAGGGCTGGTAAGGACCCCCTTTTATCTGCCGGTCGAGTCTGGATGGTTTCTTTTCCCCATGGCGGATACCGGTTCATTCAATGGGGGTTGACGATCGGCCAGGTCGTCTTTTCCCTCACGGTACCAGGACGATCTGGCCGGCGGCGCCCGCTTCCATAAACCTCCGATGGGCCTCGGGTGCTTGGGCAAGGGGAAGTTCCCGGTCGACCAGCGGCTTTACCACGTTGCTGGCCATACCCGCCCCCAGAGCCGCATGGATCCGCCGGAATTCCTCGGCGGAGACGCTGCCGAGCAGCATGCCCAGTATGGCGGCGTTTTTCTGCATGGCGTCTCTGGGGTTGATTTCGACCGTGCCTCGGCTTCCGATGACGACCACTCGGCCGTTTGCGGCCAGAACCTTCAGGTCTTCGCCCAGATTGACGTTGGCCAGCATCTCTAAGATCACGTCCACCCCGCGGCCGTGGGTCCAGGCCATAAGCTGTTCCAGGTAGCCTGTACTTTTGTGGTTCAGCACCAGATCGGCCCCCTGTTCGGCGGCTTGCCTGCGCCCCTTCTCGGTTCCCCCGGTGGCGGCGACTGTCATCCCGTGGGCCTTTGCCAGCTGAACGGCGGCCGTTCCGACGCCGCCGGTGGCCCCGTGCACGAGGACGGTCTCCCCGGGAAGGGCTTTTGCCCGGTGAAACAGTCCGTGATAGGCGGCCCCGTAGGGGACTCCCACAGACGCTCCCTGGGCATAGGAGAGGGTCTCGGGCAGCGGGAACACCCGGGCGCTGGCGCATAAGGCCTTTTCGGCGTAGGTGCCGGACAAACTGCCGGCGCAGTATACCCTGTCGCCGACTTTCAGGTGCGACACCCCTTGGCCTACGGCATCGATTCTGCCGGTCCCGTCATTTCCCGGGGTGTATGGAAGATTGGGCCGGATATGATATGTGCCCGCGCGGATGTAGGTGTCGACCGGATTGACTCCGGCGGCGGCGATTTGAAGCCGGACCTGACCCGATTCCGGCTCGGGTTCGGCGATCTCTTCAAGAGCCATCGATTCCGGCTCTCCAAACTGATGTACTCGGATGGCTTTCATAGCGGACTCCTTAGTCCAGCAACTGCCGGATCCGCGCTTCAAGACGCGTATACCGTTTCTGAGGGGCGTCGTTGCCGACGGCTATGGCCAAGGCTTTGCGGGTGCCGACCATCACCATCAATTCTCTGGCCCGGGTCACCGCCGTGTAGATGAGATTTCTCTGAAGAAGGATGTAGTGCTGAGTGACGACAGGCAGCACGACTGCCGGAAACTCCGAACCCTGGGATTTGTGGACGGAAACCGCGTAGGCCAGGACGATCTCATCCAGATCCCCGAATTCGTAGACGACCGGCCGGTCTTCGAATCGGACGGTCACTTGCTGGGCAACGGGGTCGATCCTCTCGATCCGTCCGATGTCGCCGTTGAACACCTCCCGGTCGTAGTTGTTGCGGATCTGCATCACCTTGTCTCCGACACGAAACCGCCTCTCTCCTTGCACGATTCCCTCACCGGCGGGATTCAGGGCCTGCTGGAGCTCCCGATTCAGGCTGACGGCCCCGACGGTTCCCTTGTGCATCGGGGTCAGCACCTGAATGTCTTTTATCGGATCGAGCCCGAACCGCCTCGGAATGTTTTGGCGAACCACCTGGAGAATAGCATCGCGCACCTCTTCCGGCGCTCTTTTTTCGATAAAATAAAATTCGGTCAATTCCCCGGAAAGAGCAAGCTCCGGCAGCTGACCGTGGTTGATCCGGTGGGCGTTTACGATGATCCGGCTGGTTTGCGCCTGGCGGAAGATTTCAGTCAGTTTTACCACTGGAATTCGCCCCGAGGCGATCATGTCGGCCAGCACATTGCCGGGCCCCACGGAAGGCAGCTGATCGACGTCCCCGACGAAGACGACTGTCGCCGGATCCGGAACAGCCCGCAGAACATGGGCCATCAGGGTCGTGTCGATCATGGACGCTTCATCGACGATGAGCAGGTCGCAGTCAAGGGGATTGTCCCCGTCCCGCTGAAAGCCGCCCTTTTGGAAGTTGAACTCGAGCATGCGGTGAATCGTCATGGCGGCGGCACCGGTGGCTTCGCTCATCCGCTTGGCGGCCCTGCCTGTGGGGGCGGCCAACAGGATCTTTCGGGTCCACCGTGAATAGAGACGAATCACAGAAGAAATGATGGTCGTCTTGCCGGTTCCCGGCCCGCCGGTGACGATCAGCACCTTTTCGGCGGCCGATTTGTCAACGGCCCTTTTTTGGTCGCGGGCAAGGCGGAAAGGAAGCGCCCGAAGGACGTCCTGGAAGGCCGACTGCCGATGAAGGCCGCCAACGCCCTTTGGACGGGCCATCAGCATCTGAATCCGTTCGGCGATGACCTGCTCGTTTCGGTAAAAGGGAGGCAGAAAAACAGCGCTTTCGTTTGCCTCCAACGCCGCCACGCCGGGGAAGATCTCTTCGATGACGATTCGATGCGCCCGATGCAGCTCGTCAGCCGCTGCCCTCACACGCTCCCCGTCTACGGCGAGCAGTTCACTGCAGTGCCCCAGAAGCGGCCCATGCGGGTAAAACACATGGCCTTCTCCGGCCAACGTCCACAGCCCGTGAAGAATGCCGGCCTGCACCCGCTTCGGATCTTTTTTATCGATCCCGATCTTTTCGGCAATCTTGTCGGCAATGGCAAACCCGATTCCTGCGATATCGGTGGCCAGACGATACGGATTGTCCCGGACCACGGCAATGGATCGCTGGCCATAACGACGGAAAATTTTTGCCGCATAGCCCGGGCTTATGCCGTGGCCCTGCAAAAAGAGCATGACGTTGCGGACTTCTTTCTGATCGTCCCACGCCTTGCGGATCATTTCGATCCGTTTTTTGCCGATCCCTTCGATCTCGGCCAGCTTGTCGGGTTCGTTTTCGATGACTGCCAGGGTTTGTTCACCGAACTGGTCGACCATCCGATCGGCATAGACTTTGCCGATTCCCCGGATCATTCCGGAGCCCAGATAACGCCGGATTCCGTCCTCGGTGGCCGGCACCCGGGTTTCATGGCGGTGGACTTTGAACTGGAGGCCGTACCGGGGATGGGTGATCCACTCGCCCTCCATGTGAAGCACCTCTCCGGAAGTGGGCGCCAGCAGGTTTCCGACCACCGTTACAGGCTGGCTTTGCCCCCCCACCCGGACCTGTGCCACAGTGTAGCCGGTCTCCTCACTGGTGAAGGTGATGCGTTCGATCTGACCTTCGAGTTCGACCAGCCGGTCGGGGTCATTGTCCGCCATGGCGCACCCAATCCGGAATCCGAACATTCTCCAACGGCGGCTCGTCGGGAATGAAGCATTTGATGTCGAGAACCGGGCTGCCGTCGATGGCGTCGATTTTTTCGACTTCCACGGTATCGGGGCCGATAGACACAATCCTACAGCGGGTCAGGGCAATCAGATTCGGACGGCTGGGAGAATGGGTGGCAAACACCCCGGTCAGCGGGTTGGCTGGATTTTTTCGCGGATGAACCCGCAGGGTTCGACGTTTTTCCGGCGAGTCGTTCTCGTGGAACCAATACAGGACGAGGGTGTGGGAAAAGCCCTCCAACCCCAGAAGGGCGTCTTGAAACGGGGCAAAGATTTCAATCACAGGCCGTTCGCCGCCAAGGCGCACGACGCCGACCGGAAAGACCTGATACGAAGTCTGCATTTCGCTCATTTCAAAACCCTCTGCCGGCACAATCAATTTTACCATGATTTCCGGCCGCTGGAATTCCGCCCAAGGCGCATCCGGCAGGCACCGCCCAGGGTCCCGTCAAAGTCCAAAAATGGAGGGCCACGCTCTGGCGTGGCCGCCCGCGTTCGGACGCGACAGAGCGCGTCCCTCCAACGGTCGATACGACCGGCGCCCCATCAATGGTTCGTCCGTTACGCGGACTTTGGCGGAGCCCTGGGCACTGCCTATCGGATTTTCTTTTTGCCCAGAATCAAGCTAAATTGTCAATGTCTTAGATATATTAGACCTTTGCAGGCCGCGAAAGCAGCCGCTTCGGCGCCAGGACTTTGATTTGAATCTGTGCTATGACTATCATAACCGAAGAGGGGACTACCTGCGGGCGGTCCTGGATCATCTCATGAACTGTAACTTTGCAGAAGAAAATATGCGCAGATGAAACCCGATCGCAGCCAAAAACAGGTTCTTGTCGTGGACAACCATCCGTTGATGCTGACCTATATGCGCCGACTTCTCGAAAAGCGCGGCGACGACGTGCTGACGGCCGAAGACGGATTGTCGGCGCTCAAGATCCTCGACGAGCATCAGCCAGACGTCATCTTCGTCGATCAGGTCATGCCGAACATCAGCGGAGACAAGCTGTGCCGTATCATCCGAACCCGCCCCAACCTGAAAGATGCCTGTGTAATCATTCTTTCGGCCATTGCGGCGGAGGCTGATTTTAATTTTGTCGAATTCGGCGCCAATTACTGCATTGCCAAGGGACCGTTCGACAAGATGTCGACCCATATCCTGGCCCTTTTGTACCGATTGGACGCCGAAGGAGAATGCGGCACCTCGGACCGGGTCATCGGCCGGGAGGATGTCTATTACCGCCAGATCTCCAGGGAGCTTCTCTACTCCAAGAAGCATGCCGACGTCATTTTGAACCACCTGTCCGAGGGCGTCCTCGAACTGACCCTGGGCGGGGAGATCGTCTACACCAACCCCACCGCTCTGCAGATGTTCGACGCTGCAGAGGAGGTTTTGCTCGGCTCCCCGTTCCAGGGACTTTTCAGCGGAAAAGAGCGGCAGAGAATCGAGGCGATGCTGGAACAGGTTGCCGATGCCGGAAGCGCCTCCACCGGCGAAACCCCTATAGAGATCAAAAACCGACAGGTGCGGCTGGACTTGATTCGTATAGATGACCAGGCCCACCAGGCCATCACCGTGATCCTCAACGATGCCGGTCTGGATAAGCGGCAAGCTGCCGAGTTTCGCGCAGGTGAAGAAGGGTATCGGCCGGCTCCGGAGAAGTTGAAGGATCTCCACCATCCTGCCTTGTCAAAGGAAGAACTTGTTCGCTCCGAACGTTTGGCAACCGCCGGTCAATTGGCCGCTGCCATCGCCAACGAAGTCGAGTCGCCGCTGCAGACCATCGATTCTATTTTCAGGTCTCAGGCCATCCACCATCAGGTCGATGAAAGCCTGGCTTCAGACCTCAAGATGGTCGAAGATGCCGTTGACCGCATGCGGGATACCGTTTCAAAGCTTCTGTCGCTGGGCCGCCCCGGAGAAAAGGAACGGCAGAAAGTAGAGGTCAACCGGATCGTGGAAGAGGTTGTCTCCCGGGTCCAGGACGAGCTCCAGGCGGCCAAGGTGACACTGGCGTTGAAGCTGTCGCCGGGGCTTCCCGCAATAGATGCCTCCTTTCGTCAGATGGGCCAGGCCGTGGAGAGCTTGATCCGCAATGCCGTCGAGGCGCTTTCCGGAGGTTCCGATACAAAGGAAAGCGGGTCCAGGCGAGCACCAGCCCGGCAACTGACCATCCGTACAGACCGGTCCGGGGGGTATGTCAGGATTCGTGTTGCCGACAACGGACCGGGCATCGTCGAAGAAGATCTGCAGCGAATTTTTGATCCTTTTTACACGCAGAAAAAAAGCAAGTGGATCGGGGCGGGACTTTCGATCAGCCACCGCATCGTTGAAGCTCATGGCGGCCGGTTTTTTGCCGAAAACCGGTCAGAGGGCGGAGCACAGTTTTCCATACTGATTCCCTTCGCCTGAAAGAGGGGCGTCCATGGCCTTTCTGATATCGGCATCGTTGACAGAGGAACAAACCCGTTTTCGGCAGTTCTTAAAGGAAGAGGTCCTGCCGTCCCTGTCCTCATGGAACCGATCCGGCCGGATCCCGAAAGAATTCTTCCGGCAGATGGGAAAAGCCGGTTGGTACGGGTTCGCCGTTCGTACGGGCGGGCTCGAAAAGCATTCGGTGCTTCGCGAAGCGCTGCTGTCAGAGGCTTTGGCGGCGGTTTCCCCTGGCGTGGCCATTTCGGCCCTGGCGCACATCGACCTTGGGTTCATGGGGCTTTTCATGTTCGGCCCGGAAGACCTGAAGCAGCGCTACGGCCCGGCGGTGGTGTCCGGCGAGAAAATCATGTGCCTCGGCAGCACGGAGAACATCGCCGGAAGCGATGTGGCCGGCATCGGTATGTCCGCCGAGCGGGTGTCAGGAGGGTGGTGCCTTGACGGAACAAAGGCGTTTGTGACCAACGGGGCGATCGCAGATCTTGCCGTGGTGACTGCCGTTACCGATCCCGATGCCGATCGAAACCGTCGGATTTCGATGTTTCTCGTTGACCTGGGAGCTTCGGGCATCCGCCGCAAAAAGCTCAACAAGGCGGTTTGGATTCCCTCCGATCTGACTCGCCTGCAATTTTCCGGGGTATTCGTCCCGGAAGACCATTTACTGGGCCGCAGGGGGTACGGGCTTCGCCAGATTCTTGAAGTGTTTACCCGCAGCCGGATTCCCATCAGCGCCTTGACCCTGGGAACCGCTGCCGGAGCTTTTGAATTGGCCCTGACCCACGGCCTCAAGCGGAGGGCGTTCGGGGAGCGGATCGTCGATTTTCAGGCCAAGGCCTTCGAAATCGCGGAACACGCAGCCCGGATCGAAGCCGCGCGTCTCATGGTCTACAAGGCATGTCAAACCGCTGACAGCGGCGAAGACTTCAGAAGCGATGCCGCCATGGCAAAATATGTAACCGTCGACATGGCCCGGAAGGTGACGGCCTGGTCCGCGGACCTGTTCGGGGCGGCATCGGTCATCGTCGACCACCCGATCCACAAATATCCCCTCGATGCATGGGCCTCCTCTTTGGGGGAGGGGACCCAAGACGTACAGAAACTGATTATTTATAGGGAAGTACTGAAAAAAATTTCCCCGGACCCCCTTATGTGAAACTAGGCCAAAATGGCATAGTTTCACCCTTGATCAAACTGGTCGGCGAGGCCGGCCAGAGGCGGCGCTCGTATGAAACTTCGGTCGAAGTCGGGGGTTCCTTGGGGCGGGTACGGTGCCCGGCCCTGCGCAAGCAGAGGCCCGGGGCAGGAAAATACCAAATCCCAAGCAACAAATCCCAAACAAATTCCAAGCACCAATTTCCAAACAAGATATCTTAGAAAGGCTTTTGTCCTTGTTTAGATATTGTGATTTGGTGCTTGCTGCTTGTTTGTGATTTGGGTCTTGGTGCTTGAGATTTTTTTATTCACCACTTTCGGTATTTCGCAATCTTTCCTCGCTGCAAGGGCGCGACCGGTCGCAGAGCCAGACCGTGGGGATGACGGATTGGGAAGTTTCACCTTTGATCAAACTGAACTCCTCGCGGTCAGCGGCGGGGATATTGCCTGATCCGGGTGATTCTCAGCGGCAGGTTACAGACCATGGTTTCGCCCGTACCAGAGACGGCCCAGGATCCGGTGCAGGTCGTATTCGGTGATCAGACCCCGCTCGATCAGGATCCTGCCCAACTTTCGGTTGCTTCGCTGCAGCGCCCAGAAAACGTCTTCTTTCGAGACATACCCTAGCTTGACGAGCGCCTCGCCCACTCGTATTCCCTGGAGGGAGCGCTGGTAGTCCAGCGCTCCCTCCAGTTCGCTGGGTGCCAACTTGCCCGCTTGAAGCAGCACGTCGCCGATGCGTAGTTTCTGCTCGGAGAGGGCTTCGTCCAGTTCGGCATGGGAAATAAACCCGCGCGCCACCAGAATTTCCCCCAGCCGGGGGCGAAACCAGGGAAAGCGGCGGATTCGAAGATAGGCGGCCTCCGCCGCATCGGCCGACAGCACCGAAACGGTCAAAAACAGCATCATCAGGAAAACGAAATTGAACGCCTCGCTGTCGAACAGATCCGAAATTCCGGCAGAATACACCTCGAAACCGATGCATGGCACCAGAAAGTAAGACATCCAGCAAAGGGTGAAGGTGCCGACGATGAATTGCCATTTGGTCGTCAGACGCATTGAGGCCCCCAAAGATGGTGCCTGAAGAACGCGCGTGGGGCGGTGCCATGAGCAAACCCTCATGGCGGTCGTTATCTCCAAGGCCGGATTCAGTCCTCGTCGAGAACCCTGCGCACCGTGAGTGCCAGTTCACTCATGACGACCGGCTTGTCCAAGCAGGCACGGATCCCGATTTTTTCGAATTTTTCCTTGTTGATCCCTTCGCTGAACGCTGTCCAGATGATCACTTTGGTATCTGCACGGACTTCCATCATCTTTTTTGCAAGCTTGTCTCCTGGAATGACCGGCATCGCCAGGTCTGAGATGACCAAGTCGAAGGTCATGGGGTCCCGGCTGAAAATATCAAGGGCCTTTTCGGAGCTGTTCGAGGCCGTCACCTGGTAGCCCAGATGCCCCAGCATCCGTTCGAGAATGGCCACCAGGGGCTCTTCATCGTCAATGATCAGGATATGCTCTTTGCCGCCGGGGAGACTTTGGACGCTTTCTGTTTCCTTCTCTGGTTTCTTTTCAGCGGCAAGCGGAAAGAGGAGCTCGAAGGTCGTCCCCTCTCCAATGGCGCTGGAGACTTCGATGCCGCCGCCGTGGCCCTTGATGATCCCCTCGGCCGCGGCAAGACTCATCCCCGTTCCGACGCCCCGTTTCTTGGTGGAAAAATACGGTTCAAAGATCTGTTTGATCGTTTCTTCGTCCATCCCGCAGCCGTCGTCGACAACGAGGATCTTGACGTATTTGCCGGACTCGGAAAAGGGCCGCGGCCCGGAATCCTCATCGGTCAAAGAGAGCACTTCGGACTCGATGCGGATCTTGCCGGATTCTTTTCCGATGGCTTCGCCCGCGTTTTGCAGAAGATCGAGCAGGATCTGATGAAACTGGGACGGATCGGCCGTGATGTAGGCGCTTTCGACGGACAAATCCTCGATGATTTCAATGCCCTCGTGAAGCCTGCCCCGTATCGACTTGACCGCCTGCCTGATGGCGGTGCTGCTGTCGAGCAGCACCTTGCTCTGTTCGCTTTGCCGGGTAAATTTCAGGATCTGTTCCAGCAGGTCTTTGGCCCGACCGCCGGCCTTCAGAATTTCTTGCACGTCTTCGCGAATTTGAGCGCTCTCGACATCCAGAAGGATAATCTCGGAAAACCCCATGATGGCATTCAGGATGTTTTTAAAATCATGGGCAAGGCCTGAAGAAAGCTGTGTCAAGGCCTGAAATTTTCGGGCCTCGACAAGTTCTTCATGCATCCGGCGAGTCTCTTCGACCTGAACCTTCAACTCTTCATAGAGTCGTGCGTTCTCGATGGCCATCGCGGCCTGTTCCGAAAAAATCGTCAACAGCAGAGCGTCTTCTTCCGTGAAGGTCGTGCCGTCCGACTTGTTGAGCACTTCCAGTACTCCGATGATCTTTCCTTTTGCCTTGAGAGGGACGCCGAGGATCGATCGGGTCTGAAATCCGGACATCTTGTCGATGCCGGGAAAAAATCTTGGGTCCTCTTCCACATCGTCCACGATGACGGGCCGTTCGTTTTCGACGACCCATCCGGCGATTCCCTGTCCTTTTTCCAGCTTGAGGTCCAGCAGTGTTCCTGCCTTTGGACCGGTAGGCACGCTGAAAAAAAGGTCTCCGCTGGTTTCATCGACGAGCATGAGGGTGCTGGCCTCGGAGCCGGTCACCTTGTTGGCATTGTGCATGATCATAGAAAGAACCTCGGCCAGGTTCAAAGACGAATTGACCCGGGTTCCCATATCCATGACCGAGCACAAGGCCCCGCAATCGAGATCGCAGTATTTCTGGATCATTTTGTTCTGGATGTTCAGAGCGTCCTTGAGCTGGTCTTCGGTTACGGTTTTCATGTCCGCCAGGATCTGTCCCAGAAGAGGGATGCGATCGGTTCTGCCGCTGAAGCGCGTTTCGGCTACCAGGCGGGATCGTTCCATGCGGTCGGGCAGGGTTCTGCCTTCGAAAATTTCCCGTTGACGCCGCAGAGCCTCTTTGACCTGATTGTGGGAGACCACCCCGAGATCCGCCAATATTTCGCCGAGCATCTTTTTGAGTGCCATGGGGCTATCCTTTCTTCAGCACCGTGAGCAGGGCGGCCCTGTCGGTGACCGATTCGTAACGCTCCCCTCCAGGAAAACCGGTATTGCGAGAACCGGTGCACGAATTTTCTGCAGTCGTCGGCAGAAAAGAAGCGATCCCTATCATCCTCCTCATCATCCTCCATAAATGCATAAAGGAAGATGGGGGTTGGATCGTGATTTATCAATAAAAAGCGAAAAAATATTATGCAAAAAATGTACCCGAAAAGCGAAATCTTAATTATAGAAGAATTCCGGATGAATAGGGCATGTGAATCGTAAAGGAATTTTGATGATCTTCACGGTTTGATGGGGTTGTGGTGGTCATAAGGATAAAAGCTACAAAAAATGACGACCTGTCGCTGCGCTGTGTGGCCCAGCCATAGGGTGTTGAAAATTCGTTGTTTTGGGGGAATCGGAGGTCAAAGGGGTCTTGTTTTGACAACCCATTTTTGCAGGTTACGTTAAGAGTACAACTATCGGGATTCATGATTCCGCAGAAGGAATAATATGTTGCCGTTGGGCGAAATCGCCTTACAGGGTACGTATCATCAGCGCAGGGCTAACCCGGATATTTCATGAATTCGCTTATTCAGAAACCGCCAGCCTGTAACCGCAGGAGGCCGATGGGTCTCAGCTCTCCAGCCGGCCAAAACTCGCCATCAAGGCCGCGTAAAGACGGCCGCTGATTGGGATGCAAAAAAATGGCACCGGCAAATGGGAATTGCCAAAAAGATCCCGTTCTTTGCGTCACGGCCGTCTTAACGCGGCCTAACCGGCTCAAACAGTTGCCCAGCTTCCGAGCTGAGACCCATCGGC